>JBEKGZ010000183.1:0-2524 GCA_050012535.1 Bathyarchaeia archaeon | reverse complement strand
TCGCAAACAGGGCGCGGTCTAGTCTACGAAATGGTGGATACTCTGTGGAATCTTTAGTCTTACTCGGCACCTGGGTGACCCAGTGATTGAAGTCGATTCGGTAGGATTCGTACTCACTTTCGTCTTGGATTAGCTTACTTGTCTGATCAACCTCATGCTCACGACCAGAGATCAAAAGATGCGCCTTGAGCACATACTGATCCCATACCGGATACTTGCGTGGGTTTATGATGTGACATACGAAGAAGCGTTTGACCAGTCCCCCCTTAGAAAAAAACCGCGCGAATTCGGCTACAGAAGGACCTTCCTTGAACCTCAACTCGTTCAGCTCACGTAGCCGCTTGATGACGGGGCGAGGGTTCCAGCTAGGGACCGGCCTGTATTTCCAGCCAAACAGATATCTGATGTCGTCAGCAGTGAATTTTCCACCCTTCCACTTCAAGTGCGCTAGAAACTCTGAATCTGGATGCTGCTTGCTATCTTCGTAAAGCTGCTCCCAATATTCCACAAGATCACCTAAGGAATTGCACGCTTTCGTTGAAAGTACGGTGAACACGCAACAGGTCCCTCCCAGATCCGGTTGTGCTAGAATCGTCTCCTAGCTATTGAAGGACTTTCCGAATCATGTGAAGAGTAGAAAACCTGCGATCGCGTGACAGGTCACCGCAGGGCCTATGAATAATCAGCCGATTCCATAGAAGAGACCCAAGTAGAGTATGGGCAGGAAAATCAGGATGCCCACCAAGATGGGAACAAGATTGACGAGCAAACCTTCTTTCATCTTCCACCTGAGAAGCATGAATCTTAACCTGATTGCGAAGTGGACAGCGAGAATAGTGCCATGATTGGAATCGCCAGGTCCATGTGAGCAAGGAATCCCCAAGATCGGTCGATGAAACCTCTCGTAAGCATATAACCACTCAACATCATCAGAAGAAAAAGCGCCCAAAGCGACCAAGCTACGACACGGTCGAACATGGTTAGAGCGACTTTGCGATCCAAGAGAACCACTAGGCTAACTTAGCTGATTCATCGCGACTCAGACTATCCGTACCTGTCGTTCGTCGCTGGATCTGCGGTGTTGCTGTATCCTTCGCTCTCCCAAAAGCCGATCTCCTGAGTCTCGGTGAATCTTACCTGATTGACCCACTTCGCGCTCTTGTATCCGTACTTCCCCGGAACTACAAGCCGAAGAGGACCACCATGTTCTGGCTCCAGCGGTTTTCCGTCGAGCCCGTAGGCGAACAAGACATTATCGCGCATGAGGTAATCGAGCGGGAGCGAAGTTGTGTAGAGAGGCGTTCCGTAGCATGTGATCGTTGCATACTTCGCTTTGGCGGTTGGACGAGCCAATTTTGCGATCTCCCCGAATCGGACACCTTCCCACCTGTTGTCTAGCCTTGTCCAACCTGTTACGCAGTCAAACTCGGAAACGCTGACTGTCTTGGGTAACTGCGTGAACTGATTCCAATCTAATTTGAATGGATTCTCAACCTCCCCGTTCACCTCGAACGCCCAAGTATCGAGGCTGACGCTGAGCCGGTCTACGCAGTAAAAAGTACGCAGAAACACCTCCAAGTCCTACGAGTATCGCCGATACGGCACCATACCTAATGAATCTCCTTCTACTGATCGCATCCATTCGAATTCAACCCCCGAATCAGGAGAACAACGCTAACTATCATAGACCGCGATAAGGACGTGCAGCCTTCCAATCTGAATGTCAATGTCGTGCCGACTTTCCAAATGTGAAGACTGACGAACATTATTGGCGGTGCTAAGAACTCGTGCTTGGCTGAAGAAGAACCAACGCCTTCGTCGTCGAATCCGTCGCAACGGACCGGTTCCCACACGTCACCTTGAGGACGAGCCCGTCAGGGAGTGGCATTCGACCGGGTGGGCCGCGGGCAGAAACGTGGACTAGTTGTTATACCTTCTGTGGGCTAAGTCAAGCTTTGAAGCTCTGAGGATCGAAGCGGTTGCCATACTTCCCAAGAAAGACAATCTCGCTCAACGGTTTACGGTTCTTCCGACCAACGATCCTCTTGACTGGGTATCCGAAGCCTGAGATGATACTCGGATTCATATCTCTCGGTATGTTGAAATCTCCACGAATGGACTCGTCATTTACTCCAGTGTATACGCGTGACGCAACTCCGAAGTTCCATGCAGCAAGCTGCATGTCCTGAACCACCCTGCCTGCGTCGATAAGGTGAAACGGATACTTCGGATTGGTCAACACTATCACTGCGAAGTTCGAGTGTTCAACCCAGGATCCTGTGGTGCTGTCTTCAGCGAGCCGTTTGAGTTGATCTGGCCCCTGCACCAGGATGAACCGCCAATGCTGAGAGTTTATTCCACTCGCGGTAAGTCTCGCTGCCTCGAGAATTTTCAGCTTCACGTCGGCAGGCACATTCTTTGAACTGAACTCTCGGATCTCCAGTTTAGTTGCGATACACGTGTAGGCATCCATAAGAGTCGCAACCTGACCGATTCAACAATGGATCGGGGCATTGTAATCTCT
>JBEKGZ010000182.1:0-3505 GCA_050012535.1 Bathyarchaeia archaeon | reverse complement strand
GCTGAAGAACGCAAGGTCACCTTGAGAGAGGCAGCGTACATGCTGGCTGTAGAAAAGATGGCCGAGATAACGAAACTCAGAGGAATATTCCCCTAGTACGTCTGAACGAACTGCACCTACATATGGTGGCTGGAGCCCCCACCATTTCTCTTTTGATTGCAGTGTAGGCCATTCATCGCCATTCCGTCGTTCGTCCGTCAAAATGCTCCTCACTCGCAATTGCTTCTCTCTTGGTGTGACGGACTACCCCGTCTTGGTGTTCAGGCGGAGAGTAGATCGTATAGAGTCTAAGGTCCCCCCCCTGCTTGGAGGTATTGTCCACATTATGCCTAGCGCCAGCTGGTACGATGACTCCATTCCCGTCCTCGACATGGTGTTCTACGCCGTCTATGATCACCTTTCCTTCTACTCCTTCGAATCGGAAGAATTGATCGACATTCTGGTGCGTCTCTTCACCTATTTCTTCTCCAGGCTTAAATGCTCATGAGGACGAGCTGACTGTGTTTCGCCGTGTACAACACGGGCCGGAAATCAGTGTTCTTCATCGTCTCTTGATCAAGAACGATTACGTATCCTTTCATGTTGCTCACATTGACTTGCTTTGAACACTCGACCTTCGTCGATCTGTCGCGCACCGTCACGTCTGGGGTTGTTTGGGAAATACGACATCTTAACTTGTAGATTGCATTCCTCCCCGGCAGCTATAGAACCAGACCGTGCAAGCTTCTCTGCCTTGGTAGATGAGGCTGCACCATCAGGGCATCAAGGCGTGTTATCTAGGCTTTCTTCGTTGGATGAGAGCGAGTTGGTGGGGATTCCTCTATGGCAAGAAAGAAGGACCTGAAAGGAGTGATTGTGTGGGTCGCTTGGTAAGCACTGCGTTATCCCAGACTGGACATTAGGGCTTGCATAACGCCCTGTGCTATCAGCCCGTTGGAAGCTCCTCGAGAGGATCCTGTTTGCATTGGGTTCCTGCTGCTCATAACGCCCATTGCTGCTTGTATGGCGGCAGCGGGCGTACTGGCGCCTGCCTGTTTGGCTCGCATGAATTCCATAGCGGCCGGCACCGCTTTGCTCACAAGGTTCTGTGTACCTGCTGGTTGGGCCGCGGCTTGTTGAGGTTGCTGGCTTGCAACTAGGCTGAGTAGGCTTGAGATTGGGTCGCCTGCAGTTGCTTGTTGCGAAGGTTGCTGCACGCCTGCACCTAGCATTGAAGTAAGTAGGGAGGCAACGTCGTTGTGGTCTAGTCGGCCCTTGCCTTCAAATTGGTTCGCGGCTTGTTGAAGTCCCTGCGCGTAGTGCTGGGATGTGCTTCCTCTTCCGTCCTTTGCCACGGCCTCTGCTGCGGCGCGGAGCGCGTCTGAGGGGTTCTGACCTTGTTGCGACTGCAATGTGTTTTTGATGACGCCCAAGTTGTTGTAGACGTTGTCTCCGTGATTGGGATGGTTCTCTTCATCCATGCTGTTGAGCTCACTACGATTCTCATTTACTGCATTCATTGCGGCACCGAAGAGTTTGCTGAGGTCGATACCAGACTGTGACATTCTAGTTCACCCTCTGTCTAGGATTAGGGCAGAGGTGATAATAAGAGCATTCTCTCCACTAGCCGTGACATTCTTGGGTCTAATTCACATCCACAGCGCGCGGAAGACTGTGTTATTAGCGGCGGAACACGATTCCTAGAGGTAGAGGTGGTTTCAATGGCCGCAGATAGTCAAATGTTGGAAGAGCTAAGGAAGATCAGAGAAGCTGTGACGCCGAAGCCTGCGCCACCGCCGCCGAAGGGATTGTGGGCTGAGTTCATGGATTTCCTCGGCAAGGCTGGAGTGCTTGGCCTACCAGTAGGGAATGGAATGAACTTCGCAGTGGGCGACTTTGTCGGCGTGATAATTGACTTCCTCATCGTGGCATCGGTAATCTTCGTCATCGCCAAATACGCGGGGAAGATGGGGCCAAAGTAAGTAGGCCGCAGCCTCGAACCTGTGGCTGCGCCATGTTCTGACCATCTTTTCTTTGTGTGTACACTATGAGACCTTTTTTTTGTCAGCAGTAAAAGAGGGGGAACCTACAGTTTATTAGAGTTTCCAGACAGTTGCGCTAATTGCTCGATTGCTTGATAGTGTCAGTATCTAGTTGGGAGGTCAAATAATGAGCGTAGTCGACAAGAAGATAGTTGCCGCAGCGAAGCAAGCGTTTCCGACGCAAGCTCAAACCGTTACTCTTGGTGCGGTGGTTTATGGTCAAGCTTGTGATCCTGAACCGATAATCAATGTGCCGCTCAGCATGATGAACAGACACGGCCTTGTCGCCGGAGCCACTGGAACAGGTAAGACTAAGACGCTTCAGGTGATGACCGAACAGCTCTCGGCAGCCGGAGTGCCAGTATTCCTTGCTGACCTCAAAGGAGATTTATCCGGCTTGGCGGTTTCAGGAGCGCAGAATGATCGGATCACTCAACGTGCCAAAGAAACCGGTTATTCATGGAAAGCGACTTCATGCCCGGTTGAGTATCTCAGCCTAACCGGTACACGCGGTGCACAACTTCGCGCTACTGTATCATCGTTCGGCCCAATCCTCCTCTCCAAAGTCTTGGGTCTGAACGACACTCAAGCAAGTGTGCTTAGCCTGGTTTTCAAATATTGCGATGACAGAAACCTTCCTCTACTCGATTTTCCTGACCTACGCACAGTACTTCAATACCTGACTGGTGAAGGCGAAGCTGACCTCAAGGATTATGGGGGCCTATCGACGACCACGGTTGGCGTTCTGCTCCGTGACATGGTTCAATTAGAACAGCAAGGTGCGCAGGCTTTCTTCGGTGAGCCCGAATTCGATCTCGGAGATTTGATCCAGCAACGGGATGGACGCGGACTAGTAAGTATCCTGGAACTAACAGACGTCCAAGACAGGCCAGCGCTGTTCTCTACGTTCATGTTGTGGATGCTTGCTAGACTATATCATGACCTACCTGAAGTCGGCGATCTTGACAAACCGAAACTGGTCTTCTTCTTTGATGAAGCACACCTCCTGTTCGAGAACGCAAGCAAAGCATTTCTAGACGAGATAGAGCAGGTAGTTAGGCTCATTCGGTCTAAGGGCGTTGGAATATTCTTCGTCACGCAAAATCCAAAGGATGTGCCTCCAAACATCTTGGGCCAATTAGGTCATCGCGTGGAGCATGCTCTTCGAGCCTTCACGCCTGACGATGAGAAGGCGCTCAGAGCCGCGGCGAATACGTTCCCGAGGACACCTTTCTACGACATTCAACAGACACTTACCTCACTAGGAATTGGGGAGGCCCTTGTTACGGTTCTGTCCCCCAACGGTGTTCCTACACCGCCATTCGCCACGCGAATTATCCCTCCAGCGACACGCATGGGCCCTCTTACCGACGCTGAATTGACACAGTACGTTTCGTCGTCAGCACAGGTGAAAGAGTATGCTCAAGCGATTGATCGAGACAGTGCACGAGAAATGTTGGGACGCCGCATGGCGCAGGCGCCAC
>JBEKGZ010000181.1:0-3380 GCA_050012535.1 Bathyarchaeia archaeon | reverse complement strand
GCACCAGCACTTGCAGTTGCCGACGTAGGGCTCGCTATGAACTCAGGTACTCAAGCAGCAAAGGAAGCTGCCAACATGGTCGACCTTGAATCCAACCCAGCCAAAATTATCGACGTCGTTATGCTTGGGAAGCAGCTCCTCATGACGCGCGGAGCAGTGACCACCTTCAGCATCGCAAACGACGTTGCGAAATACTTCGCAATAGTGCCTGCCCTTTTTGCAGTTGTACCCCAGCTACAGGCACTGAACATTCTTCAGCTCGGGTTGCACAGCGCGGTGCTCTCAGCACTGATATTCAATGCAATCATCATTCCCCTTCTGATCCCAATAGCAATGAAAGGCGTCTCCTTCAAACCTTCGGACACGATGACTCTGTTTCTCAAGAATACAATGATCTATGGTGGAGGTGGAGTGATAGTTCCCTTTGTCGGAATCAAATTGATAGATATCGCCCTCTTGGCGATTCATGTTTAGGAGATTGCCAAATTGAGCGAGAACAAGCATGATTATGGACCCACGGTCAGACTTGCAATCATCTCACTCGCGTTGTGTGGACTTCTCTTTCCGCTGGTGGTGACAGGCTTTGGGCAACTTCTCTTACCCTTTCAGGCAAACGGAGAGATAATACACTTCCACGGGCGCGACGTAGGCTCCAGCCTGATTGCGCAGAATTTCACCTCCCCGATGTTCTTCCATCCACGGAACGATTCAGCCTCCGGCGTGGACCCTGACATTACCCTTCAAGACGCTTATTCTCAAATCTCGAGGATACATTCAACAACTGGAATCCCATCAGACGAACTCAAACACACTGTCGATGAAAACGTAGAAAGAACATTATGGGCCGTTGGCGAACCATACGTCAACGTCCTTAGACTCAACCTAGTACTGATCGATGAGTATCCTTCAATCTACGGATCATATCGCTAAGGAAAGGCGAGATTGAATTAGACGTGGACGGGATCTTCGTGTGATTCATGGCGTGGGCGACTGAATCTGAACTGATGCTTGTTTCTGCAAATCGCCTGCAGGATGACTTCGGATGCTGGTCTTCTTCCTAGCTGAGTTTCTGAGCACCTGTTCCATTCCAAACTTGCCTGCGTCTATTTGCTTCGTGCGTGCGATCACGGTGCACCATCCCTCCGGACAGCCCACACCGCCGACTGATATGTCCGCGAATTCGGCCGTAAAGTCCTCGCAGACTCTGCAGCTTGACCGCACAAACTCGTCCAGCTCTTTGATCGGAACTGTCAGAACCTCTTGCCCTTCGATGGTGACTCTGAACTTACCTTTCTTTATCGCAAAACGGCCGACCTTGGTCACATCGACGCCTTTGGTTCGCAGGTAATCTCCGATGAATTGATCGTAACGGTAACTCTCCATGCAGAACAGCCCGATCGCAAGTGAGACCGTGTTCGCAAGTTTCTTTGCCCCGAGAAGCGATGTTTGCATTTTCCTGTACGATCGGATTTGGCATGGGGTACCTACGATGGCGACATTTTCCTTTCCGTACTCTTGCGTGGCTGACATGAGCCCGATGAGCGTCGGCGCAGGCGTGTATTTTGTGCCCGCCGCCTCCAGAACGTCAGCATAGTCCACGGCGACAGTTGGGAGTGATTTCCATGGCATTTTCTTGTCGATGCCTGTCACGACGGCAGCATCGATCTTTCCGGTTTCAAGCGCGTAGCCGAGGATCGATGTGACAACTCCGCCATCCTGGCTCTTCTGGAGTATCTCTTGCTTCTTTGAGCGAGCATTCGCTACGGTCTTGTAGATGCCGATCTGCTCGTCAGCCGTTCTCGCCCGTCCGAAGATCGCTTGTTCGACATCATCTTTCGGGAACTCGGCCGCCGAGCATGAGTAGTAGCATACTTGGCAGAGTTCGCATTTGCCCTTCATTGTGGGTTTCTCGTCTTGCATTTGAAGGATGTATACCGGGCAGGATGCGACGCAGGCACCGCAGAACGTGCATAGATCACGATTCAGCACTTCAGATATGAGCGACCCGAACAGTTTTGGCCTTGCTATGGTTTGCATGCGAGCCACCACTTCGCGCAGAACGACCGTGCATCGCTCATAGGCGTTTAGCATATAGCCTACGGACAGTTCGCTAACGCGAAATCCGTCGATAGAATCGCATCTCAACTCGACGCTTCTAACTCAGTTTTGGGAGATTGTTCCAGTCTAATGGACCGACGGAGAATCTATGCTTCAACCGGGGAAGAACGACTTCAATCCACGCTCTTGCGAAATACGTGAAGGCATCGTCCCACTCTCTTCCTTCTCCCCAACCATCATGCGTCAACGTCACCTTCGTCTGTCCTTTCCGAGTCTCCTCAAACCTCACGGTGACATGGGTCCACTGCTTTCGAACCTCACTCAAGTGAGGAGGGGCATTCCAAGTAATCGATAACATCCTCTTAGGCTCAAGCGCCAGAATCCTTACGCCTTCTCCTCCTCGTCGGCTTGGCTCTGCTTCGGGGTCAAAGTAGATCTCGTAAAGACCATCAACACGAAGTTCAATACTGCAGGCCGGAGCCAGAAAGGACTTGATGCCCTTCTCTGTGGTCCATGCATCCCACACCTCGTCGCGGGTCGCGTCTACAATAGTTTCGGCACGTATGACTCGTTCCGGATTCTTGCCGGACATACGAAGGCCTCGTGTCAACCTAGTCTAGCAGTAGTTGCCTGACTTTTCGATTGATCTCCTCGGTTGAACATGCGATTAGTGAATCATATTTCTCGGTGATCGGGTTGCCGCGAATGTCGGTAGCGACGCCTCCTGCTTCCTCCAATATCAATAGCCCGGCGGCTATGTCGACCATTCTGCTATTCCTGGTAAAGTCAAGAAATCCGTCGAGTGTTCCGCAAGCAGTGTAGGCAAGCGATATCGCACATGATCCAACGCTGCGGAAACTCTTTAGGCCGAGCCCGAATTTGCGGAACGCTTCAACGAATTTGGTGAATTTCTTCTCGTCTGCGGCTGTGTGGAGATCCAAGTCGAACAGACAGTCTTTGAATGGTCTTTCCGGGTTGGTGTGAATCTCAGAGCCGTCCATGAATGCACCTTGTCCCTTCTCGGCTGAGAACATCTTTCGATTCATCGGCTCATAGATCACCGCCATCACGTGCTCCAGGGCCGGGAAAGTTAGGACTTCAATGGAGACAGTGAAGAGTGGGATGCCGCGTTTGTAGTTCGAGCTCCCGTCGAGCGGGTCAAGGATCACCCTATACTCTGGTTTACCGAAGACGACGTGGCCTGCTTCTTCGGACATGACTTCCATATTGCCGATCTCTTTGAGGCGTTTGAGTACGATCTGCTCGGAGAGACTGTCGGCGCGGATCGTCTCGTCTCCGGAGTCACCGATCCCAACTATCTC
>JBEKGZ010000180.1:0-4140 GCA_050012535.1 Bathyarchaeia archaeon | reverse complement strand
AAGCAGTATAGTTTCTCATTCTACGACTTGTCAGCGAACCTTGTCCTGAACGATGATGGATGCTGGGACGAGAGTACGCGAATTGGGTTTAGGGTACAACCCTCCGGAGATGATGCCTTCAATGTCACGCTAGGGGCATCAGCTCAGGAAGTAGGAACCACGGAAGCTTGTGCGGCGCCCGCGGCTGCAACTGGTACAACCCAAACAACAATCGAAACCGGTACTCCAACTTGTGTCATTGCAACTGCCGCATTTGGTTCGGCGATGGCGCCCGAAGTAGCCTACATGCGTTACGTGCGTGACAAGTTGATAGGCTCGACTAGTGCTGGCAGGACGCTTGTCGACGTCTTCAACACGTTCTACTATTCGTGGAGTCCCACAGTTGCCCGCGCAATAACTCCCAGCTCGGTCTTGAGGGCGATATTCCGCGTGTTGTTGTTGCCTCTGCTATGGACTGTTCACGCTACAGAGATCTCATTCACTGCAGTACTGGGGCTGACCGGAAATGCAGACTTGGCCTCCGTAGCTGCCTTCTTCTTGGCGGCGTGCATCAGTTTGGCTTCCTACGTCGTTGTGCCAACTTTGGCAGCCATAAAGCTAGTAGTGAGACTGAGGACGCGTCCTGTGATTTCTCGGAGCCGCAGAGACTAGATCTCAGGATGGTTTGAGCTGAGCTTTGGCGAGAGCCATTCCTCAGACTGATAATGGCTCAGACGCGTTTCGTGCTGCCTCGAGAGCCTTCGAGACAGCGTCTTTGAGCATTGGCAGATCACCTCCGAGCGAGATCAATTTGAATCCCAGTCGAAGGTTACTCTCGACGGAGCCTACTGGAGCCAGGAGCCCCGGGAAAACGTCATGTGCTCGGCATGTGGAGACGATCGAATCCAGCGCTTTCATGAATTTTGGACTATCAAATTGGCGGAAGATGCCGAGTGACATTGAAAGATCATATGGACCGCAGAAGACCGCTTCGATGCCGTCAGTGCAGACTATCTCTTCCAAGTTGCGAAGAGACGTATCCGTCTCAATCTGTGGGATCACCATTAGCTCCACGTTTGCGGTGGCGGCATAGTCGGGATCTCCTTGCGTGGCGCGTTGGGCCCAGCTTCTTGTCCCTTTCGGAGGGTATCTCGACGACCGCACGGCTTTCTCAGCGTCTTCCCGGCAATTCACCAGCGGAACGATCACACCGTAAGCCCCAAAATCCAAAGCGTTGTTGATAATCGCAAGGTCGTTCGACGGCACTCGGACAATCGGTACAGTCTGAGAGCAACTCATCGCTTGGATCATTGCAGTAAGAGTCTCGACGCCCAGAACTCCATGTTGCATGTCGAAATTGATCCAGTCTAGGCCGATGTTGCCTAGGGCGTATGAGACCTCAGGGTGTCCTATGCCCACCGTGACTCCGAACGTAGCCTTACCCTGATGGAGCTGAGATCTCAATCGGTTCTGCGATCTTATCCCCTTCAAACTGTCATTGCAGATGACGTGTACAACTGGTGTCTATTTATGTAGACTGGCTCTCTTGACCCGCAATTCCGCGATCAATGGCGCGATTATTCGTACACCTTCTCTTGGGTCCGATGAGCCTCTTGGGCGTCCGCTTCTGTGTCTCTTGTCTGGCGTCCAGCGGCGAGTAGTTCCCGGTAGTACTCGTGTTGGATTATCAGGTCCATGACTTCGTTGGTGCCTGTCCAGATCATGATTAGACGTGCGTCACGTAGGAGTCGCTCAATTGGATAGACGCTCGTGTATCCGATGCCGCCCATAATCTGCATCGCATGATTGATGACCTGCCAGGCACTATCGGTCGCGAACTTAGTAATAGAGTCCGCCACTTTGAAGCTGATCGCCTCGAACTTGCGGATCTTCTCTCCAAACGCTTTGCGCCGATCTGAATACCGGGTCGCCACTTCAAGCGCAGCTCGACCCATCCCGATCGCACCTGCAGCGCTTGTCATTCGCTCTGGAATCATCATTCGATAGAATATCTCACTCGCACCGTTCTCCTTGCCGACAAGATTCTTAGCAGAAACTTGAGCATCACGAAGAACGAGACGCCCCGTTCCACCCCCGCGAGTCCCTAACAATCCATAGAGATATTCGGCCTCGACGCTCGGTCCCCGCTCCACGAGAAAAGCGCTGATTGACCGGTGTGCCGGACCGCTGGGGTCAGTGCGAGCGTAAGCCAGGAAGAAATCAGATTTTGCCGCACCGACGACGAATCGTTTCTGGCCTCGCAAGATGTAATGATCGCCCTCTCTCCGGGCTTCCGTGGTTGTGCCGAAGAAGTCCGAGCCACCCCTTGGCTCGGTGAGAGCTTCGGCCGCTACCTTCTCGCCAGCTAGAAGAGGCCTGAGCCACTGCTCCTTTTGCTCATCCGTTCCAAATGCATTGAGCGCTTCTCCTACAATACTTGGCATTACGTAAGCGCAGGCCAGCGAAGTGCCGAGCACGCCAACTTCTTCAATGGCGACAACCTCGTCTTTCCATCCCAGTCCTCGTCCGCCATACTTGGTCGGAAAGCGCAGGCCCAAGAGATTCCGTCGCCCGGCTTCACGCACAAAGTCACGCGGATATTGCACGCGATCAGCATCCATATCCAAGATCAATTGACGTGGTACTGATCGGACGAACTCTCGGGCGTCGTCACGTAGCTTCCGTTGGCCCTCAGTCAACATCGATTCGAGCATGACTGCATCATTTGCCGCAGGTTCGTATTTGTAGTAGTACGGTCCGCAAACTCGACCACATCTTGCCAAGGCATGACCGTTTGGGGCCGCTTCGTTTCGTGGTGAGTTCATATACTGGCACGAGCCGGTCTTGACACATTAGAAGGCATGTCTCGATGTCGCAGGGTCAAAAGTTCCTTGACGACGTGACTGGCAGAATAGACGACGCGGCAAAGAAGCTGAACCTCGACCGTGGCATTCACAAGACCTTGCAAACGCCTCGGAGGAGCCTTATCGTTACTTTTCCCGTCAAGATGGATAATGGAGAAGTTGAGATTTTCACCGGTTATCGTGTGCAGTACAACTACGTGAAAGGCCCAAGCAAAGGCGGAATCAGATATCACCCGGATGTCAGTTTGGAAGAGGTAACAGCGCTCGCTGGCCTAATGGCATTGAAGTGTGCAGTTGTGGATATCCCCTTCGGAGGCGCGAAAGGCGGAGTTGCCTGCGACCCAAAGAGGATGTCCATGGATGAGCTCGAGCGCTTGACCAGGCGCTACACGTACATGATCCTCCCGCTCATAGGCCCCGAGCAGGACATCCCTGCCCCAGACGTCAACACAGACTACCAGACAATGTCGTGGATAATGGACACATACAGCATGCTCAGAGGATACACGGTCCCGGGAGTCGTCACAGGGAAGCCTCTACAACTCGGAGGATCAAAGGGGAGAGCTACTGCGACCGGCAGAGGACTCGCATATGTCGCCGAGGAGATCTTACAGCGCCTCAACATGAGCATCAAGGACACGACTGTTACGGTTCAGGGTTTCGGAAACGTCGGAATGAACGTCGCAAGGTTTCTGCATGAGGATGGTTGTAGAATCGTTGGAGTCACCGACATGAGCGGGGGAATTTTCAATCCTGGAGGGATCGATGTTCCAAACCTCGTCCTTCACACAGAGAAGACGAAGGGAATTCGCGGCTTTGCGGGTGGCGAGATAGTGGCCGACATGGCAGAGGCAAACCGTCGATTGTTGTCGATGAAAAGCGATGTCATGGTCCCAGCCGCGCTTGAAAACCAGATTACCGAATTGAATGCATCCGAAGTCAGAGCCAAGATAATAGTCGAGGGAGCTAATGGGCCAGTGACTAGAGGCGGAGATGACATTTTGCGAAAGAAAGGTGTGCAGGTCGTTCCTGACATCCTTGCGAACTCGGGTGGCGTGATAGTTTCGTACTTTGAGTGGGTTCAAGATATCCAGGCATACCTATGGTCAGAGGGCGAAGTCAACTCAAGGTTGAAAGGCCTGATGACGGGCGCGTTTGGTCAAATCTACGATTTCGCTGAAGAACGCAAGGTCACCTTGAGAGAGGCAGCGTACATGCTGGCTGTAGAAAAGATGGCCGAGATAACGAAACTCAGAGGAATATTCCCCTAGTACGTCTGAACGAACTGCACCTACAT
>JBEKGZ010000179.1:0-3398 GCA_050012535.1 Bathyarchaeia archaeon | reverse complement strand
ATGTTGAAGAATGGAGTATTCGCAGATGCGCCGAGGAAGTCAGAGCCGTTGTTTGCCGCAGCAGTTGTGAATTCATAGAGGATTTGAGTGAAGCCGATCGAGTTACCTGCTACCCCGATTGCCTTGGCGGCTCCTGTTGCATAAGCGAGTACTGTTGGAATCAGGATGATAACCGGGTGAACAAGGAAGGCGACCATTACGAGCGTGACATCTCTCGCGTTGATCTTCATCCCCAAATACTCTGGTGTCCTACCTGACATCAGTCCGACGATGAATACTGTGATGACCACGTACATGACCATGTACATCAGTCCTACACCCTTGCCTCCGGGTGTGGCCTGAATCAACATGCCCATGAAAGCCGAGAGTATGACGAGTGGGTGCATGGCGGAGAGCGAAGCGTTGACTGAGCCCGTCGTCACGGCCGTTGTGACAACCGTCCAGAAGGATGAGAAGAATCCTCCGAACCGAACCTCCATACCTGAACCCAACACCGGATTGGGGATGAATGCAATAATGAGATCGATTACGAAAAGTGCGTATGAGGCCCAGAGTATGGGTCTGCTCTCCTTCTTTCCCAGCATCTCTCCGTATACGAAGCACAAAACTGTTGGCATGAGCAGCATTAGGATGATTTCAAGAGCATCCGATGCAGGGTTTGGATTCTGGAACGGATAGGCGGAGTTAGCTCCATAATAGCCTCCCCCGTTAGTGCCAATCTGCATGATAGAGACCAGCGAAGCAACAGGGCCGACCAAGACTAGCTGTGTTGTACCCTCCACCGTCTTCACTATTGTGTATCCGCTAAGAGTCTGGGGGACACCGAGTCCAACAAAGACTAGAGACGCTACAAAGCACAGCGGGAACAGTACTCGCGTCAGAGACCTCACGAAGTCAACATGAAAATTGCCCAGGTTCTTTGAGCCAGTTTTGAAACCTCTCACAAAGGCTACCGCAGCGGATAACCCGGACGCGGCTGAAGTGAATTGGAGAAACTGAACCGCCGCCATTTGGCTCAAATACGAAAGCGTGCTCTCACCATTGTAATGCTGAAGATTGGTGTTAGTTGCGAATGAGATGACTTGCATGAAGGCAAGGTCCCATGTTAGACCTGGGAACCCTTGAGGATTCAGCGGGAGGCTGCCCTGGAAGACGAATATCATGAAGGCGAGTGCCATTTGGAGAACGTTGAGCACCACTAACGACAGGAAGTACTCCCTCCAACCCATTGAGTGGTTTGGATTGACGCCTCCGAGTCTACAGATCCAGCTCTCTACTGGATTCAAGACTCTGTCAAGGCGACTTGGCGCACGAGTAAAGACTCCGGTAATGTATGGTGAGAGAAGACGTCCTAGCGCCAGCACAAATGCCAAGACTAGAATTATGACGGACGCTTGGGTGAAATCGATCAATCGGATTCAGCACCATTGAACTCTTCCAGAGTCATCTCGATAGTGTGGATTGACGAAACCAACCTCGATGAAGAAGCGGAGTGGTCGTTACTGCGAGGTCACTTTAGGAATGGCAGCCCGTGCGTGGTTTCTAGGGCCTTTGGGCGCGCTTAGCACGATTGATGTCACCGTGCTTTTTACCCCTTTTATCTTCAGAATTTTGTTTTTCAAGAGTTCTCGGAATTCTTCTATATCCGCTGTTGAGACAAGCGTGACAATGTCGAATTCTCCTGTTACTTCGTAGAGTTCTTCTACGTTAGGCAGTCTAGATAGGGCTCGAACGACGTCGTCCAGAGCGGGCGACTCGACGAAAATGTCTACGAAAGCCAGAAGACGTGGCAAATTCAATCATCGATCCTAGACTCCGCCTCTTGCAAGTCGAGCCTCGCCGCATGGACCTGCCGCATATTAAGCATTACCGTCCAGTACAAGCTTCAATCGAAGTCGTAGTAAGGATTTTTATCATTTTTCGCGTGCGAGAGAGCACATCTATGGAAGGAACAAAACTCCTCAAAGCCATAAGAGACACCCAAGATGGTCAAGATAATCGTCACAGGGTACCCGTCACTTCAGAACGCCACAGAAGCCCTGAACAAGGGTGCCGACGGCTACGTAACCAAACCTGTAGACATACCTAAGCTCCTCGCAACTGTCAGGGAACACTTGCAGAAACAAGAAGAAGCCGGAAGATACAGCGAGCGAAAATTCGTGGAATTCATAGAAACACGAGCTAGAGAAATAGATCGGTCCGCTGAAAGACGATCCACGCGAAGAGCTCGTTAGCAAAGTCGGATTCATCAAAAGATAGGATACGACTCGTGAGCTGCAGCATATGGTATAGGCGGAAGATAGACTCGTGTTTGCCTTCCTTGACCAGTTGCTCTGTGGCTTTCCGTACGGCGTCCGTGCTGCGATACCGTGGAGACCAGCCGAGTGTGCGTAGTTTTGAGATGTCGAGAAGCATATGCTTCACGTCGCCGGGCCAACCCCTTCCTTCAGGGCCAGGTTTGAAGCCGATCTGAACATCTCTCAACCCCATCTCTTGGATAACGATGTTAGCTATCGTTTTGACATCTGTCTGATCATCCGTGCCCACGTTGTAGATTCCTGGGTTCTCATCGCCGTGCTTTGTTGCATGGATGAATGCGTCGATACAGTCCTCGATGTAGATGTAGGACTTCGTCTGTGTACCATCGCCTAGAACTTCGAGTCTTGCCGGGTTTTGGCTAAGCTTCGTCAGAAAATCATGTATGACACCGTGCCCACTGCCTGGTCCGACTACGTTTGCGAAGCGAAAGATGCAAGCCTTCAAGCCCAGCAGATGACTGTTGGCGGTTATGAGAGCCTCGCAACCCAGCTTGGTCGCGCCATACATCGAGATCGGCACTAGAGGCCCATATTTCTCCGGCGTAGGCAGTTGTGTGGCATCTCCATAAACAGTCGATGTTGAAGTGAAGATGAGGGTGCCACGCCAAGACTTTGCTCTCATTGCCTCCAAGAGCACGTGAGTGCTTCGGAGATTCTGCTCAAAGTCAATCTCCCCATCGCTCAGTGCCGCCCTCACTTCGGGATTCGCAGCCAAGTGAAACACGGCCGTGGAGCCATCCAATAGGCTCTCCACTTGTTTTTGTTCTCGAACGTCGCCTAGAGTGAATTCGAAGCGCTCGCTATGCATGATGTCTGCAATGCTCGCCTCTGTACCCGTGCTTAGATTGTCCAGAGCTCGAACCTGTGCTCCGTCGGAAAGGAGTCTCCTACAGAGATGACTGCCGATGAATCCTGCCGCCCCAGTCACGAGAACCCTGCCCGTAAGATCTGCATGGGACATGACCGTCACATACAAGCGCAGCATCGAATGCGCTTGATTTATCCTTTGGGCAAACTGGAACAAGGACACATGAGCAGACAGCTCCAAGATCGAGCACCACAAAGCTCCGGAGACCGAGA
>JBEKGZ010000178.1:0-2544 GCA_050012535.1 Bathyarchaeia archaeon | reverse complement strand
CAACACGTTCCTCAAACCTTCGAATCTCAATCATCTTTCGAAGCATATTGAGAAGTCTCTCTTTCGTGAATCCATGCTTCGAAAAGTCGGTGTATGGAACGGACCCAATCGATTTCGGAGACCGCATTTTCCTGAAACCGCTCTTCGCATGTTCAGAGACGCTTAAGAGCCTTGCCGCTTCGACTGCGCTAGCACTTGTCTGTAGCAGTGAATGTGAGTTGAAACGACGTACAGACAGAACTACCCAGCGACATAGCCCGTATCTATGGCTCCAGGTGACAAGAACTAAGGGGCCTCTTTTCGGAGCGTAACGCCGTAGCCACTACTCCTTCCGGTGCCCCCAAGCTCTCCATCATCGACATGACGAGACAGTGACCTCTTGATTTCCGAGTCTACTCCGTCGCTCCTATAGGACAAACTGCTCCAGGCACACGCCGCTTCTCGATACGCCGCACCGAGCCGAGACACTCGTCTCCTTTGAAGATGTGTCTGCTCGCGTTTCAGAAGGCACATGCCGTTTCTCTGAGTAGCTTACAGATGAAGCGCCTAGCCCTGTAGGCGGCCGAATCGGATCTTGTTGATAGTTGAACGCCATCTCTAGAGAGAGGTAGGCAGCGTAACCGTTCCGTCACCGGGGATGAGGGCTTGGTCTGCAGCCCCGTCATTGTCGAGACAAGGTTCGTTTCGAATAGAGGGCACGGCGAGTGTAACGACAAATTAGTATTCCTTTTCAAATTATTGTGTGCCCTTAATTGCGGATTCGAACTATTATGAGGAGCATTCAATGAGGCTTCGGTGAAATGGACGTGCTTGGCGGGTCAGTTGTCTATCGATACTCCCCTCGACTTCATAGAATCTACCTGAACATCACCAACCGATGCTCAAACAGTTGCCGCTTCTGCGTCAGGAATTCCTTTCCTGATCTTTCTGGCTACAGGCTGTGGCTCGATCGAGAGCCGACCGACGATGAGATCTGGACCGCGTTCCAGGATGAGGTGAAGGTATCAGATGCGGAAGCCGTCTGGTGTGGCTTTGGCGAACCTACTACCAGATTGGACACGGTCCTTGGTCTGACCAGGAGAATCAAGCAGAGTTACCCAGATCTGAAGGTTCGCTTGGACACCGACGGGTTGGCTAACTTGAGGAATCCGGGCAGGAAGGTGGCTGAGGAGTTGAGTGATGCAGGCATTGACTATGTATCGATAAGCCTCAATGCCGAGACTCGGGAGAAATATGAACGGCTCTGCAGGCCTTCTCTACCCGGTTCGTATCAGGGCGTATTCGACTTTGCCAGAGCTTGCAGGAAGCACCTCTCCAAAGTGAGGTTGACTGTCGTAGACCTCGAAGGCATAGATGTTAACAAGTGCAGAGAGATTGCGGAAGACCTAGGCTGCGACTTCGAAGTCAGAGGCTAGCCAACTCGCAGCCGTCTTCAAGACAAGGCTTGAGACGATACTGCTCAGAGAGTACCTCCCAAAAGAATCCTGCGGTGGATCGGTGACCCGGAGGAGAGAGAGGAAGGTCCCCGAGCCGCACACAAGTCGGAGGTTCAATCACGACGCCAAGTGTCCTGACGATCGGCACCCTGGCAGCTGGTCTCTGTTTCCTAAGACGTATTTTCACATGCGGCGACCAAGCCAAGACTGCACATGACGACTGCACGTTCTCACAAGAATGATTGAGAATAGTACGCATCCGTGGAAGGTATCGACAGTAGATCCACGAAAACGACTCAATCCCTAAGTTCTGTCACAAGGCTAATATCGATTCGCGACGGTTGGTCGTAGGCGTGAATCTTATGACGAAGAAGTGTTTGTTCACCTTTCGCCTTGGAGATTCGACCAAGTTCCTAACAGATCTTTCCGAGACATTCAAGGCTCGTGACATTGAACTGAAGGTGAATATCCTGGGGAGAATTCATACGGAGGAGGAGCTGATCGCCGAGCTTTCAGATGCGGAGGCGGTTCTAGCAGGAATAGACCCTTACACCGCAAGGGTCATGGACTCTGCCAAGAAATTGAAGATAATCGCAAGAATCGGAGTCGGTTATGAGACTGTTGATCTCGCTGCCGCAACGCAGAGGGGCATATACGTCACGTGGACACCCATTCCTGAGCTTGCGAAGGCAGTTGCAGATGAAACATTTGCACTAATGCTCAGTGTGCTCAGAAAAGTCCCTCAGCTAAACAGACATGTCAGAGAAGGAGGATATGACATTGAAATGGCGTCAGCAATCAGCCTTGACATTTACCCACTGACTCTCGGAATCATCGGCCTTGGAAAGATCGGTGCCGAAGTAGCAAAAAGAGCAGCATGCTTTGGAATGAAAGTCCTCTACTATGACGCGATTCGAAGACAAGATCTGGAAAAAGAGTGGAATCTTCAGTACGTTCCTCTAGAGGAGTTACTGGCCAGCTCAGACATCGTCACAATACACACTCCTCTAACCCCTGAAACGAGAGGCATGATAGGCAAAAGAGAGATATCGCTGATGAAGAAGGGCGCGGTCATTGTGAATACTGCACGTGGCCCGATCATTCAGGA
>JBEKGZ010000177.1:0-2968 GCA_050012535.1 Bathyarchaeia archaeon | reverse complement strand
TATCCATTCAGGGTAACACCTGGCATCAGCTTCATTCTGATAATCATCCTAGTCGTAGGTGTTATCTGTGCGATAGAGGCCCTTGAGTGCTACAGTTTCGCATCGAAACGAATGACAACGAAAGCGGGAATGCGCGGAATAGTCATCGGTGCAATTCTCCTTGTCATAAGCCTCCTAAGCGGCTCAGATATCAAGACTCAAATTCTAATCGCCAGCTCGATTCTGATCCTGATCGCGGGCGCGATAAACTACGTCTATCGGGAATAGCCAATCCAAACAGACCTGTTCAATCTGGACGAGACTAGCAGCAAGTTGAACCGATGCGCCCCGGCATGCACCTTTGTGCATCGGCTCAACCACACACACGAGCGGAACCGACGGGTTAGCGGAGAAATTCGAAGTACGTTTGAATGCCCGTCAGCGTTCGGAGAGGCGGGCACATTTAGAGCCGAGTGAGGCACTGGCCGGCTAATCTGCCATCGTTTTCTATCCCCCTTAAATCGACAATCAGTAACTAGTTCTAGCGAGCTCGATCTAGCATGCGCATAGTCGACCTGAGAAGCGACACAGTAACACTTCCAACGGAAGAGATGCTTGAGGCGATCAGAACCACCGAACTCGGCGACGACGTCTACCGGGAAGACCCGACTGTTAACCGGCTCGAGGAGCTTGCGGCCAAGAAGATGGGCAAGGAAGCCGCTCTCTTAACGACGAGTGGAACGCAAGCGAACCTGGTCAGTGTGATGAGTCAGACTGAGCGTGGAGACGAGGTCATACTCGAAGCTCACGCTCACTTGTACAGCCACGAGGTGGGGGCATTCTCTGCGATTGGCGGGCTCGTACCGCGCCTCGTTATGGGACACATGGGTGTCATGACTCCACAGGACATAGAGGCTGTCCTTAGACGGCCGAACATTCACTTTCCCCCCACGAAGCTGATCTGCATCGAGAACACTCACAACTACGCTGGAGGCACGGTCTGGTCACCGTCCCAGATCAAAACGCTCTGTGAATTCGCGAAGACACGCAGGCTGAACGTCCACATGGACGGAGCGAGGATATTCAACGCCGCCGTCGCGCAGAATATCGATGTGCGTGAGTTAACGCGTTATGTGGACACGCTGATGTTCTGTCTCTCCAAGGGCTTGAGCGCTCCGGTTGGGTCACTTGTGGTCGGAAGTCGCGAACTTGTCGACCGCGCTAGACGATACCGCAAAATGCTCGGCGGAGGTATGAGACAGGCCGGAATCATCGCCGGCCCCGGAATAATCGCGATCGAGAAGATGGTTGATCGCCTCAGAGATGATCACAAAAACGCGAAGCTCCTCGCGAGGGGGCTCTCTAAGATCGACGGGATCTCGCTTGACCCTGACCATGTTCAAACGAATATCGTCATCTACGAGATCAGCGGTCTACAAATAACATCGAGTGAATGGACCACTAGAATGCTCGATTTCGGCGTAAAAGCTGGCGCGCAGGAAACCGGACGTGTCAGGATGGTCACGCATAGAGGCATCGAGAAAGAAGACATCGAGTACACTCTAGAAGTAGTCGAGAAAGCCGCGAGACAGATCAGAGATAAGCGATAGAGAAAGGCCACCGACCAAGTCTAACACAGGAGAGTTTGGTCTTGAGCATCATTTCTTCTTGGCTGAATGATGGATACACGCAAGAATCTGACCTTGCCGTTGGCTCTTCAAGCAACCTCCGCGCATGTTTTCCCGTGTCGGTTGCGGTAGGGAATGGGGGTATTAATGAAAGCCGCTAGGCTGCATCGGATAGGAGAGGCGCTGAAGATAGACAGTGTGGAAATGCCAGAAGTTGGACCGAATGATGTCCTTGTCGACATCAAGGCCAGCGGCATATGCCATTCCGACTTGAACTATCGCGACGGCGTGAGTCCGGTCGCCAAACTGCCGCTGATCTTAGGCCATGAGATCGCCGGACTAGTATCGAAGACAGGAGAACGCGTGAGGGGAATAGAGGATGGCGACCGAGTATGTGTACACTACATAAGAAGTTGTGGAGACTGCTCGTTCTGTAGAAATGACAGAGAGAACTTCTGTGAAGAATATCAGATGATTGGGAAGGACGTTGATGGGGGATTTGCGGAGTACATAGCGGTTCCAGCATCCAACGTCTTGAAACTGCCCAGCGCCCTTCCATTTGAGCAAGCATGCATACTCGGATGTGCAGCCTCAACGACCTATCACGCGCTGAAGCGAGGCAGAATCCGTGCCGGAGATACTGTTGTAGTCTATGGTGTGGGCGGGCTTGGCGCACAGGCAATACAACTCGCTAAGATCTTCAACGCAGGGAAGGTCGTTGCCGTCGACACGTCTGACGAGAAACTGAAGCTAGCAAAGAAGCTCGGAGCCGACGAACTCGTGAATGCTGCGGTTGAGGATCCGGCTGAGCGGTCGATGACGGAAGGGAAGCTTGCGGATCTTGTATTGGACTTCGTGGGTGCCGCGAAAGTGGTAGAACAGGAGATCCGTTGTGTTGGAAAGGGAGGGAGGATGGTGCTCGTCGGCATAGGTCAGGATGACATCAGCATATCCCCATACAAGACCATCATTGGCAAAGAGATGGAACTCATAGGCGTAAACGACCATCTCAGATCAGAACTAGCCCAACTGATTGAGATCATCGGATCGGGGATTATGGATCTCTCAACATCAATCACACATCGAGTGTACCTGGATGAAGTGAATACTGGACTCAAGATTCTTGAAGAGAGAATTGGAAATCCCATTAGGGTCGTCGTCGTCAAATAGCCCGATGTAGGCTCACGCGTAGAGCAATCAGAACCAGGTAAGAGATGACAAAAAAGGAGGAAAGGGTGTGCATTGGCCTGTTGTGTTCAGGTTAGTTCTGTCGGTACTCGTTGATCCAGCTCTTGCCTTTGTCAACGAGAGACTTTCTGGTTGCGTCGTTGCCTATGACTGCGCCTAGGGCGACTCCAACC
>JBEKGZ010000176.1:0-2852 GCA_050012535.1 Bathyarchaeia archaeon | reverse complement strand
AGACAAATGTTAGCCATTACCGTGCCAGAGTGTGAATGCTCGCGTCCGGTTCTTTCCCTCCAACTTTGGTCGAGCACACGCTAGAACCGGACAATTCTCAGCTTCCTTCCACGTGAAGAACACCGGCGAGACTCGCCGAACGCCAAGAATAACGTATCTACCCAGATCGCCGACGAGCTGCCTTGGCGACGGACCATTTGCAATATCGAAAAATACGGCGTCCTCATCCCGAGCCCTTTTGCAAGGTTCTTCCGAGGAATCGTAACTCGCGAGCATGTTCAATATGATGCGCCTCGGAACTGCGCCTGAAACCAGGTTTTGCAGGCATCTTCCGAAAAAGAAGATGGGGTGGTATCCTAGCATGTGAGGCATGTAGCCCCACTCCGCGAATGCGTGACTCTTCCCAAATTGGTGAATGTGCTCGTAGGGGAGTTCGTTCATGCATTGTACTCTGAGTCCTCTCCGCATCGCTTCATATACTAGCCAAGGTTCATACCCGCTCTTCTCAGGAAAGCGGAAACCAACTGACCTGAGAATGTCATTTCTGACTAGGCGCCCGGAGCCTTCCGGCGGTTTCCACCCATCAAATGGTGCAGGAATTCCTCTTGTACCGCTCGCGACCGCGAGCAGAGGATCACGATTCATTCGCTCAACCATAGCTCGCACATAGTGCGATGGATAAACGCAATCGTCTGCACTGATGAAAGTAAAATCCACACTACGATCCAGTTTCTCGCGTTCCGCCTCAGCAAGACATTCGTTCCAATTCCTGACCACACGTTTAATATCATATCCCAAGTCAGGGCGGCGGAGAATGCGAACGACGGTGGTGGACTTCTTCTTGTAGGCCTCAAGGAGATCTTTCGTGCCGTCGGAGGAGCCGTCATCGAAAACGATTACGCGTACGGGAGGCAGCTCCTGGCCAAAGATTGACTTTAGGGTACGGTCAAGGTCTTCACATCTGTTGCGCGTTGTTACCAGTGTCCAGTAACTCATTCGCGTAGGCTCCGTCTTTGCTGCATATGGGGTGATCGAGCTCGGAACGTATGTCTCTGGGTCACCATGAGAATTCCGGCTCTTCTCCATGCTCATCAATGAATATCCTATGCCAAAGGTCAAGGCCTAGCATCATCCAAGCCATAGTGTACCAGCGCGTCCTCGACGGGCTCATCGGCAGCCTTGTCTTCTGAAGCACCTTCTGATGCCATCGACCTGCAAATTGCTTCACTACCTTGGATTCGGGAAGATACTTTTCTGCATATTCTCTAACTGCACTCTTCCACCAAGAGTAGATATCAATACTGAATCCCCATTTTGGTTTCGCAAAGCAACGTTCAGGAAGGATTCCTTTCATGGCTGATCGAAGCAATAGTTTCCCCGAGTTCATGGTCATTTGATACCCGTAAGGAACACCAAGCATCAGCTGAAGCAGCAAGTCGTCGAGAAGAGGGACTCTTACCTCTAATGTGTGAGCCATACTCATGGCATCTTCTATTAGCAAGTAGTCGTACGGGAGTTTCGTGTGGAACTCGCAGCCGATCACCTTTTGCAAGAAGTCGCCGCTGCCAGAAAAGTACGGGCGAACCTGGTCTGGAATCGTTCGGTGAATTTCTGAAGGCGGAAAACCGGTTATTATGGTCGAATAGGCCAGTGTCTCGCTCGTGATGGCTTTCGCGTATCTTCCCTTTCCAGTCGGAACCATACTTGCCGCGGTCGCCAATGTCTTGGCAAGTGGTAGTTTACGGATCGTAGAGAATTGGCGTGCCCTTTTGAAGCGAGAGCTAGTTGGATAGCCGCAAAACAGTTCATCGCCGCCTAATCCGCTGAGGCACACTTTGCCAAATCTGCTTGCTGCCTCGTCAACGAACCAGGAATAGAGATTGACCTTAGGCATTTCGGAGTGCCATATCATTCTCGGAAAGACATGCATCGCATCGCTTGCGTCTATCAGAAGTTCGTGGTGGTCTGTACCGAATTCTTCTGCGACTAGTTTTGCATCCGAAAACTCGTCAGTGTGTTCACCAAAGCCCATGCAGAATGTCTGCAATCTCTCTGATCTTGCTTTGCTTGCGAAAGCGACAACTGTACTTGTATCTAATCCACCGCTCAGGAACGCGGCGACCGGAACATCAGATGTCTCAGTCTGTCGCACAATGGAGCTTTTCAGCACTTCCCTAATCGATTCTGCTGAAGGAACTTTCTGATCATACGGGGGAGGCTTCCAATACTCGTTGACCGAAATGTGACCCTCAGCATACCTCAGGTACGACGCCGGACATAGTTGTTTCACCTCGTTGAGCATCGACATCGGAGCTAACAGATACCCGACTTGAAGCAGTTGTGTGACTGCGACTTCGTTGACTGTTGGAGTATCGACAAGGCCGGCAGAGAGTATTGCCTTCGCCTCTGATGCAAATGCAAAGGTGACGCCAGCTTGCGCATAGTAGAGTGGCTTGATCCCGACTCTATCTCTGGCAACAAGCATCATGTGCTTGTTTTTGTCCCAGACAGCAAAGGCGAACATGCCTTGGAGTTTTTCAAAGGTTTCCTCTCCCCACTCTTCATAGGCATGCGCAATAACCTCAGTATCTGAAAGAGAGCTGAATCGGTGTCCGTACTGTTGGAGCAACACCCTGAGCTCCCTGTGATTGTAGATCTCTCCATTCAAGACTACCCAAATGGTCCCCGTCTCGTTCGACGCGGGTTGGTGGCCGCCTGTCACATCGACGATGGCCAACCTGTCACAGCCGATGCCTACATGGTCATCGACGTAAGTTCCGACGTCATCGTGCCCACGGTGCTTGATTGCATCAAGCATTCTGAGCAGGGTGTCTCGATTTGCTTGTTCTCCA
>JBEKGZ010000175.1:0-6513 GCA_050012535.1 Bathyarchaeia archaeon | reverse complement strand
TCTACAGCATGATGCTGAGCCTAGGCATGGCAATCGGTAATCTACTCGGGGGATACTCAACCTCCCTAGGAGGCTTGAAGGGAATACTTGAGACAAGTGCTGGGGTCTTGGTACTGTCGCTTTCATTGAGCATCTTACTCATCTTCAGAGCCGGCCACCTACGCAAGGCAATGACAGCGCCACAAGAACGCTAAGTCAGAATAATCGTATACGGTGTCGACGAGTCTTCCCCACATTGAAACCAGGCTGGGAATTAGGACGCAAGCGCCGTTGCCAACATGGATTGAAAGCAGCCGATCACAGACAGCATACATTCGGACCGAAGGACCAGCGGTTTCCGATGACTTTTGGCGCACGCCTTGTGTTACTTGGGCACAGACTTCAGGAAGCTACGGGTTGCGGAGATCAAATCGTCGATTTCCTGCTCCGTGTGTGGCAGCGAGATAGAGAAATGCACCATGCCTTGGGTTAGCGCAAATATCCTGTTCGAAATCAGCTGCCCAAAGTAACGCTTCTCTATCTCGGTGTCACGGTTTATCACCAATGACTTCATGTCGTTGACCTTGGACCCACGCTTTGGGAAATGGATCTTCACCTTGGACCCGTATCCTGTCACACGAGCATTAGCTCCGGTATCCTCGACGGCCTCCTCAAGCCCTTTCATCAACTTGGCGCCCAGTCTGTCAATGTGCGCGTAGAGTTTTCTTTCTTCATAGATTTTGGTCGCTTCGTAGCCGGCGCGCATCACAAGCGGATTCCCAGAGTATGTCCCGCCTTGGGCAACGCATTCCGACTTCTTCGGGTGCTTCTGACTGCTCATTAGCTCCATGATCTCCGTCCTTCCTCCCACGGCTCCGACGGGGAACTCTCCGCCGCCGATCGCCTTTCCGAAAACCGTCAAATCTGGGATGACACCGAAAGCCTCCTGACCACCTCCGGGGGCCAGTCTGAATCCCGTGATGACCTCATCAAAAATCAGCAGTGTATCAGTATCGTCGCAGACTTCCCTCAGTCCCTTGACGAATTCCTTCTCCTCAGGGATAGTGGTGCCTCCGGTGACTAGCTCCATTACTACACAGGCCATTTCCTTCTTCTTGATGGCTTTGTAGGCCGCATCTGCATCGCGAAACGGAAGCACAACAGTATTCTTCGCGGAAAGCGGATCGTGACCTGCGGAGTCAGGTTCGTCTGACGGCCAACCGGTGGCAACATAAAGCGCCTCAGAATTTCCATGATAATGGCCTTCGAATTTGCCGATCTTGGCGCGCTTAGTGTACGCACGTGCAAGCTTCATTGCATACATGTCGGCTTCGGTACCACTGTTGTTGAATGTAATCATCTTCACGCCGGGAACGAGCTTCACCACTTGTTCGGCGAGCTTCACTTCCCACTCGTTGCAGACGCCCCAATGGAATCCTAGCTCAAGCTGTTCCTTTACCGCTTTGATTATTGCAGGATGCATATGTCCGAGCACGAGCGCGCCATGAGCCTGCCAATAGTCCGTGTATACTCTATCCTCTTGATCGACGAGCTTGCTTCCGTAGGCTTTCTTCCCATAGAACGGATATGGCTCGAAGAAACGGAAACTTCTCGTGACTCCGCCTGGAATTACTTTGAGAGCCCTTTGATACAATTCATGAGAAATCGTCTTCACCAGCACTTATGACCGCAACGGACAGACACAGTCGATTTAAGACTATTGTAAAAAAGGATGGACTCATCCAGATCGCAAACTCGTGCTACTGGCAGGAGTTAACAATAGGACCGACGAGAAGAGTCCGCGTCCGACCGTGAGTTTAGATCAGCGCCATATTGTCCTCGGGCCAAAGCGCGGAGTGTCTCGCTTTTGTTTGTATCGAAGGAGGCCATACGTTCCGGCGTGACGACTATCTCTACGCCTCTAGTTACTTTGAATAATCCCGCGGCCTAGCGCTCGGCTTCGTTTTTTGACATGTACTTCTCAAACACCGAGATAGCGTCTGACATGAATTTCTCGCGAGTTGCCGGATATTGCACTTCTGCTTTGCCGTAGATCACGACGCCTTTGACTGTGGGCTGCTCGATATCAACCAGCATTGTGACATTCTTGTTGCGTTTGACGTTTCTGACCTTGCGGCTGGCTTCGGGCGTCACCACGATGATCCGCCCGGTCTCGTACTTGTACCATACCGGAGCCGCGTGTATGCTCCCGTCCTTGTTGGTGCTGCAGAACCTCGCGATCTGCGCCTCTTTCAGAAATGATTCTATCTCCTCCTTGGTCATCGGAGGCGATTGGATGTGTGCCAAACAACACTACTTCCCGTTTAGATTACACTGAAGCTACGTAGGGTCGAGAATTTCACATTTGATATGGCATTAGACCGTGGAGAGTCATGCAGGCTTCGCTTAGGAAGGGTCGGCTTGGTTGCTTGCTGATTGACATGAAGGAGGTACATGGAATGAATGAAGAAGATGAGTCTGCAAGTTCGGGCTACGAACGCGGGCGCAAACATTGGATGCGCCACTGGATGCGACATACGGCCGTTGTTCCGAAAGGGTTCCTTCGATACAAGTTGTTGAAGATGCTTAGCGACAAGCCTATGTCAGGCTCAGAGATCATGAGTGAAATCGAAAAGCAAACCAACGGGTACTGGAAGCCCAGTCCGGGATCAATCTACCCGCTGCTTTCCTGGCTGCAGGACCAAGGCCACATCAAAGAAGCAACTCAACAAGAACCCGGAATACGACGATACGGACTGACGGAGCAAGGCAAGAAATTCCTGGAGGACGAAGGAAAGAGTCGCGAAGAACTCGACCGGCGTCTAGAACACTTCGGACCGACCCCAGGCCTCATAGGCCCTATGTGGTTTGGGTTCGACCGAGAGAACGCTAAGGAGCTGCGCGAAGCTGCAAGGGACTTTGGCCACGAAATGCGAAGCTTGTTCCACGAACTGAAACGCCAATACTCCAAAGAAGCGGCTGAGCAAGCCAAGAACGCACTGGAAGAAGCCGCCAAGAAGATCCAAGACATAACGAACAAACTACAGGAGCAACGCAAAGAGTGATCGAACTCTCAACCGAATTCGCTGAGAACTTAGTGGCCACAGCCGTCGACATGCTGTCCATCTCGGTGGCGTACCAACTCGGCATCAATCAATCTGGATTCATCATAGGCGCCCTGTACGCGGTCTTGGACGCCTACGTGGTCATATGGCAACGCCGACGCTTGACGAAACTCGCGCACCTAATTACAGCCAGGCTCTCGCGGCTCATGAACAGCATCAGACGACCAGAGAGTGCGCTACTGGTCATCAAGAGAAGCTAAGACTGCAGCGGGTCCTGAACGAGCACACTAAGAGGGGCGGCCTAGGCTAGTCTGCCGCCCGGTATGGGCGGTCCCCCGGCGTAGACTTCCTGAATCTTGACTGCCCCTACACTCCCTGAGCTGGTCCAGTGGCCCTTTACCTGGTAGGAGATCGCCTCAAAGGTGAGGATGTTCGAAGCTACCAGCGCATCTTGCTTTGGTTCTGGGAATCGCGTTCCTTTCCAACAGACCAGACTCTCTGCTTTGGCGGGTTGCAGTGAAAGAGCGAAACATGTCAACAGCAAACAGGAAATGTCGAACAAGGGAGTTTTGAGAGAACCCTAGTTCGATTGGGATCTGTTCCACTGGCTAGTGTCGAGCTTGCCGAGCTACCTCGAAGACGAGCACAGCCGGATGAAAAGCTGTCTCGTCTAATCATGCGCAAGTCATGATTAGAAGCATCGGATTGAGAGAGACTGAGTATTCGCCTTTCATCGGAAGTCTCAAGAGGGATCGGGAGCCATCAGACCCTTTGGTGGTCTCTTACGAGTACATTGAACCTCAGCCCGGATGAACTACTTACTACGACGAGAGCTGTACGTAGGCGCCTAGATCTCTCTCGACCGGTCGAACGTGAAGTAATAGAGGAATGCGTCGCCATTGCTCAGCAGGCTCCTACTGGGTCGAATAGGCAGAACTGGCATTTCGTTGTGGTGACCGACTCCAGTAAACGCGCCGCACTTGCGAGCCTCTATCGCAAAGGCGCCGAGATGTACCTGTCTCACTCAGCTGCTATGACCAGCGAGAGCCTCGACGACCCTGTGCGAAATGCGACGCAGGGAAGAGTTGTGGCTTCAGCCCTGTACTTGGTTGAACATCTCCATGAGGTACCAGTACACGTTATTCCGTGCATCGAGGGCCGCACGGAGGGCCTCCCGACGGTTGCCCAGGCTGCGCAGTGATGTTCAATTGTGCCTGCGGCATGGAGTTTCATGCTCGCCGCACGAGCTCGAGGTCTCGGCACAACCTTCACCAGCTTTCACTTGTTCTTTGAGGAAGATGCTGCGAAGCTACTCGGTATTCCTTTCGAGGAAGTCATGCAGACAGGGCTGATTCCAGTGGCTTACACGAAAGGCGTGAGGTTCAAGCCTGGACCCCGTGAGCCTGTCGGCACCATTGTGCATTGGGACGATTGGTAGGATTCAGTGCCGTAGAGGATTGTGCGCGTCCAAATCAGACTCGCGAGCCGATTGAGCACAATCGGTCAAATGATTTGACGCGGCAGTCGCATTGAATCGTCGGTTGGACATCCTCAGTTTGTGTTATCGCTTGGTGTGTGTACGCTGCTGAGCACACACACAAAATCAAACTACGAGCCCGCACCAGCTGACCGGGGATATAGGTAAGGGAGGTTTCTGGTGGGGGACGTGGCACCCTATGTTTTGAACGTGTCACTGTGACGTGATACTCGGGTTGGGCAGGCTGGGTGTCACGTAGGTTTTGGAAGGTTTCAGGTAGGAGCATTTTCCAGTATCCAGTTTCTCACTGCAGTCAGTCTGACACAATATGCTTGAAAACGAAGCGTAACAATCGGAGACCAGTGCGTGCGGGTCTACGCTGTCTTTCCCAAGACGCATGCCTCGGGATCTCTCGGCCCGTTCCGCTCGTACAACCTATCGCCTCTTCTCGATAGGAACATATTCCACGCTGAGGTCGCCAACGTAGTCTCCCAAAGGACGTATCAGCCTGTTCAGTTCATACTGTTCGATTATGTGACCTGTCCAGCCAGCCATACGGCTGCATGCGAACATCGTTGTGAGCATGTCGACCGGGATCCCAAGCGCATAGTAGAGTGTGGCCGAGTAGAAGTCCATATTCGAGTGGAGATCTTTTTCCTGAGAGACAGTCTCCTCGAGTTTTGTCGAAAGCTCAAACCAATGAGTGTTCTTCGTCCTCTCACACAGAGACTTGGAAAGGCTTCGTAGGTGCGCGACCCGTGGATCTTCGCCTTTGTAGATCCTGTGACCAAATCCAGGTATCTTCTTCCCTTGTCTCAGACTGTTCTTCACGTATTCACCCACCTTCTCCTCGGCGCGAATCTCAAGGAGCATCTCCATGACTTTCTGATTCGCTCCACCGTGAATTGTGCCTTTCAGCGTTCCAATGGCCGTGGTTAGCGCCGCGTATATGTCCGACTGGGCTGAAGCAGTTACCCTTGCCGCGAACGTCGAAGGGTTCAGGCCGTGATCAGCGTGGAGGACCCAACAGGTATCGAGAGCCTTGGCCTCGTATTCGTCTGGCTTGGCACCCTTCAGCATGTACAGGAAGTTTGCAGCATGCCCGAGCTCTGGGTCTGGTTCTATCGGCAGACGTGAGTTACGGATATGATCGTGAGCAGTGACAATCGTCGGTGCTTGAGTGATCAGCTCAATCGCCACATCCAAGAGCGCCTCCCTGCGATTCTCCCTAGGCTTGGGGTCGAACATGGCCATTGCTGAGATTGCTGTCCTGAGAACGTCCATGGGCAGTGCCGACCGAGGAAGTGATCCTATCAGAGTGACCGTGCCCGCAGGTATCCTTCGACTAGCCGCCATTGTGCGTGTGAACTCGTCAAGTTGCTTCCTATTTGGCAGTTGCCCGATGAGGAGAAGGTAGGCGACCTCCTCGTAGCTGCTGTGCTCCGTAAGAGAGCGGACATCGATCCCTCTGTAGAATAGCCGATTCTGTGCTCCATCAACGAAACTCATCGTGGTCTCGATTTCAGAAGGCTCTTCGAGTATCCGCTTTCGTGACTCCAAGGCGACTCCGCTGCTTGAACCCGCAGCTCAGCACATCTGGTGCAGTATAAGCGATATGTCTAGGTCTGCAACACCATTCCCAAATCCGCGAAACACGCAGAGACGGCTCCCATCGATCTCGAATGAATCACTTATTGGGCGGGTCTGTGACATTCGGAACCGCGCTCTACTAGTCTGCTTGACTGCATGATATTCGCTGCGGCAGTGGTTTCGGATGACTGGAACGCTCGTCGAGAAAATAGTTGCAAAGCATTGTGTCGAAGGAGTGCCCACCCCGGGTGAGGAGATCGGCATACGAGTAGATCAGACTCTCACTCAAGATGCGACGGGGACCATGGTCTATCTTGAATTGGAGGCACTTGGGATCCAAAATGTGAAGACAAGACTGTCTGTCAGCTATGTGGACCATAATACCCTCCAAACAGGGTTTGA
>JBEKGZ010000174.1:0-3923 GCA_050012535.1 Bathyarchaeia archaeon | reverse complement strand
TTCCTTTGTTAATTGACTATTTTAAGACGGTGTGAGAGTCTCGGGCAGGGTGCTGACATTCACGTTGGTAGATACGTGCGCTATGGGCAAGCCAGCCGAACTGGAACGCGTTGGCAATCCTGCAAGAATGGGCAAGACCTCGCTCGTCCTCACTGCGCTCAACTAAAAACGATCAGATATGCCTGAAAGTATGCAGGCTTTCAATCGCCTGTAGGGTTTCCTCTCCGAATTCTCGTCTCCATTTGGGTCGGAGCCTCTGGAACTGTGACCGGATTATTGCGTGTAGGATTGTGATGATGTCTTTGAGTTCCTGGTCGGAGTGGATTCCCCACTTGGCCATGAACTCCGCACGACTCTGACTCATCACTATCGTGTCACCCGGGGATTAGGCCGGCGCGAGAGCATAAGGCCAAGTTGAAGTCAATACAGAATGCGATAGGACGTGGACTCGGAAGAAGGGGCGAGCTAGCTCGGCCTTCGGGTTCAAGACCCAGACCGGAGAGTTCTGTAGTCCTAGGCTTGCGTATGAGAATGCGTGACAAGACCGCGTGCATGCTGCGAGGCTCGAATCGTCGGAGTAACGCTTTCATGCCTTTCCTCGACCCGAACGCATCTCCAATTCAGCTCTGTTCTCCAGACGGAACGTGTACAGTGGCGATTCGAAAGGGACCTTATAAGAGGAAAAAGCTAGACGACGACCTCACGGCCTGTGATAGACCGGCCTTGGCCCCCGGCTCGTTCGGAATCTATAGTTGTGATGTGCGACCACCCGCAATAGCGCATGTGAGACTGACTCAGGTCTCGTCTGGTTTGTTCTCAATGCAAATGGCAGAAGGTGCGCCTTCGTCCTCGGGTCATTGGGCTCGGCGAAGATGGTTTCGGTTGGGACTTGCTCTATCATGTGTGTGTTGTGATTCGGTCTTGAATATCCGTCGGCCTAGGAGTGGTTAGCAGCCATTGTTGAACTCGTCAAGCAAGCACGGCCCATATCGCTGATCGAGCCACGCGGAGTGTGTAAGCTGAAATCGTGATTCGGAGCCCATCTGAATTGCTCAATGTGCTGGGGAGGGGATGAAGAGGATCCTTCAGACAATCATGTGTTGGTTTGCGCTAAGGAAGCTGGTGCTCAATTTGTCGTGTCCGGTGATCGCAATCTCTTGACACTTGGCCGATACGGGAACGCTAGGATACTCGGCGCGTCCGCATTTCTTCAGATACAAAGGGCACGCAGGAGGAGGAAGGAAGTTTCAGCCGAGCAATTTCAGGAATTCTTCCTTCGTGAGGCCAGCTTGTTGAATGATAGCAGCTAGTGTTCCGCGGTAAGCTTAGCGTCTCGTCGTAGTACAATATGGCTTCCTCGTTGTCTGGCTGGGTAGAAGCCGATCTTCGCGAGGGCCTTGACGACCTCACGCCAAGAGGTCAACGGGAGCCTAGACGGTGACCTCAACCGTCTCAACCCCGCCGGCCTTGGATCTCAGCTCCTCAAGGACGAGCGTGATTGCCTCACGAATGTTCGTGAGCGCCTCCTCTTTCGTTCGCCCTTGGCTGATGGCGGCAGGGATCTCAAGACACTGTACAACGTACCAGCCATCTTCGCCCGTCTTCAGGGTGACATGATAGGTTTCACTCATCTCTATTCTCACAGTGATATCGGTTGCCTCTCGTATTCAGTTTTATGGTGACCGCATCGTGGCCGACCCTTATCGCCAGTCTTTCAGTATCTGTAGATCGACCTTCTATGACCATAACTGGGCGAGCACAAGCTCCCGACTTCTGGAAGCAATGCTTGGCGTATGCTTCTACGATGGGATGGATGCAGGTGGAACCGCAACAACGGAATGCCCACCCAACAGAGGACCATAATGGAAGCATGAATCCCCGCGACTTCAGTCGCGGAGAGAGCCAATTCGTCTGGTCTACTCGGAAACGTAAATAAGCCGACCGATATGTGGCGAACCTAGTGACGGTGGTCCAGTTGGCTTGGAGAGACCGGATTGCAGTAGATCCCAAGGTGCTTGCCGGCAAGCCCATAATTAAGGGAACGAGGCTAGCAGTCGAGTTCGTTCTCGAACTACTAGCCAACGGATGGGCGTATGATACGATCTTGGAGAATTATCCGCAGCTCAAGAGGGACGACATATTGGCAGCCCTGCGCTACGCGAGCGAGGTTTTGAAGGAAGAAAGGGTCTTCCCGTTGGCATAGGGGCGCTCGTCAGCTACCAACGATTGAAATCGTTGGCTTGCAACTTTGAGGTGTCGGATGTTGCCAACATGCCTCTTCATCTTGCCTGACGGGCACGCTGACAGGTGCCCCAGTCGGAAGAATCTGACCCATCGTTACTGGGTAGGTAGCGATTTGGATCGCCTTCCGACAGATGTTCGAATGAATTCGTGGGTTTCCTTGCGGTGTTCTCTATGAAATTTCTCGCAAACGAGAATATTCCCAAGCGAGCTCTTGACCTTCTCAGGGAGCATGGGATTGACATTGTCTCCGTGCTCGATGTAGCAACTGGTCTCTCAGACCTTGAGGTATTGGGAGTTGGCAAGGATCAGGGCAGAATTCTGTTGACCTTCGACAAAGACTTCGGGAACCTAGTATTCAAGGCGGATGTCAAGGCAGAGGGTGTATTGTTGCTACGCTTCAGACCTAGTTCGCCCGAACAAATCGCTCAGAAACTGAAAGCGCTAGTCGCAACAGGGATCCAACTGGAGGGCCAGTTCGTGGTCATGAACGAGCAGAGAGTGCGGGTCTCTCGCCTAGGAAGACCAAGGTGACCAAATTGGGCGAGCGCAAGCTCCCGATTTCTGGAAGCAATGCTTGGCGTATGCTTCTACGATGGGATGGATGCGGGTGGAACCGCAACAACGGAATGCCCACCCAACAGAGGATCGGAGTGGAAGCATGAATCTCCCGACTTCAGTCGCGGAGAGAGTCAACGACATATTCACGTTTCTCTGAGATTCCGTAAGTGGAGCGTTGGGACTTCTTTTGCGGCTATTTCGCAGAGTGCGTCGTCAGCCGTCAGGAGAGTTGCTCCTATCTTTTCGGAAGCCTTCACGTAGACGCTGTCATAGTAAGTTGTGTTGTTCTGAACTGCCCAACTGAGCGCGTCCAAGCATTCCTGCTCATCCAATTCAACGGAGTCCAGTTTCAGCTTGATGAATTGCGATAGTTTCTGTGAGGCCTCATGGGCGCTGATCACCCCTCAACGTAATCTGCATCATGCGACTTGAGTACATGGATACGATTGTGGCGAAGTCATAAATCCGCAATGAACTTGTAAAGCCGCTTGGTTGCGGCGTGCCGTGAACTCAAGGTCGGTCGACATCAAACACCTGCCGTTGGAGCAATTAGCAGACATTAGCATGCAGCACCTCAGGGATTACAGGACACTCGAAAGAGCGAGCAACTCCAGCTTGTACCGTGAGAGATGGAGAGTAGCAGGCATAAATCCTGGAGCGGTCGAGACATACGAGGATTTCACCAAGATTCCCTTCATCACAGGTCGAGAGCTTCGAAGCGCCATCAACGAAGGTCCCATGGAAGAAGCCCTGTGCTCTGACGCTGTCCTGCACTGGTTCAGCACGACCGGCACGACAGGTACGTCGAAGTGGATCCCCTATGGTGAGAGAGACATAGAACTTTTCATGGAGATTCGAGACCGGGGCTATAGCCTTCTACCCATACCGGAGGGTGTGAAGGGTTTCGCTATCTCTGCACCCCCGCCCTTCGGTGAGAATGCACTCACGGGTTTCAACATGATCCACGGAATGCTAACGCACACCCAAGTGGGTGGAGTGACTCTCTCCGTCACAGAGGTGGAACAAGAGGACGCTATCAATTTCGCGTTCAGCATGAAGCCCAAGATCTTCGCTGGATACCCAAGCTTCGCCGCCCGCCTTGCAGAGATAATAGAGGAGAA
>JBEKGZ010000173.1:0-4577 GCA_050012535.1 Bathyarchaeia archaeon | reverse complement strand
GACCAAGCGGAAAGAAACAAAACTCGTGACGGTTCAACGGCTACAACGTCAGCTGATCTAGGCTGAGCGTCCACGACAGACATTTCCCCAAAGAATTGGCCGGGACCGAGCCTTGAAATGGTGTTTCCATTTGATCTAATCTCTACCGCGCCATCCAAGACCAGATAGAATCCGGTTCCCTCATCTCCCTTCTTGACGATAGTGTCTCCGCTCTCAAACTTATGCTGCTTAGCCATCTTTACAATTGCCTTGAAGTCTTGCTTGCCTATCCCAGACCATAGAGGCGACCTCTCGAGCATATCGATAACGGCGTCATTTTCCGAACCCAGAAGTTTCATCTTTCTAACCCCTCGAACTTCAAATCTACTTGTCCTTTAATGTTTGCGTCCGCCAGGCAGAAGAATGAGCGGATCTCGGGACGCATTCTCATCTTTCATACTTCCGATGCTTCTTTTCGTCTCCGCTTCAGAAGTGAAATTGGCATTGTGATGAAACCCACAGCCATCAACGCGAAGTATGCAACCGACGCAAGATCCACGACAATGTAGGGACTTCTTGCCTGCAAGATTCTCCCGAGAGCGCTGAGTGCGTCTGACGCCATATACTGGAATATGATATAGGTGTCGTAGGCAAGGAACAGTACAAATGCAATAGATAGCACTGCAAACCAAGCAAGGAAGGCTCTCTTCCTCGGTTCAAATCTCTCTTCATCAGGTCCCTTGCCTCCAAGGATTTTCGATCTTAGAAGATCGAAAGCCTCCTTTCTCAGGTCCGGTATATCCGCAAAGTCCATTACCGCATAATACCCGTCCGTCTCGATCAGAGGGACAAAGTTCCATAGCGTCCAATAGAAACAGAAGAAACCCGTCATCTTCAGGATCTGACTCGGCCAGACCAAATTGGAGAGAACTAGGACCGAACCTGCTAGGAGCGTGGATAGTGGCCCGGAAAGTGAAACCATTATCCTCATCTTCTTCGGGAGAACCCACGTGTCACTCGTATCCACATAGAACATGGGGCCGAAATAGTACAAACCCGTTCCAACCTCTCCCGGCATCACGTCCCACAATCCTCCATAGTATGCCAACGTAGCCCCATGCGCGATTTCGTGAACAATTAAGATGGGGAAAAGCAGCAGGTAGTAGTAGAAGAAACCCACATTCGACGAGCCTAGGATCTCGAAATTCGCCCTGTTGAAGAGAATCGACAAGAAACCAGGTGCAAGAAGTACCGCGCCTACGACAATCAGAATCAGAGTAACCCAGAGCCCAACACCTTGCACGAATTGTCTCACCAATCTCCCTAAACCCAGGAAGAATTGAGAGTTTCCCCAGGTGATCGTGAGATCCAACTCAAACGCTGAAACGAACCTCAGACGCCTCGACGGAGCAACCTGAGGCTCTGTTCCAGCCAAGAGACCTTCGTCGCCTAGGAAGGATAGTGCATCACGGACGATCTCGTAAGACGTCTCGAACTTGTCCTTAGTCTCGTCTACTATTTGGCTGACCGTATGTTCGCCGTCAAGCAGCCACCAAATAGTAACCGTGTGGAAGTCGACGTTGTACTCTTCGCCTGTAATCTTGCTCTTAAGGACGTACGGTACGCCGCTGGCGGGGTCTCCTCCCATCAGCGAGGCGTGAGAAGATCGCATGGGTTTGTAGTTTCCGTCGTCCTGTACTCGACGCAGTATATCCTCTCTCGAGCCTGGCAGGCCAGAAGACACTCTTCCAAACCCCTTTGCTGTTCGGATGCTTCTTGCGATATCAAACTCTCACCGTATTAATGGTGTCGGCGAGTTTCAACCAGGTTTTACAGACCAACGGTCACAAAGAAAATAAAATCAAAAAACCGAGGGCGGACGCCAGGTACGAATATTCGACCTGGATTGTCTATTGGGGGTGGACCAACACGGTCTTACTCTTCCGCTTATGCAATTTCGACATCTTTGGCTTAGCCATAAATCTGATGCGTTCACGTCGTTGCCGTTCGTGTTACGATGTTAGACAACGTGAAAAACTGAAAAAAGAATAGAAACGAAGTATCAGCGAGCGACACGAGCAGCGTGAAAAAGTGTGTGCATCTCTCGGTGTGACGGCTCTATTTCGTCAGGCCACACTGCTTCCGGTTCTTCTCCACCAGTTCCGGGTATCGGGGGTCGGCCCTTGCCTTGGCGAAGAGGGGCGAGTACATCATGGTTGAGGGAATTATCATATGGGCTTCGAGGGCTTTGTTCATGTACTCGAAGTAGGAGTCGAGGTCTCCGAGGGCGTGGTAGACGTACCCGATGAAATTGAGGCTGATCGGACCCATCTTGGCGTCCTCGATCTTCCTGATTACGAGCAGGGCTCTCTCTCTGTCGCCTTCCATAGCCGCGATGAACCCGCCCAACCACATGATCCGAGGATCGGTGGGCTCGAGCTTCTCGGCCTTCGCATGGAACTCCCTGGCCTTCTCGAGGTCCCCCTTGGCTAGGTAGTACTCCGTCATCCCCCTGCAGGTGTACGCCGGGGCCAGCTGCTCGGTCTTCTTCCAGAACTGAAGCGCCTCGCTTTCCCTTCCGGTGTAGAGGTATGCCGTCCCGACATAATAGATGAACCGGGGCCTAATTGGGTCGAGGCGGTAGGCTGTCTCGTTCTGTCTGACCATCTCCGCCGGGTCTCCTTTGAGTGCGGCCAGTTCGGATAGCATAGAATAGGGTTCTGGGAGGCTGGGGTTTAGATCCAGCGCCCTTCTCGCCTCCGCCTCCATACCTGGCAAGTCGTCCACGTTGAAGAACATCTCCGAGAGCGACGCGTGGGCCTCCGGGAGGTCAGGGTCGAGGTCGATGGCACGCTCCAGTGATGACTTCACAGCAGGGAGGCAAACGTCGGGGGGCTCATATCCGGCGGTAGCAAGCAATTGGTGGCACTCTGCTATCCCCACGTACGCTCTCGCGAACGAGGGATCCAGCTCGATGGCCTTCTCGAAAAGGCTGAGGGCCTGCCTAAGCGAGGCCTCAGTCTCCTCCCTATACAGCTCCCTGCCTCGCAGGAAGCAGGTGTACGCCTCAATGTTCTCGGTCGGTTTCTTCTCCAGAGTTCTCTTCTCGGACTCGAGGAGCCTGGTCTTTAGCTCCCCTGCCACCTTCTCCGCTATCTCGCTCTGGACTGCGAAGATGTCGTCCAAGTTCTTGTCGTAGTTCTGAGCCCATAGGTGCTTGTCACCTACGACATCGATAAGCTGGGTAGTGATCCGTATCCTGTTTCCCGCTTTTCTGAAACTGCCTTCGAGAATGGAGCCCACATCGAGCTCTCTTGCGATCTCTCCCAATTTCTTCGTCGTCCCCTTGTAACCCATCACCGACGTTCTCGAGATGACACTAAGACCGCTGATCCCTGAGACGATGGAGATGATTTCCTCGGTTATTCCATCCGCGAAATACTGGTCGTTTGGGTCCGGGCTCATGTTCAGGAAGGGTAGTACAGCGATTCTCTTCCTGTCCGGTCCAACTTGAGTCACTTCGCCCTTCTCCAAAGAGGGTACTATCCTGTACACGCTAATCGGATAGTCTATGTTCTTCAATCGATGGGGTCCAAGATCCTCAATTCTGTAATTGACCTTGTTTCTGACTTGATCGTAGACCTGTTCCGATATGCAGATTCCATCCGCTTCCGCTAACGGCTCGACCCTTGACGCGATGTTGACCGCGTCCCCGAGAACATCATTCTGCCGCTGTATCACGTCTCCCAGGTGAATTCCGATCCTGATATGAACCCGTCTAGCCGGATTTGACTCCTGATTATAGTCGTGAAGGCTTCTCTGTACCTCTACGGCACATTCTGTTGCTTCAAGAGCGCTTCCAAATTCTATGAGGAATGCGTCGCCTATCGTCTTTATTTCGCGGCCATTGTGGCGGGCGACTATTGGGCGGACGATCTTTCTATGCTCCTCAAGTAGCTCAAGAGCCAGTCGCTCGTTCTTCTGAGTTAGAGAACTGTATCCGACGATGTCTGTGAACATTACGGCTGCCAGTCTTCTCTGCTCGCCGCTCATTTGCTCTTCCCCGCCTGTGGTGAGTTCTTGTGACTACGTGTGCGCTTGGTTATAGAAGGGAGTTTTGTTAGAACTTCTGGGATGACCTCTTCCTGAATAAGTAAACCCAAACACGGTTGCCGTGTGCTGGCACAAAATTCGGATCAAGTTCCGGTGTCTTTTCTTCTTAAATGGTTTTATGTTCGCATGAGCTCGAATGCTTAGTGACCCGGGTTGCCAGACAATGGGCGTAGACTCGCTGCGATAATGTTCACTGACATGGTAGGCTACACCGCTCTTGGGCAGAGGAACGAATCGCTTTCACTAGCCTTGGTTGAGGAACAGCGGAAGTTGATCAGGCCCATCCTCAGCAGGCATAACGGTAGAGAAGTCAAGACCATCGGGGACGCCTTCCTGGTCGAGTTTCCCAGCGCTTTGGACGGTGTGAGGTGCGCCTACGACATTCAAAGAGCGGCGCGCGAGTACAACATCTCAGCCCCCACCGAACAGAGAATCCACCTCAGGGTGGGGGTCCATCTTGGCGACGTTGTAGAATCCCAGGGCGA
>JBEKGZ010000172.1:0-5380 GCA_050012535.1 Bathyarchaeia archaeon | reverse complement strand
TGAGGCTCGAGTGGATCTCAGCATCCGAAAGCGACAAGTTCGTCACAATCGTGAACGAGATGATTGAGAACCTGCGCAAACTGGAACCAGCAATACAAGTTCGACCACGGACATAGAGGCCGCTCGTCCATGATGGTTCAGATTCGGGCGTTCACACCAGCCGACCCACACACATCAAACCAAAACCGACGGTTCAAATTACGACGCCCGCACCAAGTGATCCGACGATGACGACGAAAAACCCCCCCTCCTGTTCTTCTCCTACTTCCCTCCTCTCATGAGGGTTCAAATTGCGGTTCAAACTACGATAGCGACCAATTAGCTCAATCCAGATGCCATCCGGGTCCTTCACGTACGCCAAAGTCTCCGACTCATCTCCAAATGGTTTGGCGGCAGGTCTTGCACCCCGTTTGATGAGAAGCTTGAACCACTTCGCGGCGTCGTCCACGATGAAACCGATGTGATCGAGTTCGCTCCCGTTCTTGTACCTCTCATAGAAGCGGCTTCCTTTCGGATACCAGTTCAATTCCAATTTCTGGCCTGAGGACAGATCTTTCATTTGTACCCATTTGCCTCCATGGGCCATTGTGCCGCGATGGCTGACCCTTAGTCCGAGTGAACGGTAGAATCTCAACGATCTACCCAGTTCGCGAACCTGTATTCCGGTATAGTGAAGCTTGACTCTTCTCCTGTGCATGCTTCGCGCTCACCTGGAAGACAAAGACCGTCTGTCAACTCATAGCTCTTCTCATGGACGGTTGACACTTGGCGTCCGTCCATTCGTTCGTTTCGTTCTTGTTGTTTCATCGTCGGGTCTCTTGGTGCGCATACACAAGATTGAGTTCGCTTTGCAGCTAAATGGGCAGTGCGAGTGAAGACAGGAAGTTACCTATGAAGTACGGAACAACTGTTGCGAGGGTTCCGGCAACAACCATTTCCAGGCCGGACCTCAGCTTGTTCTTCTTCGTAAAGGTCGTCTTCCATACTCCGATAGCAAATAGGGACGCAAAGGTGACAACGATGCCTCCCATGAAACCGGTTTGAACGTTTGGCGTGATTAGGTAGGGTGTAAGAGGCACTAGTCCACCAATTGTTTCTGCACCCATCATTACCAGAGCTGCCTTCAGCGGATGCACGAAGCGTTCCTTAGCGAGCCCGAGCTCGTCCCTAGTCATAGTGTCCAACCATGCCTTCTTGTCGGACGTGATACGGTTCACGATAAGCGACAATTCATTCTCCGTGAACGCCGCCTTCTTCATGTAGATTTGCCGAACCTCTTCACGTTCGACTGGTAGCTTGCCTTCGATCTCGCGGCTCTCGCGGTTAATCTCGCTTTCAAAATACTCCAGTTCTGATTTGGAAGAGATGTAGCTTCCAATAGCTACAGCGATTGCACCCGCAACAACGGCAGCTAGACCAGCTAGCAATATCTGACCACGTTGGAGTGAGCCGCCAGTAACGCCGGCAAGCAAAGCCAGAATCGCGATAGAATTGTCTTGGAACCCAAACACTATTTCCTTGATACTAAGTTTCTTGTGCCAGCGTTCTCCTCTCTCCAAGTTTCTTTTGGCCATTCTCTCCACATGTTCTGTGCTCATTCGCTACTCCACACCGATATCTCATAATCACACTATCATAAAACCTCCCGGAACAATGGGGCAATTCCGGAGGTGGGTCCTTCTACTGGCGCTCTACACGTCAATATCCTCCTAGGAGAACGGGAACAGGATCAAACATACACGTGGACTTCCACGTCCCTTCTATCGTAATTTGAACCGTCATGGGAGATGAGTGATTTTGTGTGTGTGCGCGCACCAAGAGACCCACACACACGAATGAACGAAGCGACCAATGGAATGACGACGCCTGACGAGTAACGGAAGGAATCCTCTATCAACACCGCTCCGCGTCTCAACTGCGACGGAACAAAAGAATACCCAAAGTCTGAAATCCTCAAACAAGCGAACCACTAGAGTGGCTTACTGAGATTGAGAGAAGTTGAAGCCTGAAGATCTATTCGCTGTTCATCCAGGAATCCGCTTTGCTGGGTTAGCGAATCGAGACGGTCAAATTCTATTCTCAAAGATGCGCGAAGGAGTAGTCAGTTATACGCCAGACTCTGTCGAGAGGACTGGTCTTGAGGATCATGGGCGATACTTCATTGAAACGGCTGAACAAGAGGTCAAATGGAGCGGAAAGCTGGAGCATATCGCAGTATCATACGAAAAGTATGTCGTATTGTACGTCCCTCTTAAGCAAGGGTATGTGCTAATCTCGTTAGAGAAAGACGTCCCAGCAGAATCCTACACCAGCATATGCAAAGCCATTCGAGCCCTGGATTAGGCACACACAGCTCCTTTACGAGCGCTGGGTCCTTTTCGATCTGTGGTAGCTAGCTACGAGATCGGTCGCAAGTTACGCGGTAATCACGAGGTAGCCCAACGAACGCAACATTGACGATGTAGGGAACAAGAACTCGCTTAAGGAAATGAGGAAGAGGATTCGGCAAGGCCCACCGAGAATCAGTTGAACTAGCTTCATTGCGTGCTGTCCTTATGCGAGCGGTGAAGACTGAATCGTCGTCGGGTCGTGCGGTGCGCACACATGCATCTCCGACAGGTATTCGTTAAAGGTCATCGTAGCGTCAGTACACTTGGATTGGAGGTGAATTATGAGAGAAGTAGGGAGCAAATCTGAAAATCCCTCTTATGGTATGATGCACCAGCTTACACATGCGTTGACGCTGCGGAGATGAGAAATATGATGCGAAGAGACGGCCAACCCATTAGGTCACGCACTCCAAGTACATGCAGCAGCCGGATGGATTCCCAGGCTAGGAACAAGGACTTACTAGAGCAGGTTTACACTCGTGCTTTTGAGTACGAGCAGAAATACGGGAGCTGTCCTCAATGCGTTCTCGCTGCGATCCAAGATGTCTTTGGAGGGATCGATGATGAGGTCTTCAAGGCTGGACATTCGCTAGCAGGCGGCGTCGGCCTCAGCACAAACGGGACATGTGGCGCGTTGTCAGGAGGAGTTATGGCTTTGTGCTGCACACACGGTCGCCCGCGGGAGAACTTCGCTAATGGACGCTATCTGAAATCTCACCAGCTTGCCAAGAAACTCTATGATCGATTCGTACAAGAGTACGGGAGCTGCATCTGCAGCGACGTGCAGAAGAAGATACTGGGACGGTCTTTCAATATGTGGGACGCAAAGGACTACGAGGAATTCGAAAGGGCCAGCGGCCACAAAGACAAGTGCCCCAGCGTTGTCGGAAATGTGGCCCAGTGGGCTGCGGAGATACTCTTGCAGGCAGAAAATGCGCCTACTTGATGCTTCCCAGCGCCATTCTGTTGGCAAGTGACTTTTTTTTCCTCTTTTTCCGAGAGTTATCGAATCGTCCATGTTCTTGAGAGTCTATGCGATAGAAAAAAACATCAGGTTTGGAAAGAGTTGGAGCGAGTACGTGTAGTGTCGGCCTGACGCGTCGATTCCTTATTTGGACGTGGCCTCTCTAGAGGCTTGAGTCACAATCTAGTAGGTCGTATCTGTTTTGATGTTGCGCTGTCAGGACTGTGGTGCAGAGACTCCTGAGGAATTGGGGTTCTGCCTAGGCTGCCGCAGGAGGCTGCACCCAAGGAGCAGGTACGATCTCACTATTGATGACTATGCCTACGGACCAGACGAAAGCGCCATTGAGATGATCAAGGCTACGGGAGTTCTACCCTATCTTGTGAAGAACCTAGCACTTGGTAGGCTCGAGAAGGATCTCTTGTCAAGGCTGACGAACGAAGGTCACGTCGTCGAGTATCCGGATCCCTTGGACATACTGATGCGACGCTGCGCCATTTCGCTATGCGTTGACGTCCTGCCCGTAATATTCATGATCGAAAACAAGCACCCAAACGCCCTCACGTTTGGGAGCGAACAGCGTCCCTTTGTGGTCGTCCATTCCGGCGCTTTGGAGTATCTGGATTCGCGTGAACTGACCGCGGTTCTTGCACATGAGCTGTGTCACGTGAAGAGCGGTCACATGCTCTATCACACTGTAGCGGATATTCTCGGCGGCGGAATCGGGCTTTCAGCTTCGCTACTAGGCATCAACATCATTTCAGTACCTGTTCGCCTAGCACTTCTGTCTTGGCACAGGGAATCCGAGGTTACCGCAGACAGGGGAAGCCTACTCGTCTCGAACGACATCGCCACCGTGGAGTCTTTCATAACTAGACTCGCGCTGTGGTCGTCTCGTGGGATGGCATCACCGAAGCCAATTGAAGTTGAGAATTCCAGTATTGGCATTCTCGAATCCGTCTCAGAGCTATTCCGGACGCATCCGCTGTACTCCAAGCGACTCAAGCTCGCCAAGACTTTCTTTGACAGCGAGCAATTCCGGGAAGCCAGAGTGAAGATCAACGCAAGATTAGCCTATCTTAGAGCTTTGATTCCAGTCTGCAGATTCTGCGGGTCAAGAAAGCCCGTGGAAGACATGTTCTGTCCATCATGCGGCAAATGCCAAACATGAGCCGATCTTATCTGATCCGTCCTGGTTCTGATACGGACGAAACTAGGAGCTCAGCTCTCGACTCGGCCGCCTCAGAGAGTTATACTGGGCACCTTTAGAGGAATCATTTGCCCGAACAGCTCAGGCAGGTAGACGTATGCTGCGTCCGGAGGAATCCCTCCTGCCGCACTGAACGGGATCCCAATCCTATCGAGTATCCCCAGCAGCGGAGAGAAGTATGAGCCTGACCTTGCTGCAAGATGCTGCAGCCAGTTGCGTGAGATCTCAACCTCGGAATCCAACATTCCGTCTGCGAATCCGCGGACATGCCATTCCAGCAGGCTCGAGAGGTGTCTTGACAGCCCAAATCTTTGTCCTTTCTTCCTTTCCTGGAAGATTGGATCCGTAAACCCCATTTGCTGGAGTACAACAGCCAAGAGCGGAACATGCTCTGGATGGATTCGCACGCCAACTAGTCCTTCGAGGGCGGCTCCTGTAGAAGACGCCACATTGAGGCTTGTTCTGACATGGCATCTGATGGTCTGCCAGCCCAGCCTCTTACATGCTTCAAATCTATGATTTCCGAACACGACCTCATATGAGCCGTCGCTTAGCTGCTCACTTACCAAGATCGGCTCCAACTGGCCCACCGCCTTCATGGACTCTGACAGCTCAGCTATCTTCGCGAAGTCCCGAGGCCCTAGAGGCCTGAGGAAGAGGAGCCTGCTAGGACGGATCCTGAGAATCGGGATATCTTGCACTTGGTCTTGGGACATTACTATGACTAGCCTTCGATATGCTCGATTGAGTTTCAGTTCAGTCGGGACTGTCATCTTGCAGGATTCATATCTCTTCCTTTGAACGATTGATGCATGC
>JBEKGZ010000171.1:0-2685 GCA_050012535.1 Bathyarchaeia archaeon | reverse complement strand
GCGGACTTGAGTTTGGAATACACGCGCCACCGGAAGGCAAAGATTTCGACACCATGAAGAGACTCTGCCAAACAGCGGAGAGACTGAATTACGACCTCTTCACTGTCACAGATCATTTCATGAATATGGGCAACCCGGCAGGTTCGCAGAATCATCCGTTGGAAAGTTGGTCGACCTTGGCTGGATTGGCTGCGGTGACGAGTCGCATCAAGCTTGGTCCGCTGGTAAGTTGCGTCAACTACAGGCACCCCACGGTGCTCGCGAAAATGGCCACTACGGTTGACATAATCTCCGGAGGACGCCTGCTCTTCGGCATAGGAGCCGGCTGGCATGAAGCGGAGTTCGACGGATACCTTGGCAGGTTTCCCTCTGCAAGGGCTAGGCTTGACGGTCTTGAGGATGCAATTCAGATCTGCCGAAGTATGTTCACGAATGAACATACCACTTTCAAGGGCAAGCTCTACTCTGCGACCAATACGTTGAATTCCCCTGAGCCGACCCAGAAATCCATACCGATACTCGTGGGCGGCTCCGGAGAGAAACGCACCCTCAAAATCGCAGCCAAATATGCGGACATCAGCCATCTCTTCGCAACCTCAACCGACGAGCTCAAACACAAAATCGACGTCTTGAAGTCACATAGCAACCGTGTCGGGAGGAAAGCAGAAATCAGAATCGCAACCGGGCATAGCCCAATAATCGATCCGTCACCCAGCAATATCAAAGCCCAGGCAGAACGTCTAGCAAACATACGATTTCGAGGACAACTATCACTGTCGGACGTAGAAAGAATGGTCAGCAAAACCGCAGGACCACAGAACATTATCGCCTTGATGAAAGACTACAGACGACTAGGGATATCCCTGGTGACTTTGAACATCTCAGATACTGAGGAGATGAAATCCTTCAAGGATCAGGTCATCTCCAAGCTACGTGAATGACGACGCCTCATCGCGGATCAGAACATTAGATGAACTGTACGCGGGACGAGGCTAGATACACAAGAGGAATTGTCCGTCTCGCTAGTGCTTTCTCTTTTCTTCTGAGTAGGCTAGGTAAGGATAGTACGGAGCCTTGAGGTTCATCTTCCAGAACTCTGCAAAGATTTCGCCGAAGTGGTAGATGGCTTCTATTGGTAGTTGGTAGAGCACTTGCTCGAGCTCAAAGCTTTCCTCGCTTCCATCCCGAGTGATCCTCTTTATGGGTCTTCTTAGATCATCTTTAGTGATTCGCGCGAACAATTTGTCTGTCTTGGCATCCACTTCTGCGATATACTTCTTGATGTCCTCTAGGTTCCTGAACTCCTCGAACCTGCGGGTAGTGCTGTTCCCTAACCCGGGCAGTCTATAATGCAGCCAGGTGTCCTCGTTCATCACCGTATGAAGTAGAACATCCTTTATGCTCTCAAAGCTAAGCCCGCGGCTCATAGTGAACTGTTCGATAGGTAGACGCTCAAGCTCTTCGATTAGTCTCCCGCGGGCCCTTTTGAAGTAGTCGAATAACTCCTTGTAACTCAGCAAACCAGACATAGCCCAAGTACTCAACGGTACTCCAATTTGATGCTTTTTCTTGCAATGGCCGCTACCTATTACTTCTCGGGTGGAAATCTCTTGGTGCCTGCACTCGTCCACGGGGCATACGACGCAACCGGGTTTTTAGGTATGGCAACCTCACCAGGATTGGGTGCCACGCTCAGAGGTCTCATGATACTGGCAGGGCTGATTGTTGCACTCGCTCTTTTCATGAATAGGAAGAGAAGAAGGCTGGGTCCTGAGCCCTCAGCAAAGATGGCGTCTGTCCGTTTGCCAGTAGTGGACTAGAAGTTCGCAGTTCTCTCTTGAAGCTGAACCCACCATCTTGGTCCGACAGCGCGATTGGTGCATCGGCGAACTCACTGGGTTGAATTAGCAGGTTTTCCTGATGCTAGGGCTCGGTGATCTTTATCGCTTGGACGGGGCATTGGACTTCACATGCCCTGCAGAATATGCAATCCTTCTCATTTATCGGATCTGATTTGTCGGTACGGTACTTGTCGTGGAGTTCTTTGCTTAGCGGCCAGAGGTCATTGCCAGTACCCTTCACGCCTGGTTTCAGGCGCCATTGAAAGACATCCACAGGGCAAACGTCCATGCAAACGCCATCGGCTACGCATGTTTCCCAGTCCACAGCGACTTGTGTTCCATGTATTCCCAACCTAGTGGGATAGGGCTTCCCTTCGGCGTCGAGTCGTTGCTTCCCCTCGGCCCGTACCTTGTGGCCTTCATGTTCACCTGTGACTGGGTATTCTTCGGGTTTATTGAGGAAATCGCCGTCTATAGGCTTCGGCTTATAGTCGACCTGCCTAACCAAAACAGGTTCTCCTACTGCAATCACTGTAACTTGAAGCTAAAACTGTAGCGCTTGGAATGCTCACGCTCGAACCCCACAAAGTTGTGCGCTAACTTGGTGCGCTGTCGGGGTTGAAACGGCCCCCTCCTGCCTCTCATTGACCTGCAGACATCTCTTAACATCCTCCACGCCCCAACGGGAAACACACCGCGCAGGAATGCACGAGGCAGCGATGGGAGTCTTAGCACCGACGGACGCGCCGCAGTCACAAAATGTATGAGAAGGGCGCCTTTCAGGTGCAGATACGGTGTCCAGGGATAGAGGTGTTCCTTCGATGAACAGCGAATTCGAGTTGGG
>JBEKGZ010000170.1:0-2743 GCA_050012535.1 Bathyarchaeia archaeon | reverse complement strand
GTTCGCGCCGACTAGTGCAATGCGATGAACACCCGAGTATTCTTCGTGACAGATGTTCACGGATCGGAGAGATGTTTCAAGAAGTTCCTGAACGCAGGAAGTTCTACAAAGCGAATGCGGTGATGCTTGCGGGAGACATTACCGGGAAGATGATCGTCCCTATTGTCAAGCAGCCTGACGGCACATATTTGTCCTCATATGCAGGATCGGACATCCGGTGCAAATCGAAGCCTGAGGTGCAGGACCTGGAGAAATCGATACGAGACTCGGGTTACTATCCGTATCTAACAGAGCCTAACGAGATGGCTTCGCTGGAAGCAGACAAGAACAAGGTGAACCAACTCTTCACAAAACTGATGGTAGACACCGTGGTAAGATGGGTTCAGATGGTCGAGGAGCGTCTGAGCGAGACCGGAATCAAGTGCTTCATCTCGCCTGGAAACGACGACAGGTGGGAAGTCGATGAGGCCCTACACAAGGCGAAGACCATCGTCAATCCTGAAGAGAAGGTCGTCCAATTGGACGAGCATCACGAAATGATTACCCTCGGATTGACCAATCACACTCCATGGAAGAGTCCCAGAGAATTCGAGGAGGCGGAGCTTGCGGAGAGAATCGACAAGATGGCTGCAGGCGTCAAGAACATGAATAACTGCATATTCAATCTCCATTGTCCTCCGTACGGGACAGTCATCGACCCCGCACCGAAACTCGACGAGACACTGAAGTCTGTCCTATCTGGAGGTCAGATAGTCATGGCGCCAGCTGGCAGCATTGCAGTACGCGATGCCATCAAGAAGTATCAGCCGCTAGCTGGGTTTCACGGTCACATACACGAATCCAAGGGAGTAGCATCCATTGGTCGAACCAAGTGTTTCAACCCGGGCAGCGAATACTGGGAAGGGGTACTCCGCGGTCTCCTAGTCGACCTAACAGAGAAGGGGATCAAGAGCTACCTATTCACGTCTGGCTGACATGGAACTGGCATCACACTGCCGTCAGCATGCCCTCAGAAAGCTTTAACGTCCATTCCGTGTGGAATTCTGTCCGGGTAGTGCAGCTTGACCGAAGAGAGAATCATCAAGATGCCTCCCGAATGGGGAGGAGTTGTCCCAACGGAAGCTTTCTTGGAACAGGGACGGAAGATCGTCGATGAGGCAACAAAAGCGAAGATCCCCCTCAAATTGATTGGGGGCGTTGCCATTCGAGTGCACAGCAGCGATCATGCTGATTTTGCAAAGAGGCTGGGCAGGCTGGGTCCGAAAGAGCAAGAATACACGGACCTCGATTTCATGTCATACATGAAGTTCCGAGACAACGTGCGCAAGTTCTTCGAGTCAGTCGGTTACCGCAAGAGACGGACGACGCTATCTTCCGCAGCAACACAACGCCAAATATACTTCCACCCGGACGGGTGGTTCTACGCTGATGTCTTTTTCGACAAGCTCCTAGCTGCGAACCACCCTATTGATTTCAGAGGAAGGCTAGAGATGGATACACCCACAATCTCTCTTGTGGATCTACTGCTTGAGAAATTGCAAATAGTCTCATTCAGCGAGAAGGACCTGAAGGACACGCTCCTGCTACTCAGAGCCCACGACTTGGGGGAGGGACAAGCGCCGGAGACTATTGATATGCGCTATGTGGCCTCGCTCCTCGCGAAAGACTGGGGATTCTGGTATACTGTCACGACAAACCTGAACGGGCTGCGCAAGGCAACCTCGGAAATGGCCGAGTTGAACGAGAACGAGAAGAGCGACATAACCTCAAAGATCTCCAAGCTTCTTGAAAGGATCAAGAGTGAACCCAAGACCACGGGCTGGAAGATGCGGTCAACGATCGGCTCGAAGAAGAGATGGTATGAGCCGGTGGAAACTTCTCAGACGGTAGGGGAATTCGGCATCTGGAGACTCTAGCCTCTAATTAACGATCTCTTTGTCGGCTTCCGGAACTTCGTACCAAGGGACTTCATCCCCCACCCTCGCTCTCACTTTCCATGACATACTCTTGGGCGCTTCCTCTATCATGGTGAGAATCTGCTGAGCTCGACCTTTGACTACCTGCTGCTGCTCTGCCGCAAGTCCACACGAAAGAAGGGCTGAGGCGGATCGTCAAGGATTTCGAGACGAGAGCCTGACCGCAAGCTGACCTGTTAGACATTCAGATCCTACGAAGCCACCAGTTTCTTAAAGAGTTCGACTGCATCGACGGCGTTGTCGCTGTAGCCTTCCGCTCCGATCTCGCGGGCCCATTCAGGGGTAACTGCAGCCCCGCCTACCGCTATTTTCCCATTCTTCCGGATCCCAGCTTTCTCGATTGCGTGGACCGTATTCTTCTGTTCCGGAGTCGTCACTGTCAGCAAGGCTGACATGGCAACTATCTGCGCCTTCGATTCCTTTGTCTTGTTCAGAAACTTGTCCGAAGTTACATCAACACCGAGATCATTTACCTCGAAACCGGCTGCCTCCAGCATCACGGCAACGATGTTCTTTCCAATGTCATGGATGTCTCCGCGGACCGTGCCGATGACCACGATCCCAGTGCTCTTTCGCTGAAGCTTACGTTGGAGGATGACCGGTCTGAGAACTTCAACTCCTGCTTTCATGGCTTCTCCAGCCATAACGAGCTCTGTTAGGAAGGCTTCGCCTGCGGCAAACCTGTCCCCGATCGTGCGAACACCCTTCGCAAGGCCTTCGTCGATTGCCTCAATAGGATCGATACCAAGTCGAACTGCCTCTTGGGC
>JBEKGZ010000169.1:0-2743 GCA_050012535.1 Bathyarchaeia archaeon | reverse complement strand
GAAGTCCGAGGACACTATGGCGACGAACGGTATACGCCACTCGGAATCATCGATGCCAGTGCGAGGATAGCAGGGGTCAAAGAGAGCATGTTCATGCCTGCCGCGTACCAAGTTGAGCACGTGGACCTGAAGGGTAGCCACGCGGTATCGATGGTGGATCGGATAGTGAGTTACGAAGGGCTGTACGCAGATGTGGCTGTGGAAGGCGAAACGGTCTCATGTAGAGGTAAGCTAGAGAGTGTCACCTCATCGTCTGGGATTAGTCACAGGATCTTGATCGGCTCGCCCGAGGCGGGAGGAACAGACTACCTGTTGCCCTTCACGAGTTGATGTCACCTGGATCATTTCTTGGCTTCTTGAACTACGAATCTCGCTATCTCGTCGGCTATGCGTAGATTCGTGGTAGTCTGCAACCCTTTCCAGCCGGGCTGAGAATTTACCTCATGCACAAGCAGACCCCGTTCGCTCTCCATGATGTCGACACCCGCGATCTTGCATCCTAGTGTTTCCGTCGCCTTCACGGCGAGTGCTTCCACTTCTGGGTCGACTTGGAACCTCTTTGGCGTTGCCCCTCTGCTCACATTTGTCTTCCAAGAGCTTGAGACCCTGAAAATGCCTGCCGCAACCTTTCCTCCGATCACGAATGTTCGAATGTCGCGGGTTCCGTGGCGGATAAACTCTTGAACATACAGGACATGTCTGTAGAATCTCAGTGTTCTCATGACGCGTTCGGCGATGTCCTCATCGCGAATCCTGGCAACCCCGATGCCTCTGGACCCGAAGACCGGCTTGATCACAGCCTCGCCTCCAAAATCCCGGTACGCCCGCATGGCTTCACCGACGTCTTGTGTTACGACTGTCTTTGGTACCGGAATGCCATGCTCGCTGAGTAAAGCGAGAGCGTAGTACTTGTCAACCGCCTTCTCAATTGCGGCTGGTGGATTGATGATCAGCATTCCGTGTCTGGCAAGCTTGTGCAGTCCATCCATTTGGAAGATTATTTCATCTAGTGATCCCCTTCCAATCGGCCTCACGAGGATGGCGGACAATTCGCGTAGGATGTCAGTCTCCCCCAAAGAGAATTCGGGAACTGCCCCGATTCGCGCGGTCACGTCATCGAAACGAAATGGTACGGGCTCGATGCCCTGGCGAACGAACGCCTCCTTGAGTCTTGAAGAGCACCAGGCGTCTTGGGCGCGGGTCATGATGCCGACTTTCAAGAGAGAAAAACTCCGAGAAGTGTTATTATTTACGAGCGCCTTTTTTGAGTTTGCGTGGTCCTATGGCGCTGGAGGTTCCTATTTCCGCTCTTGAGGGTGCTCTTAGAGAGCCGTGTGTTGGTAAGTGGTTGTCTAATCTGACCGTGGAGACGAGGCCGACTTACCTGTCGAATCTGCGCGGGTTCTTGGAGAGAGATCTTCTGTTCTTGTTCAGCTAATCTGTCCTTGATTCGATCTCCTCAGCGACAGTAGGCATGGTTCATGAACCTCGGAGAGATGAACCTGCCCAAGCTGAGTGTATATCACTTGCGAGGCGCGTCGAGCGCCGAGCCCCTTAACCGCGACCGTGACCACGATTACACCCGTAAGTGGCGGATTCAAAATAGGGAGCCTTTCAGAACCAGAGTTGTCGGCAGACGGAGCAGTACCAGTTGCCGCCGTTACGATGATGGGAGGTCAACGTGTTACACCGGGTGCAGAATTGAATCCTCACGGTTTCAGGCAGCTGGACCGTCAAGCCAACCCACTCCTCATAGACATGTATAACTCACAGGGAGAACTATATGATCCTGCTTGACAGATTGACACCATTGTGGCAATCGACGCAGTTCATCAGCTAGGCCACTCCTGAACTTCTTCCATGCCGCTGAGTTCGTAGCAGTGGGTGCTGCCGGCACAGCGGACTACGATGATTGAATCTGCTGAGTGCTACCGTTTGCGTCCCCTGAGTTTGCGCTGAAAATAAAGCCCAGGGGCTCAGACAACACTCGTGCTGTTTATTCCCTTGTCTCCCTTATCGGCCTTATCGGCGTCGGCTCCGGCTTGTTTGGCCCTCCTACTGTTCCAAAAGCCGAGACGCTCGGGATTCCTACTGTTCCTAAAGCGTCGATGGGGATGTACCAGTCGTCTGTGAGATACGTAGGGTTGTCGTAGTATGGCACTAGGCAGTTGTAGACCGTGTGATCGTTGGCGTCAACGATCTCACAGTGCTGGTCAATGTCTTTGCTCCACATTCGCAGCTGGAAAACAGGCAATAGAACCGTTCCGTAAGGTCCAACTGTCGCGGCTGCGCCGCTTTCAACTAGATCTCCGCATGGTGGTTTACGCATGGGCGGGACCGCATACGTGCCTCTCGAACAGGTCTGCGTCCTGAACTTCAGGTTCAAGGTTGCGCTAGTCTTGTTGAGTACCGTTGCTTCGATCTGAAAGTTGAATCCGCCCATCCTTTGATTCCATTCCGGAATCCTGGGCCAAAAATGCGTATGTTCAGGAGATCCGACATCTTGAAGCATATTCCACGCTTGCTTCACGACGCCGTTCTCCATCCATTTGACCTCCAGCATTCGCATCTCGAATTGAGGGGCCGGCAATCCCGTGGGCATTCTGATGCACGCCCCTCGATGACTGTCCTTTGGAAACAACACTTTCGGGCCATCGCGGCTGGTCATGCATTACAGGTGGCGCTCGTTTTGATTTGTTCCTACTGTTGGGAGCTCTCACACCTCACAGTACCGGAGCAATAA
>JBEKGZ010000168.1:0-3536 GCA_050012535.1 Bathyarchaeia archaeon | reverse complement strand
AGACTAGCGGCGACCTGTTCCAATCTCGGCTTCCTCGTGAAAGAGTCACTCATGAACGTGCTCCTGTAGACTGCCAAAATAGCTGCTGCGAGGAATGTTGCGAGTGCAAGCATAGTTCCGACCGCAATTGATCCCATCCCTTGAAGCACGCTCACCACTATCAAGACGTCCAAGACGAGTTCCAAGATGACCAGAGTAATGATACCAACATAGGCGGCATCTGATGTTGAGAGGGGATTCTCAAGTTTGGCTACATCTTTTGGTCCAAGTGGGCTCAGCTGCGGCATTACTTTGTCTCTGTCCGATCTGAGAATGAAGTACATGATGCCCATCAATAGGAAGACGAAGAAGAAGGCAACCAGTCCAGCATCGAATGATGGAATCTCAGTGACCAATGCTGTTTTGCCGAGGACTCCGAGGGGTCCGTCAACTATGAGTTCCATCGGAGGATCGATCGCTGAGTAGCCTTGGTCATCGTATATTAGTCCTCCTTCAGATCAGCGCCCTGCTTGTGCATGACCAAAGCCCCGCGACACATGCTAGCTATATTAGTCTAATTGGTTTTCGTTGTTTCGACACAATTCAGGGAAAACCTATGACTCACGTATCTGAATATGGCATTCAACTAGCTATGAACAGGCAAGTATCTTGAGCATCATTCTAGCTCTGGTGGATTAAGATGGCATCAGCTACGATCAGATGTGGCTACTGTGGGCAGTGGATTTCGAGGTTCGCCCAATACTGCCCGTACTGCCAGAAGAAGTTCTTTCTTAAAGGATTGGGCCTGTAGGTTCGTACGCGACTCACCCTCTAGTCCCGATTTCCTGTAGTGCAAATGCTGCTCGACGATTCAGTCGCCTCACGAAAACACCTATTCTGAACAAAGAAAACGTACCCGGCTGCTGTGGATCGAAATAAGTGGAATGCAAAATGCTCAGCACATTGGAGATCGTCGTCGTCATCACAGTTGTAGGAGGGCTACTGCTTCTTCAGATGAAAACACGAACTGGCTCATTGTTCCCCTATTTGGCTGTCGGAATTCTGCTCTTGATGTTGATTTTGGGTACGAGGATTATTCGCTCTCTTGTCGGCGTAGTAATTTTGCTCGCTGCGTTTTGCATAATCCTCCTTTGGAGGCTCGTACGATCAACGTAGTACGCTTTGCAGCTACCCGCGAACATCATGGCGGTAGTTTGCCAGAGAATCAGACGTAGAAGCTAATTAGGAATCCCACTGCGAGCAACGCAATGGTGGAAATGATGACGGTCACGTTCAATCCCAATGCCGGCACTAGCTCTGGAACTCGGTCATAGTTCTTGAGCACTATGCGCATCGCCTTGTATCCGATTGGCATAGTGATCAGAGATACAAGAACTGCCATCGGGGCCGCTGTCACAGCAACTGATAGGAGAACTGACACGTATGTTGCGGCAAGAAAGACAACGTAGATCCACGCTGATGTTCTCCTTCCAAACAGTATCACTACATGTCGTCTGCCAGCGGCTCTGTCTGCTTCAACATCAGGAAACTCGTTCAAGAAGAGGAGCAAGCCCACGAGAATGCTGACAGGAACGAAGACCGCAATACCTGCGGCATCAACGACTCTCGCTTGAGCGACGTACGCTCCTAGTCCCATGAATCCAAATCCGGTTCCTGCTACGATCTCGCTGAGTGCAGGTGCCCTCGCAAGCACTGGAGTGTAGAGACATATCGCGACTAATCCGTAAAGGAGAATGGGAAACAGAGGATAGAACGAGTGCATCAGGAAGTAGGCTCCTATCACGGCAGCTCCGATGAGGCACAAGGAGCCAACGCCTAAGGCAGTAGACGGTTTCATCTTGCCTTCCACTAGTATGTTGACGCCGCCGCTGAATGGCGTCTTGGTTGTTCGTGTGTCGATTTTGGATCTGTAGTCAAAGTAATTGTTGAAGACGTTCACCGCCATGTGAGTTAACAAAGCTCCAATCAATACGAGCAAAGCTTCGAACGGGTTGAAGACTCCATGTGCATAAAGGGAGGCGGACAGTCCAGCTGCGACAATGACCACAGTCAACAGTAGGAAGTTGGCTCTGGTTATCACCATTAGTTTACTCAAGATCTATGCCGCTCAGAAGCATCGTTGTTCGTGCGAGGTCCTTTCGGATTGGAGGCGATCCTATCCTTTTGTTACTCCTATCGGTGTGAGGCGGCATACTTTGGTTGCGATTCCTACTTGGTGGCTGACCTCTGCTACGCGATCAACGTCCTTGTAGGCTCCCGGTGCCTCCTCTGTCACTGTTCCCATTTCAGCTGCTCGAATCAAGATGCCCTTGTCAGCGAGTCCCTTCTTCACTTCCTGCGGGCTCCATCGTCTCTTTGCGGCTGCTCTACTCATCATCCGTCCAGCACCGTGAGCCGTGGAGCCAAAGCTCAGTTCCATGCTCTTCGCGGTTCCGACGAGCAGCCATGAACTAGTCCCCATACTGCCAGGAATCAGGACTGGCTGTCCGATCTCTTTGTACTCCGCCGGAATGTCAGGGTGTCCGGGAGGAAACGCGCGAGTTGCGCCTTTCCGGTGAACTATGACTTTCCGGTGGTGACCTTCCTGGTCAACAATATGGTTCTCGATTTTTGCAACGTTGTGACATACGTCGTAGATTAGATGCAAGTCTAGTTGGTCAGCGGTCTTGCGTAATCATCTGTCTGTTTACCCAAGCGAAATTGCACGCAGCGGCCATCGCTGGGAGGTAATCCTCTGCCTCTGGGCTTTTCGAGGGCGCACACGCCAGTTGCCGATCGGGCAAGTTGATGTTATACTTGCTTACGGCTCGTTCCATGACTCGTAAGTAGTCGCTGCACACTTGGTGACCGTATCCTCGGCTTCCAGTGTGAACCAGGACGAGTATCTGTCCGACGCGCTCTATTCCCAGGTGTTTGGCGACGCGTTCGTCAAGGATCTGGTCCACTCTCTCGATCTCGAGAAAGTGGTTTCCGCTCCCAAGACTTCCAAGTTGGCGATGCCCCCGGCTCTTTGCTGTTGAGGAAACTTTGGACGGATCCGCGGCTTCCATGCATCCGTTTTCTTCGCAATGGTTCTTGTCTTCAGACCATCCGTAGCCGTGGTCTATTGCCCATTCGACCCCATCGTCGACGACTTTGTCGAGATCCCCTTGTGTGACGCGGATCTTGCCGAGGCTCCCGAGACCTGACGGTATGTTGTTGAACAGCGTGTCTAGTAGCTTTGGTAGAACTGGCCTCACGTCACCTTCGTTAAGGTTGGTGCGGATGAGTCTGACACCGCAATTAATGTCGTAACCAACTCCGCCTGGGCTGATGACGCCCTCGTCGTAGTCCATTGCCGCGACACCGCCTATTGGAAAGCCATAGCCTTCATGGCCGTCCGGCATCGTTATTGACCACTTGTGTATGCCTGGCAAGGTTGCGACGTTTGCGCACTGTTCGAGTGTGGCATCGGTTCGCATCTTGTCGATGAGTGTCTTGTCAGCGTAGATTCTACCAGCAACTCTCATGCCGGGCTTGAATGATTCAGGAATCTC
>JBEKGZ010000167.1:0-2918 GCA_050012535.1 Bathyarchaeia archaeon | reverse complement strand
CTACGAGCGAGCACAACGACCCCCAGAATCGAAAGCCCCAGTAGAACTGGGTTTAGGAACTGACTCCAGATTTGTGAGAAGAACACGAGGATCTCCCAGCTGCCTAACCCAAAGTACTTGCTCCCCAGAGACTGCTGCACTAGCGTGAATGCCTCAGCCACTCTCCAGCCCTGCGCTTTCATGAGCGCAAACAAGCTTAGCCCCAAACCCGCGGCGTTGAAGAAGATGACAAGCATGACTGGACCAATTTCGCGAAGATACTTCTTTGGTCGAATGACAAGGACGAGCGCGCAATAGGCGATCAATCCGACCATCATAGCGAACCAAGTCCACGGATGAATGAAAAGAACGGCAAGGGATCCAACGGTCAAGCAAAGAGTGGACACGAATTGTTGGCGAAGTCTGTGACCAGCGATTGCCAACGATATGAGCGACATAATCCAAACAATCAGGGCGACCCATTCCGCAACCGTTCCAGTGTACATGCCACCGGTTGTCGAAACCGAAACCGTGGATACCAAAGCACTCATAGAGGCAATTGACTTGCTTCGTGAAGCACTGAAGACCAACATGAAGATCACAGAACCGAACGCTAGGATGAGGCCGACATATGTGAACCGGAGCAACGATTCGACTCCCAGCCCCGAAAGCTTACTCACGAATGCAATTCCTAGAACGACGAGAGGGTGACGTTCTTTCGCGGCGGCAACCAGCCAGGAAGATGAGGAGAGGACTCTTTCTGCCGGTAGCGCGTTCCTCCAGTAGATGTCCACCCCAACCAGTGGATAGGCTGGATTGCGGAAGTACGGGTAGTAGCCAAGGAACGCTGCCGACAAGACGAAGCATCCTGTGACAACAAGCCACCCTCTATGTCCATTCACGCCAGCAGGCTTTCCGGCTGCGTTAGAGACTGACACTGGCTCTGGTTTCCACAGTATCTTGGTCAACAGTGGTGCCCAGATCCAAGAGAACAGAAAGGCAGCATACAGGAACGGGATGAGTGGAAACGCTGTGTACCAAAATTGCATCTCCATCAGCTCCCAAGATCTGCCTATGTCGATGCCGGTGTGGAACGCGGACAGAACATAGTACACCATGGATCCGAGTTCGACTGGAAGCATCAGCAAACACAACACCAGCAAGAAGATGATTACGAAACGCGCTCGACTCGGAGTTGTGGATCTAGTCGCTGCCTTTCCGGCTAGAAAGCAACCGGCGAGAATGGCGACTGCACCGAGAGCTGCCAACTGTTGCGACATCACTCCTAATGTGCCCAGAGCCCCTGCTGCAGTCCCAAGCCATAGAAGAAGAACTGAAGGCCAAAACCAACGAGATCGCCCCTGACCCTCTGCGGCGACCAGAATGAGCGTTAGCCCCGATGATGCGAGCCAGATCACCGGGTCGAGAGATCTTGATGTGTAGACTAGGAAGATGGTTCGCTCGTAGTATAGATAGAATGGTACTCGTAGACTGTTAATCAGCATGATCCAGCTGAAGAAGGCAGCCAAAGCAACTGACGCCGGCACAGACCAAGCCAGCATTGTTGCAAACCATGAATCAGGTTCTGGATTTCGCGTCTCCAGCATGAAGCGTCGTCCCATCTGTGAGAGGCCCATGTGCGCTATGAGGAATTAGCACTTGCGGGACTTGAGTTGGACGGACGAGGTTGAGGTGATGTCGGGCTGGGTGTGGAGTGAAGTTGCGGTTGCCTCTTAGTGAAATACCTCAGCAGCATATTCTATCGTGCGGGATGAGGCTACGGATTTGGATCTCCGGGAATGCTACGGAGGTGAAGGTCGCCTCGAGTCACCTGACTTTGAGGATTCCCGTTTCTTGAAGCTGATCAGCGTAGTCGTTGATGGCCTATGTCCGCTCAGGAGCAGTTCCATTCTGTCCAACGCTTGCACCCCGATCAAAGTTTTCCCTTGCAAGGGGCACCACGTCTAGGAGTGCCCGCGTGCTTTCATTTGAACCATTGAAGTGTCGCGGACAAGCCCTTCGCTATGGTTGTCTTGGCTGCAAATCCCAACTCGTTTCGGGCTCTGCTCACGTCGGCTACGCTTCTGATTATGTCCCCACTTCGTTGTGGGTGAAACTCTATGCGTGAGTGTGTCCCAGTGATTGCCCTGATATTCTCGGCCAGTTCGAGGATTGCTATCTCCCGTCCTGAGGCGATATTGAAGACTCCGCTCTTGAGGTTCTTCTCCAAGGCGTTGATCATGGCATCGACTACATCTGAAACGAAGACGAAATCGCGGGTCTGTGACCCATCGCCATATATCTGAAGCGGCTTTTCCTGTAGGGATCTTCTCGCGAAGATCGAAATCACTCCCGCGTATTGGTTTGCGGTCTGTCTTGGTCCATACACGTTAAACAGTCGTAGCGATGCTGCTTCAACTCCATGATTCGTTTCGAACGACGCGAGATAGTGCTCTGAGGCCAGCTTGGACGCCCCGTATGGCGAGATCGGAGATACAGTGGCATCTTCCGAGATCGGAAACGTTCGGGGCGCTCCATAGACTGCGGCTGAGGATGCAAACAGTACCCGTTGCGCTTTCAACGCTTTCGCGACATCAAGAACGTTCAGTGTGCCAACTACGTTCACGTTGGTCGTGAACACGGGATCCCGCACTGATTGTTGAACACTCGTTACGGCCGCTAGGTGGCAGACCCTGTCAACTCTTCCAATGGTCTTCGTCAATGAATGTGGAATCTTCCGGATGTCCGCCTTGAGGATTCGTAAGTTAGGGCGGCCTAGTGATTGCGAGAGGTTGCTCTTCTTGCCGGTTGAGAAGTTGTCCAAAACGATAACGTCGTGTCCTGTGTGCACTAGGCGATCGACGAGATGGCTGCCGATGAAGCCTGCGCCTCCGGTCACAAGTACCTTCAAGCCTTCTACACCCGAGCCGTCAATACTG
>JBEKGZ010000166.1:0-3040 GCA_050012535.1 Bathyarchaeia archaeon | reverse complement strand
GAGATCGACGACAGGGATGGCAACTACACTATTACCCTTGAACATGAGTTGGGCATGAAGTACTCCAATCATATGAAGCGGGTTTACGAAGCAGTAACACGTGAAACTCTCGGAATTGAGCCGAAAATCGAGGTCACCAGCAATTCAATCTTCATCAGATTCTCCGAGCGTTCGCCCAAAGTAACTAGGTTGCAGAGCTAGTTCTGAAGATAATTTCACTCTCAACGTGAGAAGAGGCTGCCCGCGGAAGTATTCTCACGGACAACGATGTGAACGCCGTTATTGAGTAACTCTTATCCGCACACTGTCAGATCGTCGGGAGAGATGTAAAGGATCTGCGGGGGGAATTCAGTGAGGCTCGTGTTGCTCGGAACTGGCGATTCCTTCTGCTCCGACGGTCGCGGCTCCACGAGTGTCTTAATTGATGGTAGCACACGGATACTGCTGGATTGCCCTCCCCAAATCGTGTATGCCCTACGCCAAAACGGCTACTCCCCAAACGACGTGAATCATGTCCTGATCAGCCACACACATGGCGACCATGTGGTCGGTCTTGTTTTTCTCGCAGAATGTCTCCTTTACAAAGACAGGGGCATCTTAGAGATCTACGGGCCCAAGGGGCTGAAAAGTCTGGTCTACAGCCTCTACCACATGCTGTTTCCCAGGGCAGATCTCTCCAAGGTTCTCAATTTCCTGCCGGACCTGAGCGGTCTTCCGTTCACATGCACAAAAGCAAGAGGTGTTCATTCCCCTCCGGACACAATCTACAGAATCGAGATCGACGGAACGACACTGGTCTATAGCGGGGACACGATGCATGACGATCTGTACAAAATCGCAAAGAAAGCCGACTACCTCATCCATGAGGCTGCAGAGACCAACGTTGCGTTGGCGAGGCGCCTCAAACATTCAACCCCGACCCAAGCCGCCAGGGCAGCAAAAAGAGCTGGCGTGCGAAATCTCGTGATAGTCCACAGCCCAAGGTTCACATCCAGACAGAAGCGCGAGGTAACGCGCATCTTCCCTAGAACGATCTTCTCTACCGACGGTCAGATCATAGATGTATCCTAGCTGAGTTACAGGAGCAGCCGTGTTGCTAATGGCTAAGGACTTGAGCATTCATTTGTAGTCTACGAACGGATTCCTGCAGTAGCTTCAGCGCCATCTTTGGATGGTTGGATACAATACTTTTGAAGCTCCATGAAGTCAGGGCAAGGCACCTTGACGGTTCAAGTGCCACAACATCTGCCGACCTTGGCTGACCGTCCAAGATTGACATCTCGCCAAAGAACTGACCGGGTCCGAGTTTGGACAGGACTTTTCCGTCCGATCGAACCTGCACGCTGCCGTCCGCTATGAGATAGAAGCCGACGCCTGCCTCTCCTTTGCGTACAATGATGTCGCCGCTCTCATACTTGAGCTCCTTGAATGAGCGTGCAATGACCTTCAGTTCCTTCTCGGTGAGACCGGACCAGAGAGGTGCCTTCTGCAACATCTCCACAATCGCGCTCGTATCTGAACCGCTAGGTTTCATGATCTCACTTTCAGAAGTCCGTCGTTAGGCGCGTATGCTCAGTTTTGCGCTTTAATGCTTATGCTATGTGACTTCACTTAGGCTACCCAAAGCCTGAAATTCCGAACGAGCCCATTACTATGAAGGGCTTCTGTGATTGCATTACCGCATCTATGGCGTTCTCTGCTTTCTCGTGCCTGCACGAGCGCCGAGGAGGGGCGCGATGACAAGAAGTACCCAAATTGAAGAGGTGATTTCATGCCAATTAGAGCTTGCGTCCACATAATTACGAATCCTGGAACGGCTAGGGAATTAGCGATAGCACTCAGCAAGATAGATGGCGTCACAAGTACAGACCTAACGACCGGAAGATTTGACATCATGGTGTTAGTTGAGAAGAAAGATGCCGATCTTACTTGGCTCCAAAACACCGTGCTGGCGAACATACGGCGACAGCAGGGCGTCGTCAGGACAGAGACTGCGATCTGCACAGAGAAATTCACACCCTGAATATCAGCCCAGACCCGAAGGACGAATACTTCGCGGATGGACTTGCGGACGAACTGATAGCTCGGCTCTCAACCATTAGCGGGTTCAAAGTTATCGCCCGAACATCCATAATGCGGCTCAGAGGCACAACCAAGAGCGCAGGCGAGATAGGTAAGGAACTGACGTCCGGCACAGTACTTGAGGGAAGCGTCGGCAAGGCAGCGAACAGACTGCGGGGTCACAGGTCAACTCATTGATGCTACGACTGAAAGCCTGCTAAGTCTGAGCTGAAAGCTTAGCTTCGCCCCTTTCTAGATCCCGTTTTGCTCCGAGCTTCCGGAAGATTTCGGCAGCCTGCTCCAATCGTTTCCTTGATTCCTCGCGGTCCTCCTGCGCTAATGCCTCGGAGTAGGCAACAAGTGCCTTGGCGCGATAGTATGGCCAACCAGCCTTCTCCCACAGACCTAAAGATTTCAGGTAAGCTTCGTCTGCTCCCTTCCTGTCACCGCCAGCAAGTAGAACGGCTGCTTCGGCTTGAGAAGCCATCGCCAAACCTGCATCGCTCTTCAGAGTCTGAGCAAGCCGCTTAGCCCACAGAGACATCCTACGAGCTTCATCAAGCTGTCCGTGTTTGGCGTAGATTGCCGTCAGGTGGAGTAGCGTCTCAACTTGGTGCGGGGATATGAGATCAAATTCACTCGTCTTGAACCTCTCGATGCAGGTTTCGAACTGTGCTCTAGCCTCATCTTCCCTTCCCTGCTCCAACCTTACCTTACCCAGGGCCAAATTGAAGTTGACAACATGCACGGTCAGTGCATTCTGCTTGGCGTTGGAATTCTCAAGATACCTTTCTGCCTGATCTGAATCTCCCATGGTTAGTCGGACAAGTCCTCTGAACACTTCCCCAAGCTGAATCGGGTCATTCATGAAGCCAAGCCTTTGTGCCATTTCGAGGCCCCTCTCAACTTCGTCAAGGGCCAGGGACCAATCCCCCTTCAACCAATCCAGATACGACAGCCAAGCATACGACCCAGCCTC
>JBEKGZ010000165.1:0-3689 GCA_050012535.1 Bathyarchaeia archaeon | reverse complement strand
AGGGCGTTTGGGGATTCAGCCTCCTATCAGTGAATAAGCCATTACCGGAAGTTATACAGAAGCTGAGGAGCCTACCAGCCATATACGACGCGTGGAGTATTCCAGGTCAGTTCGACATCATCATGAGTTCCAAGGCTCAGAATTATGAGCAACTCATGAAATCTACCGTCGAACAACTAGGCCATACTGATGGCATCTGGAGAAGCGAAACACTATTCGCGTACGAGCCTAACGTTAAGGCATAGAACCGAGAGTAACCTGGGAGGACCCGCTCCCAGCCTAATCGTTTTTCAAAACACATTTCCTGGAAATCGCTGACTTCCACAATTATTTCGATTGAGTTCTGTCATTGGCGCGTTTCGTCGGACTCTCTCATGTGGTCCATGTGGTTCTTGGGTTCTTCGTTTTGCCTGAATCACGCTAAATTTCGTCGGATTCTTGGTAGTGATTGTGATCGGCCCCTTTGAGTCAGTCGTCAAATGAGGGATCAAGTAGGATTCTTTCCCTAACCCGTCGCCCGTCACGTCTCAGACCATTGATTTGTGTGTGTGTGCGCACCATGGTACCCACACACACAAAAATCGGCTCCTGGGTTAGGGGAAGAATCCCCTAACAACCCCTCTTTCTTCCATATCTGTTCAGGTTGGAGCCAGTATGCAAAGTCTGAAATCCTGAACGAATCTAGTTACGCGTGGCTTTCTTTGTGCGTGCGTGAGCGCCAAGGAGAGGTACAATTTCGGAGGTGAAATGAAATGGATGAACAGATACCGTACGGACTGAAGATTACGTTCCTTGTTCACTTCGTCGTGGCTGTCGTCTTCGGGGCTGGCTTTCTGCTAATCCCCGACATGCTTACGGGAATGTTGGGTGCACGCACCGTGGAGCCGTCGACGTTCAGGCTGGTCGGCGCAGCAATGCTGGCATTTGCAGCTAGTTCATGGCTCGCCTATCGACAGCCGGTCTGGGAGAAGGTGAAGATCGTGGTGCAGATCGAGATCGTCTGGACCGTTCTGGGTGTTCTTGCCATGTTGTATGGCCTGATATTCGAAGGTCTCCCAGCGGCTGACTGGATGAACGTTGTCATCCTTGGTGCTTTCGCGGTAGCCTTCATCTTCTTCTATTCTCGAAGACGATAGGCTCACCGCCTGCTTTCCCTTTTTGTGTGTGTGTGGGACCCTTGGTGCGGGCGACTGAATTTGAACCCTGATAGGAGAGGCGCTTTTCGTCGTCGGGTCTCTTTGTGCGGGCACCACGATTTGCCCTTTTCTGACTTCTTCGGTCACTACCCTTCTCGTTCTGAACAAGATGAGCGCTTCCAAAAAAACCGTTAATAGGTTCTTTCTTCGGTAGCTACTCAGAACTTCGTGCTCGCTCGAGCGTTGCGCGCCGGGATGTGAAAGCAGGAGATCGCTGATCAAGGGAGCCGGCGATATGGAGAAACTATTCTCGTTCAAGCTGAATGGACGCCAAGTATCAGTTTCCGCTCCGCCAGCTTACACTCTTCTCGAAGTCCTACGGGAGAAACTGGATGTCACAAGCCCGAAAGAGGACTGTGGGAAAGGGGAGTGCGGCGCATGCACAGTCTTGATGAATGGGAGAACTGTGCTCTCGTGCCTAGTGCTCATCTCTCAGGCAGATGGAGCAGAGATCGTTACCTCTGAGGGATTCATGAGAGATGGCTCGCCAGATCATGTACAGAAAGCGTTCATAGAGAACGGCGCGGTCCAATGTGGTCACTGCATTCCGGGATTCATCGTCTCCACTGAAGCGCTTCTGAGCCGAAATCCCAAACCCAGCGTCGAGGAGATCAAAACCGCTCTAGCTGGCAACCTGTGCAGATGCACAGGCTACGCGAGCATAATCCGAGCGGTGCAGAAGGCGTCAGAGAATAACTAAGGTCGATCACCGATTGAAGCTCAATGAGATCGAAGTCGTGTCCGCGAAGACTCTCAATGATGCGTTGAGCGTCCTCCACGACCAATCAGACGAGATCAAACCCATTGCAGGAGGCACAGACGCGATCATTCAAGCAAAGGAAGCCTCGCTTCAAACAAAACGATTCTTGGACATCTCGAGTCTGCCCGAGCTACGATACATTCGCAGGGAAGGATCCGTGATTCGCATCGGTGCATTGAGCACCTACTCGGACATAATCGAATCCTCCATGTTGAACAGCTCTTGTCGAATGCTTGTGGAAGCCAGCAGAACGATTGGATCGCTTCAGATCCAGAACAGAGCTACCATCGGTGGCAATCTGGGAAATGCTTCTCCGGCCGGAGACACTATTCCTCCACTCTACGCGTTGGACGCAAATGTGAAAGTCCAGAACCACGAGCATTCACGCTTAGTCCCGGTTGAGAAGTTCTTCCTCGGATATCGCAAGATCGATCTCATGCCTGATGAGCTCATCACCGAGATCTCATTTGAAGCAGTCGAGGATCCCTATGATGGGACGTTCCTGAAGCTCGGCCTAAGAGAGAGACACTTCATCTCCCTCGTCAGTCTCGCTATCAGTGTTAAGTGGGCACCCGACGGCGACAGATTCTCAAACGTTAGAGTTGCCCTCGGCGCGGTCGCACCAGTCGCACTTAGAGCAAGAAAATGCGAGGAATATCTCAAGAATAGAACACTCGCGGAGGAAATGATCTGGAATGCAGGCAAGATCGCATCAGGCGAATCATCTCCGATTAGCGATCTACGAGCGCCAGCCAACTATAGACGAGCGGTCATACCGTCGCTCCTCTATCAGGCCGCACAGTCGTTGATCGCCGATAGGCAAAGGCGACAGAAGCCATGAGGGTTAGGGTCAAGCTCTACGGATCTTCCGCCGGCGGCCTCGAAAAACGCGAACTCATCCTAGACCTCCAAAAAAATGCGACCGCTCAGGACGTTATCGATCATTTGCCCGTGGAGGACCGGCTTTACCTGTACGTTGTTAGAGGCGACGAACTACTTGTCTTTCCACCTGTTGCCGGAGGCGAGAGGGACCTACGCTGGGTCGGGAAATCTGTCACAAAGCGCGATGCACTCGAAAAGGCGACGGGACAAGCGAAGTTCTATTCGGATCTTCATCTTAAGGACATGCTGTACGGTAGGGTACTGAGAGCTAACCGACCACACGCACTGATCAAGCGTATCGACATCTCACAAGCACAAGCGCTGCCGGGCGTGGTTGCGGTTCTCACGAACAAAGACATTGAAGGAACAAACCGGTATGGGATCGTGATTCCTGATCAGCCGGTTCTTTGTGAGGAAAAGGTCCGCTACGAAGGCGACGCGGTTGCACTTGTTGCGGCAGAGGATCCTGAGATGGCTGAGCGTGCGCTCAGCCTCATCAAAGTCGAATATGAAGCGCTCCAGGTGGTCACGGATCCGGTTGAGGCGATGAAGCCTAGTTCTCCACGAGTCCATGAGGCCGGCAACATCTTCCGTCAGGGGCATTTCAGAAATGGCGATGTGGAATCCGCATTCAAGCAATGCGCGGTCGTGGTCGAGAACACGTATCGGACCGGTCGCCAGATGCACATGTTCCTGGAGACTGAAGCTGGCGTAGGATTCCTCGACGCGGAGGGGAACATTGTTCTCTATGTGGGGGGTCAGGCGCCCTACCGGGACCAACTTCAGATCGCCAGGGCGCTCGGCATCCCGCGTGAGAAGATACGTGTGGTATCCTCCATCATTGGAGGCGC
>JBEKGZ010000164.1:0-3114 GCA_050012535.1 Bathyarchaeia archaeon | reverse complement strand
GGACAGGAGCTACGTCGCGACGTCGAAAGGTAAACAGTTCCTTGAAGACTACCGCGAGCTCCAGAGATATTCTCAGATGGTTGATTCGAAGAAGCGAGCCTTGGAAGCAAGTATGGCTCTTAGGGCCTAAGCTTACGGGCTAGGGGATCGTTACTATCTCGTAGATCCTGTATGTGACTGTTGCTAGGAAGATCAACGCGACTACGAGCGCCACAATGCGAAGCCTCCTCTTGTTGATCATGAGTCGTGTTCTCCCATAGTAGGGTGAGAGAAGCTCCGACGTAGCGAGCAGGATGATCGCTGTTACCGCGGTCCAGAGGCTTAGATCCCAGAACCCAAGCGGGAACGCCAACCTGCCTTCAACTCGCTGAAAGCAAGACGTAGGAAGACTCTACCGTTCCTCGGTCAATTGAGTACTTGTCCTCATCAAACCTCACGGGACGATGCGTCACCTGTGCCAGTACGCACGCCATCGCGCTGCACATCGGGCAACCCAATGAACCACAAACTTTCGTGCTGCCCTTCAGTTGCCCGCAGAACTCCGAGAAGACTGACTCAACGAACCTGAAGCTCACGCGGTCACCTTCCGTCTTGATAGTGCAATCCTGAACCAACTCAAGATCCTCGATGAGGAGTTTCGGCAAGCGTTCAGTCATCTTCTCGAGGCTCCATTCACTGAACTTCACTCCAAGCTCCTTCTCGAAGAGGTTCGCCAACGCCATCCCCGGCGGAACGATGGTTATCCCTTCCGGGTTCTTCACGAATGTCTGGTTCTCGACTTGTTCAGCCTTGGGAATCTGCTTGAGTGGCTGTGATGGGACGAATACGATCATCTTCTCGGGGTTGCTCACGGGGATGTAGATTCCCTTCTCGTTATAGCCAAGGCCTGTGATCACGCGGTCAATGGTCTTCAGCGATGAGAGAGCCGTCGAATCCATCAGATCCGTCCTGATGTAATGGCGTGGCCTGATGAACAGCAGCAGCGCACCCCAGAATGTGAGCCCGAGTCCAATGAAGGCAAGCACCGTTGAAGTAAAAACGACTGAGATCATCAGCGAGAGGCCGCCAATGCCCGCAAGACTATAGCCGATTAACGTAGATGAGCTCCTGCGGCGAGCCTTCACCGTCCCCGCCTGAATGATTGCTTCCGTCTTCTTGAGTTCCTCCAACTTCGGAGTGAGACTTGTGGGGCCTGTGCCAAGTTTCGTGATCGGCGCCTGAATCGGTGCTTGAGCGGTGACGGGCGACTCTATCGTTGATGGAAGAGTTGAGGGAGCGGGCTGCGATTTCGTTTCCACTTCGCTCTGTACAACCGGGGGCTTGGCTAGGGTTTTGGTCAATAAGCTTCCTAACTCTGCTGCGGTGCCGTCTGTAGACTGGGCGCCGCTTTTTCTATTCGTTATGGACGTCTTTTCTAGAACAGGTGACTTATGGGTGCTGTCCTTTACAAGCAGAGACTCCGGTGTCACCATCAGCTTGCTTTCCCGCGACGATTTCGCGGAAGGAGGCGGGTCAGGAAGCCCCAAAGATGCCGCCTCCGATTTCTCAGCCTTCACGGCTGAAGACATGATTGGTGAAGACGGTCTGCTTGGCGGTTCCGCAGCTGGAACTGGCTTGGGGGACCCTGTAGCGCCGAGTATTGCACGTCTGGTTCTCCAAAGCGTGGAGGGTCGATGCAGTGGCCCGCCGCAGATTCTGCAGTATCTATCGCGGCGGTCGACTTCGATTCCGCATTCGTCGCAGTAGGAGACCAAAACCCGGCTTGCCTGACGTTAAGAGAGTTCTATGGGAATAATAACCCTAGCGAAACAGAAACGACGGGCAGCTCCGACTACATCTGTCGCGCAGTCGGCATACGCGCACTGGAATAACTCCTTCGTGTATCTACTGCTAGGCGAGCCTTGGGCTTGTCATGTTGAACCAGACTTGCAGCCAGGCGACGCGGTGTTCACCGCTCGCGACCCAACCGAACTGGAACGTGTCGGTGTCTGGTTGTAGTGTCCAGAGTTCGAAGATGAGTCGGAAGTTGTGGCCGCCGCTTGCTGTGCGGTCTTGCAGCTGGTATGTCTCGTTGTTGAATTGAAGTGTCAGAAGATGCGTGGAGCCGCCCGTAGAGACCGCGTCTGTGATGGTCCAGACGAAAGGCGTCTCCCACGTCTCATTGTCCTGTAGGACTCGCATATACTCGGCGACTAGCGGCGCCGGCGATTCTGTGGCATTCTGATCGTCGGGTGGCTTGATGGTCTGGTTCCCGATCTTAACGCGTACCGAGACGAGTTGAACCGACCCCATATTGTCAACGACGCCCAGATACCAAGCGACTGCCTCCCCGATACTGATGTCCGTATTGTTGTTTGGATAGTAGTCGGCGGCCATGTGGTGGGCGCCTAAGACGTACAATTGGAAGAACTGTTCCTGTGGGCGCGGTGTCGTAGCCACATAAGCGAGCATCTCGCATACGATCAGCAGCGTGATGAAGACCGTGATCAACGTGCGCCGATTCTGTGAAGATAGGAAGCTCATTTTCGGGTGATCCTCATCTGAAATGTTCGTTTGATTCGGTAAGCGCGGTAGAATGAAACGGAGAACCCGAAGAGGATCGTCCCAACGAATGCCGCCACTATCCCCAACACGTAGGTGAGGGCCTTGTTCGTGGATGATCTATGAGAGGCTATCGTCGTGAGGTCGTGGGCTTGACTCTGAACCGTGATCAAGATCTGGTCGACCTCTGAGATGAGTTGAGTCCGCCTATTTGCATCGCCAGGCGCGGTTAGCTTGAGGGCTTCGCCGTTAAGTTCAAGCGCCTTGTTAAGAAGAGCGACGAGCGCCGCGATCTCACTTGGAGTTGCACCGGCCATCTCGGCTTGACGCATCGCACCGAGTGCCCCAGCGAAGCCTGGTTCTATCGTACCGGTTGATTGAGAGATCGCTAAGATCGGAAGCAGCATAACCGCCAGTATCACGATTCCGAGCGCAATAGCTAATTTAGTGTGGATCTGCGGCAACTGGGATTCATTCAAGTAGTCGCAGCCGTAGAGCATATAGCGATAGCGGCTGGAAGCGCACACCAATTGAAACACGCGAAATCCAAGAGCTCACCATCCGACAGCACAA
>JBEKGZ010000163.1:0-6978 GCA_050012535.1 Bathyarchaeia archaeon | reverse complement strand
GTTCAAATTGCGACGCCCGCACTGAGGATGGCTTGCACTTGACTATCTAGTGGCTGTCTTGTGGCTTTTTTCGTGTTCGGATTGCTTCTTTGCATTCCCTGTGTTCACACCTTTGGTCCGTGCAGACCTGACAGTTCCAGTAGTCTTCCAGAGTCGCTGCCGTCACGCCAGCGCCGGACTTCTTTGGAAACATCATACCGCTCTCCTTCAACTCGACGCCGATCTCCTCTTTGACTTTCTGTGGGGATAGAATTTTGAATAGAGTTCGCAGTTCTTCTACGTTCCATGACGGGGTGTCTCCTGGGCTGAAGGATGAGGCATTGTACTTTCTCTCCTGCTCGACTGTGCGCCTGAGGCGGTCGCCGAATTCTATCAAAGCGTATGTTCCCAGCTTGTCTAGGATGAAAGATTCAAGAATTCGGTTGCGTGCAAGCGAGGTCACTTCTGCTTCCAATCGTGCTCCTATAGTGACGATGTAAGGAGCCACTTCACTTGCGCATGTGATCTTTGATGAGAGGAGGGGGCTCTGAAGAAACTCTCCGTTCCGGAGGAGAACTCCATCCTCTTTCAGTTCCTCGATGTCTATGAACGTGTAGACTGCCCTAGGCTCAACGAGTTTGCGGCTCTGCTCGATTAGTTCGTCTAAGCTCCCCATTTTTGAGAATCTGGCCATTCCCCGAATCTTCAGGATGTCTTCTCTGACGAATCGAATGGGGGTGTTCTCAAGCACTCTCAATGTCAACAGCCATCGCTCTTGTATTCCGCCCTAGTCTTGGTTCTGAGTCAAAGACGAAACAGGCACTCACTGCGAAGACTGTCATAGGTTTTACGGAATGCATTTTCTTTTGAACCGTCGTCCGTCGTCGTTCTTGGAGTTGATTTGTGTGTGTGCGCACCATGAGACCCCACACACCACAACTACTCCTATCGTACGAACGAAGAACGGGGAATAACGCACAGTAAGAGAGACATGAAACCGTAGTCTCAAAATGCAAGAGCGAAGGAATGAGTGCGCACTAACTATCGTTTCGGCCCGGACTTTGTCACTCGGTCAACCACAAGTTCGTTCCATGCCGGGCCGATGGTAGTATTGCCATAGATCCGTGGCAAACCCACTTTCTGCAACAAGAAAGAAGATAACAAAACATTCAGAAGACGCGGGCCCTTCGTTTGGGACCACAGTGAGCGATGATTATGTCGAGAATTAGGCAGACAGGATTTTCAACAAAAGCTGTAAGGAGTGGAGAAAGGATGGATCAGGAGACTGGAGCTGTCGTCACTCCCATCTACGAGACCTCTGTCTTCGCGTTTACAAGTACTCAGCAGTTGATTGATGCCGTTAGCGAGAAGAGCACCCGTGATGTCTACACAAGATGGAGTAACCCGACCGTTACAGCGGCTGAGACGAAGATTGCGGAATTGGAAGGCGCGGAGGACTGCGCAGTATTCTCATCAGGTATGGCAGCTATCTCAACCGCCATCATCAGCCAAGTCTCCCCAGGAGATCATATAGTATCTGTCAGAGACCTATACGGCGGAACAGTAGGCCTCTTCTCGGACCTAATGAGCAGATTCGGCGTGCGGACAACATTCGTTGAGGCGACAGATGCAAATGAGATCAAATCAGCGTTAAGGAGCGACACGAAAGTCCTTTTCCTGGAGACGCCAACAAACCCAACTCTCAAACTTGTGGATCTCCAAAAGGCAGCTGAATTAGCGCAGAAGATGGGTGCAAAAGTGCTTGTCGACAATACATTTGCATCTCCATACAACCAGCAGCCTCTGCAGTTCGGATGCAGTGCAACCATACACAGCGCCACGAAATACCTGGCAGGACACAACGATGTGACAGCTGGGGCAGTAGCTGGGCCGAGAGAACTTATCGAGCCTATAAAGAAACTTCGTAGAACTCTAGGAGGGACACTTGACCCCCATGGCGCTTGGTTACTGCTCAGAGGAATGAAAACCCTAGCGCTTCGAATGGCGAAGCACAACTCAAACGGCCAAGAAGTAGCAGAATATCTTGAGAATCATCCCAACGTAGAGAAAGCATACTATCCTGGCCTGAGAACACATCCCCAACACTCGCTTGCGAAGAGGCAAATGAAGGGATTCGGAGGAGTCGTCAGCTTTGAGCTCAAGGGCGACCTTAATCACACAATAAGATTCGTCGATAATCTCAAACTAGCGCTTATCGGTGCCAGTCTAGGCGGAACTGAGACATTGGTTAGTCATAGAGGACGCAGATGACATAATCTCTGATCTAGCACAAGCCTTTGAGGCTTAGCTCATTCCATGCAGGTGTATGCCGATATTGGCGGTTCAAATTTACTTGCTCGCACCATTAGACCCACACACACACAGAACTGCGACGTACGATTAAGGCGCGAGCATGGAATTCTCCTAGAAGAAGATCCTACAAGATAGATTCTCCTCCTACTCCGAACCAGAAACCAGCGCATAATCCTAGACAGATCAAAAGGAGATCAGGAATCCCTAAGATCACCTTTTCCTGTCTGTCCCGCTTTTCTATTTTCAGACCCATAGGTCCAGCGTGAATCAGAAGAGGTTTCAGGAAGCCCAAGGAAGATGGACATGATTTCTGCTGCTAGGAAGCCGTCAGGTTCAGGAATTCTTCCAATGGGAATCATCACTGCTGCAATTCCTGATGCCAGGAAGGGAAAACTGCCTAATCCTCCAGGAATTCCTTCATTTCTTCCTCCTAGCCTTTCATCCTCCTGCTGCTGGCTCCTCCTACTCCTATAGCGATATAGGTCTAGGAAACTCTTCTATGCCTAATTCTGCGTAGATCTGAGCGTAGAAATGGATTCAGAAAGATCTCCATCATCCATTATCCTCCTCCACTTGGCAATATCAGCCTCCTCCCAGTTGAGGCCCCTATATCTCCCTCCAAGATGTGGAGGAGGAAGATGATGAAGAATCCAGCTAAAATAGGATCTCTTGAGCACAAATTGGATGAAGATATCCATCTAATACGGGCTTCCTCTCTCTCAGCGGCGGAAGATGATTTCTAATCATGGAACTAGAAACAAACAGCACCAAGGGACCCACCACCAAGAACGACCGCCACCGACGGTTCAAGCCTATGATTAATCAATCCGTAACATTATGTTGGGTATGGGCCTGATTCACTTGTCGCGAGTAGGGGAAGCTGCGACTGAAGAGCAGCGGCGGTTGGCGGCGATAATGTTCACGGATATGGTCGGCTATACCGCCCTCGGGCAGAGGAACGAATCACTCTCCCTGGCCCTAGTTGAGGAGCAGAGGAAGCTGATCAGGCCTATTCTCGCTCGTCATAATGGAAGAGAGGTTAAGACGATCGGCGACGCTTTCCTGGTGGAGTTCCTGAGCGCCCTAGACGCTGTGAGATGCGCCTATGACATCCAGAGGGCAGTCAGAGAGTTCAACATCTCACTACCCGAAGAACGGAGAGTTCACCTCAGGGTGGGCGTTCATCTCGGCGACGTGGTAGAGTCTGAAGGCGACATTTCCGGCGATGCGGTCAACGTAGCATCAAGAATAGAGCCGCTTGCTGAGGATGGAGGCGTCTGCGTCACCCGCCAAGTCTATGATCACGTCCAAAACAAGTTCGAACTCAAACTGGCGAGTCTCGGAGTCAAGCCCCTGAAGAACGTAAGCATTCCGATAGAAGTGTACAGGATGGTGATGCCATGGAGTGTTGAGACGTCAATTCCTTCGGTCCAGCTAGACAAAAGGCGCATCGCCGTCTTACCATTCACCAACATGAGTTCCAATCCCGAAGAGGGATACTTCGCGGACGGCATGACGGAGGAGCTGATCACGTCGCTTTCGGGTGTGAGGCAGCTGACAGTCATCGCAAGAACTTCCGTCATGGGCTACAAGGGGACGACGAAGAAGGTGAGGGAGATTGGGAGAGAGCTTGAGGTCGGGTCAGTTCTTGAGGGCAGTGTCAGAAAGGCGGGAAGCAAGGTGAGGATAACAGCGCAGCTCATTGACGCTGCGACGGAGGGTCACCTGTGGGCTCAGAACTATGATAGGCAGCTGGAGGATGTCTTCGCGATCCAGTCTGAGATTGCTGAGAAGGTGGCTGGGGAGCTGAGGATTCGTCTCGTGGACTCTGAGAAGAGAACATTGGAGAAGAAGCCTACCGAGAACATTGAGGCGTACACGTGCTTCCTTCGGGGCAGGGAACTGTTCAGGGAGGAGACTGAGGCGTCACTCAGGCAGGCATTAGTCCTTTTCGAGAAGGCCGTGGAGCTGGACCCCAGGTTCGCGAGAGCGTACGTTGGCGTGGCAGAGTGTCACCAACAGCTAGCTGTGGCCGGATACGAGCCCTTTGATGTCTCCCTCTCAATTGTGAAGACATCACTGGAGCGCGCCATCAACCTCGACCCGAACTTACCCGAGGCGCACGCGTCGCTCTCGGAGATGTTTTTCAACGTGGACGACATGCCGGGTATGGAGGCGGAGGCGAGAAGGGCGCTGGATCTGAACCCCAGCCTCCCAGAACCCTACTCTATGCTATCGGAACTGGCAGCAATGAACGGAGACCCGGGGGAGATGGCTAGACAGAACGAGACGGCCTACCGCCTCGACCCCATCAGGCCCCGGTTCATCTATGCTGTCGGGTCGGCATACCTCTGGACGGGGAGGGAGGAGGAGGCGCTGGAGCTCTGGAAGAAGACCGAGCAGATAGCTCCGGCTGGAACCTACAGGGGCATGACGGGGTACTACTTAGCCAAGGGGGACCTCGAGAAGGCTAAGGAGTTCAATGCAAAAGCCGAGAAGCTCGAGCCCACCAATCCTCGGGTCACCTGGTTGGGCGGGGTCATCGCTGCTCTGGAAGGCGACAGAGAGAGGGCGCTGCTTGCCGTTAGGAAGATTGAGGATGCGAAGATGGGTCCGATCGGCTTCAACTACATCGGGTACGTCTACCATGCCCTCGGAGACCTCGACTCATACTTCGAGTACATGAACAAGGCCCTCGAAACCCACGCATTAACTCCCTCAACAATGATGTACTCACCCCTCTTCGCCAGGGCAAGGGCGGACCCCCGATACCCGGAATTTGTGGAGAGACTCAGGAAGCAGAATGGCCTAACGAAATAGAAGCCGTCGTCGCATAACGAGAGATGCACACACACTTTCACGCGACTCGCTTCGCTCGCTGATACTTGGTTTCTGTTTAGCGTCAGTTGGATTGGGATTCGTTCTTCGCACCATTAGACCCACACGACAGATCTCTAACGTTACTGTGTTTCAGGAACGTCTCGATTGCGCAAGGTAAATCCCCGCTAGAACCAATCCGCCTCCTATCACAAGTGTCGTGTTCACCTGTTCGCCTAGGAAGGCTATTCCCATGACTGGGGCTAGAACGGGAACGGCAAGCTGAACGAGCCCTCCCAGAGATGCGGGAATTTTCTTCACCGTTTCATTCCATGCAATGTAGCTAAGGGCTGTACTCACCATGCCCATGTACAATGCTAAGGTGAAATCTTGAACTGAAATACTAGTGAAGATTGGTCCCGCAGAAAACCAAAGCACTATGGAAGCGATGATAGCACCCGCTCCAAGAATTAGGAAGCTGTTGTACGTGTAGCCGAACGCATTCCCGAATTTCTTACCGTAGGCCGAATATAAGCCCCATGAGGTGCCCGTAGCAGCCATCAGAAGAACTCCGAGTAACGTGACTGAACCTATTCTGCCAAAAGTTATGATTAGCACTCCAAGCAAACCTAGCAGTTGCCCAAGCGCCAAGCGGAAGGTTAACCTCGCGTGATCCACAATTACTGAGTAGGCAACCATCGTTACCACCACGAATGTGTAGAAGACAAAGGTCCCGGCAGCAACTGGGATGAATAAGTACCCGTAGGAGATCGAAAAAGCGTAAGCGCCAAGGAAGAGCGCTCCAAGGAAGTAAGAGAATCCCAGTCTGTTGTGGCGGAAAGTTGCAGGCCTGAGCATGGATAGGATTAGTAGAGTCCCAAGGCCGCTAACAAACCTGACCACGGTCAGGAGGAAAGGCGAAATCTGGCTTTCCAGAACCAGATATCTGGTTATCACACTATTAGCGGCAAAACAAACCATGACGAAGAACAACACCAACCAAACGTGATCAGGCTTCAAAATGATTCCGCCGATCTCCTACTGCACCAATAGATCCACATACTAAAACGACTTGTCGATATTCTTTGGATGTTGGCCGTGATCTACCTGGGGTCATTACAAGGATTCCTTTAACCTGACCAGCGCCAATTAGTGCCTGACTGGGCGCCTACCGCTCACGTTGATCCATAATGTGAAAGGTGAGTTCAGGAATTGGCTACAAGCGAGGAGGAACGAGACCTCCATTTTCGGCTCTTCTATCATGATAACTCGATCAGAAGGCTATTTGATTCCCCTCAAAGATTAGTTGAACCCTACGTCACAAATGGTCAGGTGGTTGCTGACCTTGGTTGTGGCCCAGGGTTTCATACACTCGCTTTGGCTGAACTTGTTGGCCCTGAAGGACGGGTTTACGCAGTTGATTCGGATGAGAAGGCTATCCGGGCAGTGGAGAAGAAAGCGGATAAACGTGGTTACCAGAACATCGAAGCGCATACTTCATCTGCCTGCGACCTGAGCTTCATAGAAGACGGGTCGGTTGACTTCGTTCTTGCCAATGGGCTATTGTGCTCCATGGCACCACAACACCACGAGTCAGCTGTGAACGAAATAAGGCGTATCCTCAAGCCAAAAGGACTGTCGTACCTTAGCACGGGCAGAAGTTCGCGTAGTTATGTGGGCCAAGCGGAGTGGGAGAGAATACTTGAAGGGTTCAGAGTCGAGCGAAGGGGTGGTGATGGTTTCCATTTCCCCGCGACCGGGATGAGATGGGCAGTGGTGTCCACAAAACAACCCTAGACATTACTGGTACGCACAACTCTCCGCAATGTGAACCGTCGTCTTTGGATTGATTTGTGTGTGTGCGCACCA
>JBEKGZ010000162.1:0-3804 GCA_050012535.1 Bathyarchaeia archaeon | reverse complement strand
GAGAAGGACATGCCAATTGTCAGGATCGAAGGAGAGAAGACCACATTCGAAGTGAACTCTCCAGGAGCCGGCGTGGTCCGCAAACTCCTCTTTGACCCTGGCGCGGATATTCAGGTCGGGCAAACGATCGCGCTTGTAGGAGAACCAAACGAGCCTCTGCCAGTCGAAGCTGAGACGGTAGCTTCCGAGCCTATCATTGTGAAAGAAACTATCGTGGCTCCTGCTGTTACGCGGGTGGCAGAAGTGTCAGCCTCGCCCGTCGCGCGTAAGATGGCCAGAGAGGCAGGCATCGATATTTCGAAGATCAAGGGTTCGGGGCCTAGCGGCAGAATAGTCCGTGAAGACATCCAGAAAGCAATCGAGCAGATGAAGACACAGCCGGCAGCAAGTGCTGTTTCGGCTCAAGAGGCTAGGGCTGTTCCGGTTGCGAGAACGATCAAACTTGCGGGAAAACGGAAGGCAACAGCGGAGCGCCTCTCGTACGGTTTCCACACAACTGTTCCGGTCACGATCACAATGGAGGCACGAATGGAAGCGGTCCTAGAGCGGAGAAAAGAGCTTCACAGCCGAGCCGGTGAAGAGATCTCCATAACGGCGTACGTCGTCAAAGCCGCCGCAAAGGCTCTGGAAGATCACCAGATGATCAACTCATCCCTTGAGGGAGACGAACTGCGAGTCTACGGCGACATCAACGTGGCTGTGGCAATCAACACGCCTGACGGCCTTGTGGCCCCTACGATACCACAAACTAACAGGAAATCGGTATCTGAGATATCTCGTGGCATTCGTGATCTCACAGAACGGGCTAAGCAGAATAGGCTCACAGTTTCAGATCTCACTGGCGGGACCTTCACCGTGACGAATCTGGGTGGTTATGGTGTCGATCTCTTTGCGCCAGTCATCAATCCACCACAATGCGCAATTCTCGGCTTCGGCCGAACCTCTGAGAAACCCGTGATCGTCGAGAAGCAGGTGCGTGCGGCGTCGGTCACAACGCTCTCGTTGGTGTTCGATCACAGGATTGTCGACGGCGTTCCGGCGGCGCAGTATCTGCAGCGAGTCAAGGAACTACTGGAAGATCCAGAGAAACTCGATTGACCTCATCTGATTTTGCGGCTAGGGCGTGATCGCCACTTTGATCGCTGTGCCTTTCTGCATTAGACGTAGCGCTGCTTCAACCTCAGTCAGTTTCATTCTATGAGTAACGAGCGGCGCAACCTTAACCTGCCGTGTCGAGATCAGCCGCAAAGCCTCACGCACATCACTTGGCGTGTGATGAAATACTCCTTTCAAGGCGAGTTCTCCGTAGTGCACTAGGCCCGTGTCGATTGAGGCTGTGGTTCCTGCTGGACATCCGCCGAAGAGCACGGTAGTTCCGCCTTTCCTAGTAGCCCGTACGGCCAACTCCCAAGTCTCGGGTTTTCCGACAGCTTCGATTGTGACATCTGCTCCGCGGTTCTCAGTCAAGGCCTTCACTTGACTCGCCGGGTCGCCAGAGGTGATCGATTGGTCTACGCCGAGTTGGGTGGCCCTCTGCAACCTCTCAGAGCTTGCATCTGTAGCGACAACAGTCTTGGCACCACGGATTTTCGCAAGTTGTATATGCATCAGTCCGATTGGTCCAGCGCCAATGACAAAAACTAGATCATCTGTCTTGATGTTGGATAGCTCGATTCCGTGGACCACGCACGCCAATGGTTCAACGAACGCAGCGGACTCGAGAGGCACATCCTTCGGAACCTCGTACGTGTTCTGCTTCACGATTCGTGCTGGTAATCGTACGTATTCCGCGTAGGCCCCAGGAGAGGAGAATCCGACAAGGACCTCGTCCAGGCGATCACACAAGTTTGGCTTGCCGATCCGGCAATAGTAGCAGGACATACATGGTGCCGAATTTGCGGCGACAACTCTCATGCCTTCCTCAAAGCCTTCAACACCGTCTCCTACCTTCTCTACAGTTCCGGCGAATTCGTGTCCTATGATGAGTGGAGGAGTTGCGAGTCTGTGACCACGAAGAAACATCTTCAAATCTGTACCGCAGGTGAGCGCCACACGGTTTCGGATCAGCAGTTCGCCCTTGCCTATCCTCGGCAAGTCGACCTCTTCGACACGCAAGTCGCCAGGAGCATAGAAACGAGCCGCTATCAACTAATACTCACATCTTAGACCTATTTATGAACCATGACTTTCAAGGATGATTGAGCATCGTCTGCCGTGCGAAAAGCCTCTGCAATCTCGCTCAGGCGAAAACGATGCGTTATCATCTCAGTCAAACGGATCATTCCCGTTTCCATCATCTCCAACGCTCTTTGGATCTCATTCTCTGTCGTAGAGTAACTCGGAATGAGTTTGATTTCACGTATGAACACGTTGCTCGCATCGCAGTTGAATAGGCTTCCCTCTGGAGGAATCCCGAAGAGGAGGATCTTACCGCCCTTCCTGACGAGCGGAAACGAGGCCTCAATCGCTTTCACATTTCCTGACGCGACTATTACGTTGTCGACTCCGCGGCCCTCTGTTACGTCAAGGATCTGTCTACGCAAGTTCGTGTCCGCTGCGTTGAGCGCTTGATCAGCTCCGAACTTCTTCGCCGACTTAACCCTTGATTCGATCACGTCGGTGGCGACTATCAAGCCAGCTCCGAATGCTCGGAGAAGCCGTACATACGTGAGCCCCGCAGGTCCAGCTCCAATTATCAGAGTACTGTCTTCGCTCCGGACTCCGAGCCTATCTATGCCTCTTATGCAACAACCCGTCGGCTCCGCTAGAGCAGCCTCCTCATAGCTCATTCCATCAGGTAGCCTGAATACGGCGCCCTTGCTGACGTTCGTCTCGGGAACTCGGAAGTACTCTGCGAATCCGCATGGGTCGAGATTGCTCTTAGGAAACTCCTGACAGAGCGTATGGTCGCCACGCTGACAGTAGTAGCAGGTGTAGCAGGGTACGTGATGGTGTACCGCAACCCGGTCGCCTTTCGAATAACCCTCGACGCTCGCTCCTATCTCTTCAATCTCCCCATGCCGCATACCTCCATCTTTACGAGGAGCTCTCCGCGCTCCACTCGCGGCCTGCCAACATTCGCCAGCTGAAGGTGTCCCGCAGAATCAACAAATGCCGCTTTCAAGTAAGGCCAGGTCCCTTCACTAACTTCCAATCATGAATAAATGAACTTCCCGGTGTCGTTCTCAGATCCGGAAATAGTACCTCCCTCTCAGACACTCCTGTCCTGCTCCGAGTATCCGCACAAGGAAGCGTTCAAAGGCAGCTCTCCTTTCCGTAGACATCAGTCAGGTAGTGTTTCTCACAGTTCTCATACGATATCTTGCATCTCACTCTGTCTGAGATGCCCTGCGGGACATCTTGCGCGATCACCGCTGGCAAGATTGCATGGACGTGCTCCGGAGCGTCGAAGACACGAGTGAGTCGCGCACGATCTTCTGAAGTTGGAACTCGACGCATGCCTGTCGGGGATGAAGTCTCATATACTGCGGGATTCTAGGGCAGTTTGATAGAAATGAAGAAGCTCATCAACGATCCATTCCAAGTCACAGTGGAGAGCATCGAAGGCTACGCCAATGCTTACCCAGAAATTGTCAAATTGATTAGTCCCCACGTCGTCGCAAGAAGAGATGCGCCAGTCAAGGGCAAAGTCGGCGTGGTCATTGGTGGAGGGAGCGGACACGAACCGCTGTTCTTGGGATGGGTTGGATACGGAATGGCTGACGCTGCAGTTTTGGGCGAAGTATTTGCTGCGCCTTCGCCTCCATTCATTCTAGATGCGACAAGGGCCGCAAACGGTGGGAA
>JBEKGZ010000161.1:0-3238 GCA_050012535.1 Bathyarchaeia archaeon | reverse complement strand
GACCTTTAGCGCTCTCTTTTCGACAAGCTCAGTAACTGTTCGGGCAACCGAATCTTGGTCATATCCAAGAGCGATGATATCTGGCTTGACGTCATCAATCACCTGCTCATATCCCATGCCTATGTCTTCGTAGCCAAGAATTGCGGCGTCCACGGGCTTGAGTGACTCCACAAGTGCACGCCTATCCTCTTCAGGAAATACGGGCCTGCGACCCTTCAATGTCTCAACTGTAATGTCGGTTGCGACGACGACTACAAGGATGTCTCCATGTGTTTTCGCTTCCGTAAGAGCAGCAAGGTGACCGAGGTGGAGTATGTCATAGACTCCTCCCACTAGAACTACTCTCAACTTCGATCTTCCCTTCGTCAGCAATGCGTACTGGTCCGTGTCACGGCGTTCCAGCATTCCAAAGCTCGTGAACTGTTTCAAGACATTGTCAGATTTGTCTGTATCGAGCCCTGTCTTCTCCATCAGTTCGTCTCTAGTGAAGGATGGTTTTCGAAGTTGCAGGATGTAGATGGACTTTAGGAGATCCTTCTCGTCTTGTTCGCTCAGGTCCATCTCACTCTTGCCTCCCAACCCTTTCCATCACATCATCACTGAGATATCATTTGTCAAGTCGAAGCGGTCTAACTGACTTCAGCGAGTTGGTTTTTCCAAGTCCGCCACGCCCATGATGCTCAACGAATCTAGTAGACCTTCGGCGTACGCAACAGAAGCAAGAGCAGTCGTTGGCTTCCCTGTCTCAAGATAGTACCTGCTATCGGCCACGTACCTCTTGGCATAATCAACTACGCGGATTGCGTCAGGATTGCTGACGGCCTCGGCCAGTTTGAGGATTCGCTCCATGGCTGCAAGGTATGTTCTAGCGCGTTCTCCAGGGTCCTCGTTCATTCTCTGCCCTCCAGAAGTTCCCGCGGGGCTCCGGCTAGTAGCTGAAGCGCTTCAGCTTCCACAAAATGCAGTCTACTTGGGAGAACGATCGACCATGGGGGCTCCCCAAAATCGCCTTTCACCAGATCTCTTGCTTTGGCCGCTCTCACTAGACAGTCGGGGGCTCCTACACGTGCGAGCGCGACCATGAGTGCTTCCTCTGTGAGAAGACCTGTTCTCTTTGCGGATTCCAATTTGATCAGGATTCGAATTGCTTCCGGAATCGTTAATCTACCATGTTCGAGGTCTAGGAGAGCGAGAGTATGGAGGCCTATTCTCTTGTTGGCTACGATGAATTCGTACACAGATTCCGGAACCGGACTAGTCTTTGGCGAGGGAATGGTGACGGTTCTTCCGAACTTGTACACTTCTAACCCAGTGGCCCCCGAAACGGCGGTGAGTATTGAAGCCGAATGAATTACCGTTGTCCGGATTCCATGCTTCTTGGCTGAGAGGAGAAGTGCGACGTGCGTCGTTGCCGACATCGGGTCTCCGGGAATCAGAAGAGCCACGCGTTCTTTCTCAGCTTTGGATATTATCGTGCTTTCAGCGTCTTCCTCTAGGTCCTTCCGAGTGAGGATCTCGATTTCCTTTCCAACTAGGCGTCGCAATCGATCCATTGAAAGGCCTGGCATAATGCTTGTGTAGAATTCTGCGTAGACAGTGTCCGCATTCTTGGCAACATCTAGACCACGTAAAGTGAGGCCGTTTTCGTCGTGTAGGCCCATGCCGATGAATGATAGTTCTCCCATGTTCTTCTCGGACGGAGTTAAGTGTGGGATGGTATTATTCGTGACCGCCGGGGGTGAACGGCTAGACTACTATCCTGCCGTTCTCGACAATTGTTCTTCCGTCGAGTTCTACGGTTGCTTGGCTTAGGGTGCCTTGGAAACCGTAGTCACTGTTGTTCTTGCCGCCGATGCTTAGGCTCGATCCGATCCCGATCGAGACAGCCCCCTTTGAAAGACTGTCATCTAGGAATCCAGTTCTTACCCGCGGGTTCAGTCCGATCGTGAGACTAGCAATCTTGTCCTTATCTCCATGTGCCTTCTCGAATATCGCTCCGAAAGCGTCTAGGTTCTTCTCAGCGTTGTAGGATGTAACGTGGCCGTTCTCGAATACCCATTGAAGTCTGTGGATCAGTTTGCCGACCTGCGGTATTGGTAGGTCGAAACTGATCTTGCCTGACGCACTCTCCTCGACTACCGAAACGGTCACTGATCCCGTTGGGAGAGTGGTCAAGAACGCCCCACGTCTTATGTCGTCGTCATCTATGATGCCGTCATTAATCTGGGTCTGCCGTCCCAGTATGGAGAACCTCAGATCCGTTCCTATTCTCGATCGGACTCGCACTTCTCTTGCCCGTTCTAAGTTCGAAGTCACCCGTCTCCCTAGGATGCTCATGTCATCATACCGAATTGCAGTCGCAGAGTCCGTCATACGTTTCCACCGCTGAAAGTTGAAACCGTACGTGCGGGCTCTCTCAGGCGTAACCATTCCTTGCGCCAAGTACGCAATTCGGATCTTCCTCTCGCGACTCTTGTCCTCATGCCCTTTCTCACCTTCGAATAGGGCCGCGAACTTCTCAGGAGGTATCTTCCGCATCCGTAACGGATTCGCAGGGCCGCCGATGAAGATATTCACGGTCGAATATTCGGCCGTGCCGAGGCAGTGTTTCGAGGTCACCTTCAAGTTCTCTTCGGACAGTGTCTCCATTTGCGAGTAGTACGATCTATCAGTGTCAAGGATGGCCATAGCGTCGGCACCGATCCTGTAGCACTCCTCCAGTATCGCATCCGACAACTCGATGGTGTGCGCCCAAGTGTTCACAGTCACGACATCATCGGGTCTAATCCTTAGGCAATCGCTCACGATGGCATGTGCAACTCGAACCGACATCATCAATCGACCCACACTATAGGGCAAAGTGCCTGATAAGACTTGAAGCATCACTTACCCCGTGTTCGAGATTGTGCTCCTCACACCTAGTACAGACAAACCATGTGGCAAACCACCAAATGAGAGAGAACTTGCCTCCAGCAAGATCAAATACCGTCAGATCTTTCGGAGATCACCTATAGCTTCAGTAGCAGCTAAGGCTGTTTCCTGGTGCTCACGAAAACTTAAGTAGACTTTACAGTTATCTCCGAAAGCTCAGGGTCCGTAGCTCAGTCAGGCAAGTCGATTTGCCCTCGAAAGGTAGAGCAGCGGTCTCGCAGGAGCAAGGCTGAAGCTCTTAACCGCTGAGGGACACCCGAAGGTCGAGGGTTCAATTCCCTCCGGACCCGCCACAATTTTCGTCCGA
>JBEKGZ010000160.1:0-3292 GCA_050012535.1 Bathyarchaeia archaeon | reverse complement strand
ATAATTGTGATCATGGGAACCACATCGCCCTCCACCTTCGCTCACAACCTCAACGCGGCAATGTCCTCGTACACAAACACGCCGGATACCTATGCATTGGTGATAAGCAAAGCAAAGGAGGCAGGGGTCGAGTTCAACCCATCGTTCAGCATAATGCCCCTTCTCCTGCTAATTCCACTCTTCTATACATACATGCCTTATTGCATGGGGTCGACTTTCATGGCCGGCGAGGTCAAGGATATCAAGAAGTCGCAGATCTATGGTGGGCCTGTCGCAACAATCTTCCTTGGCATCGTCTCGGCGCTACTTGCGTGGACGTACGCGTCTGCGCTCGGCAACGACTTCTATCGAGCGATCGGATATCTCTGGTGGAACGGCGCTAATCCCCTTCCGATGCTGCCGTACCTGCCTGCGTTTGTGGGAATAATGAACCCCAATCCAATTCTCTATCTCGTCGCAAGCATCGCCTACATCATCTGGGGCGTCTGGTTCGTCCCACAGAACATAATGCTGAACAGCAGAACAATGCTCGCATGGGGTTTCGACCGAATCATGCCAAAAAAGTTCGCAGACGTTAGCGAAAAGCGCCACGTCCCGATATTCAACATACTTGTAGTATTCGTTATTGCGCTCATCTTCCTAGCGCTATTGGCTACTAGTCCATGGTTGACATTGGTCTCAAGCATCTTCGCGCTAAGCATAATCGCAGCCTTCGTCGCTCTTGCTGCAATCGCTTTCCCGTACAGGCGTAAGCAGCTATTCGAAGCCTCCTCGGTCAAGTGGAAGGTTGGTGGCATTCCGGTCCTGAGCATTCTCGGTGCACTGACATTCCTCGTATGCCTCTTCTTGGGATACATGTTCCTAACTCAGGACGTACTATTGGCCAACAGCCCCTACTCGCTCTACATGATCTTAGGCATTTTCGCGTCTGGTTTCTTGGTGTTCTTCATTGCAAGGGCGTACCGCAAAACGCAGGGTATAGATGTCGATCTGGCGTACCGAGAGATCATCCCCGAGTAGAACGCGCACCATCATACTCCCTTTTTCTTTCCTCTTTGGACTAAGCTTGACTGTGGCTTGACGACCTTCTTCTCACATCTTCAAGCCACTTGTTGAGCGCGTCGACGAAATGCTCCCTCCGAGCGTTGTCATCAGCAGTCCATGAAGCCTTGCGAGCCTGTACGAAATTCACTCGCTCCTGAACACTCTCGTGGACTATTTCGTCAAGAGATTCAACAGCGAGTTTCGTGTCGCTGACTCCGTCCCAGCTTTCGTTGATCGGAAATCCTACATGAGCGATCGTCGGTTGTCTCTTGTGAAGCTTCGAGGAGGAGAGTAGAATGTCAGTCTATGGAGGCGTTGAAGCAGGCGGGACAAGATTCGTGTGCGCAATAGGCTCCAGCCCTGATAGTCTCAAGGCGGAAGCATCATTTGCCACCACAACCCCCAAAGAGACCATCGACCGGACGATAGCATTCTTCCAACAATATCGAGGGAGAGAACCGCTGTCGGCGGTCGGCGTTGGCTCCTTTGGCCCGGTAGATCTGAATCCCAAGTCACCGAAGTTCGGCCACATTACTGCCACACCGAAACCAGGCTGGGCTAACACGGAATTCCTCGGGCGGATCAGTCGAGCCTTACGCGTGCCGGTCGGGTTTGACACGGACGTGAACGCTGCCGCTCTAGGCGAAGCGACATGGGGAGCAGCCAGAGGACTGGGGACTTTCATCTACGTGACCGTCGGCACAGGCATCGGTGGAGGAGGAATGGTCAACGGCCAACTGTTACATGGGCTCCTACACCCAGAGATGGGCCACCTACGAGTGCCACATGACTTGGACAAGGATCCCTACCCCGGCGCATGCCCCTTCCACGGTGATTGCCTTGAGGGTCTAGCGGCAGGGCCTGCGTTGCTTGGACGATGGGGTCACCGTGCCGAAGATCTGCCCGCCGATCATCCAGCCTGGGAATTGGAGGCACAATATCTCGCACTGGGATTGACGAATCTGATCTGTACCCTTTCACCACAGCGAATCATTCTGGGCGGCGGGATCATGCAACGGATCGGACTCTTCCAGATCGTGCGACGAAACGTTCAGCAAGTACTGAACGGGTACCTGCAAGTACGGACAATTCTGGAACAAATCGACCAGTATATTGTGCCCGCAGCTCTTGGAGATCGGGCGGGAATCCTAGGTGCTATAGCATTAGCTAAGATGGCAATCAAATGAGTCCACTCGCGCACACATATCAATGGTCAAGACGACTACCACCACGGAAACAAGTTGGACAGAAACCACTCTGCCTTGGAATGGAACTGATGGGGAAACATACTGCGTCTAGTGTCTAGGGGCTGGGCTTGGCTACGCCGGATTCCCCGCGTAAGCCTTTCGTGAAAAACCAAGCTAATCCAAGACTGAATAATCCAAGTACAAAGATCGAAAATTCGAATACGAGAATGCCTAGGTTAGCTGCGAATGGCACGAGGAAGTCTATTAGGCCCATTGGCAAGGCCAGCAGAAGATACCGCCTCTCATGTACACACGCTGCCAGAAGGCAAAGGTATCCCCACGAGAGATGAAATAGCAGCGAAGTCGCTCGCTCCAGCAAGCCGACTCCGACCAAAGCCAGAGCCTGCGCGGCAGAATTGAAGAGATCGGGTCGGACCTTGATTAGAGTCGAATAGAGCTCCTGTGCAGTCGGACCACCGAAGGCCAATGTCAAATAGGCTGATAAGAGATTGATCAAGCCGAGAACTCCTAGGTAGCCTGCGTTTTCCCAGAACGCAAGTCCGAGGCCGTAGCTTTCAGCGTCTTTGGGATTCATCTTTCCACGAGAGACCGCCCACACTGCGACCAAGTATGCTCCGCCAACTTCAAAGAACACCGTTTGAATCCCGAAGTAGGCTCCCAAAGCAAGGGAGTTGTTGCTGAAGCGCAACAGAAACGCACCATACGTGAACGTCTGGAGTACGACCTTGACTGCTATCGCTCCTGCATATGCTAGGAGAGAGAGGGCAAACGTGGCTCGAGTGAAAGTTCGTTTCCGGTTCCAGTAGATGAGTAGACCAACGCTAAACGCGATCGTGATGATCGGTTGAAGAAAGTACAAGGGATCGATATTCTGCATGTGAGCCACCTCAGCCTGCAACCAAACGGAGCCTCACCGTGGTGGAGTGGGACATTTAGGTTGCGTGATTAAATGGAAAGATGTCAGTCATCTCGCATGATGAGAGCCGGAGGCATAGCTGCGATCACTGGATTCTAGCGGTTCCGCTCCAAGCTGGAGATCA
>JBEKGZ010000159.1:0-3327 GCA_050012535.1 Bathyarchaeia archaeon | reverse complement strand
TTCGTCGAGTATCGAAGTCCCCGGAGTATCTCAAGCGTATGCTGGCCGAGTTTCGGCGGAGCCGATCCTGCAATCAGTGGATTGTGCGAAATCCGGATCGGCGTTGCGATTTGATTCAATTTCCCGAATGCCTCCGTTTCCATCTCGAAGATCATCTGTCTTGCCCTGACCTGTGGATCTGCCGGGACTTCGCTGACATCATAAACAGGAGCGCACGGGACCTCTCGCTCGTTCAGAATCTTGACCCATTCATCCCGCCTCTTCTCACGGAACTTCTCTGCAAGGTTCGCTCGAATCTTTTCGGATTCTTCGGCAGAAGCAATCTGCTGATCTTGGTATTTCTCTACTCCCAACACATTGCATAACGCGACCCAGAATCTTGGCTCAAGCGCCGCTATCGAGATGAATTTTCGGTCCTTAGTTTCGTAGACATTGTAGAACGGCGCCCCTCCAGACAGAAATGATCCTCCCCTTTCAGTTGATGCTCCTGCGAAGTAGTAGCTCATGGGGATGATCATTGAAGCGACAGCTGTATCCATCAGTGAGACGTCAATGAACTCGCCTTCGCCGGTCTTCTCTCTTCTGTAAAGTGCCGCCGTAATCGCGACAACAGCATAGATTGCACTTTGAATATCGGAGATTTGTATGGCGGGGATGACGGGTGGGCCTCCTTTGAGGCCTGTGGCTCCGATTGCTCCACTGTATGAGGCATAATTGAGATCATGACCCACGAGATCACGATAAGGTCCAGTCTGCCCAAAACCTGAGATCGAGCAATAGATAATGCGTTCGTTCACTTTGCTGATCGCAGGATATCCGACACCGAGTCTTTCAGCCACTCCCGGCTGGTAGCTCTCAACAAACACGTCAGCCCTCGTCGCAAGCTTATGGAGTATCCCTTTCGCCTCGGTGTTCTTGAGGTTGAGTGTGACACTGCGTTTGTTTCGGTTCAGCATCAGGAAAACAGAACCGGTGTCTCCGATCAAAGGTGGGGCGAACCGTGCATAGTCACCGATTTCGGGTTGCTCAATCTTCACCACATCGGCACCAAGATCGCCGAGTATCATTGTGCATAGTGGACCTGGCATCAATCTGCTCAAGTCTAAGACATGCAAGCCATCCAGTGGGGCCATTGTGTTATCGGAGGTCGTATGTGGCTGCTAGAAGATATTACAGTAATTGACTTCGATCTTGCTACACAGCAGGCATAGCCATGAGTTTACCCTGAGAGAAATATCCTTTCAAGCCGCATAGTTGACAGGCGGCGCCGAGTCGGAACCCTGAGCCCTCCTCATAGTAGACGTTCAACGAGTCTCTGAGACACCTCGGGCACTGATTTCCTGAACTCTTCTCCATTACTATTCAGGAGATTATGGGGGTGGCTTCGATATGAGCACGAGACATGACTGAAACTGTTCGCTGATTCTGGACATGCAATTCATTTTAGAGACTCAGATATCCTTGGAAGGCTAAGCTGGTCTAGATCACGTCCGATCCACAGGGGCCCTCTCCCACAGTCTCCAGAAGTGGCGGGTATCATCTTGCGGATGCCAAGCGCCTGAGATGCGGTCAAAATGGACTCGACGTAGCTGAATGGGGGTACGCAGTGGAGAACTTTGGATCTGTTCTTTTGCCGGTCACTGCTTGCAGCTCATGTGGATACAAGCACACCGATATTCTCTCGCTGTCAAACCATGGCCCGACCTCGACGAGACTTGAGGTGAAGTCTAATCGCGACCTGAAGATTCATGTTGTCAGAGGGAACACGGCGACTGTAATGGTGCCGGAGCTTGGCGTCTCGATACATCCAGACCTGGACAATGAAGGATTCATCTCCAACGTTGAGGGCGTACTCACAAGAGTCGAAGACGTACTACGATTCCTCTCACGCTCGCTGGAGAGAGGCAAAAAGAAGGAGAGAGCAGACCTGTTCCTGAGGAAAGTCCAGCGAGCAAAGGAGGGCAAGTTGAGGTTCACAATTGTACTGAAGGATCCGTTTGGAAACAGCACAATTATCTCTGAGAAGGCGAAGAAGCGCAGGATAGGTAGGCGAGAGCTCAAAGGGCTGAAGTTCGGCGAGCAGGCAATCGCCACGAGGAACGTGCAATAGGTTGTCTTCATCGAGACCGACGTTGTTCCATATGCTTGAGAAACTCGTCGGGAAACGCGTGCTCGTCGTTGTGGAGCGAGACTTTGGATATGAAGGAAAACTCGTCGCTATCTCACATCATCCGCCAGGCCTCTGGCTCTCGGAGGCCGAGGCGATCGTTCTGCGATCAACCGTGGTGAACCCAATCCCGCAGGTTGTGAGCAAAGAGAAGAAGGAAGAGCTCTTCCTGCATCTGAACTCCGTGCAGAGACTCGAAGCTGTATCTGGAAGTGGAAAGACGAGTGAAAGAAAATAGAGTCGGTTGGCTCGGCGGCGTCGTTATAGACACCGACGACGGGAGAATGGTCTTCGATCCCGCAGCAACTCGAAACATGGAACGTGACGCGCACATCTTCATCTCGCACGCTCATTCCGATCATACGCTTGGCTTCCAATCGAGCGTCATGAAATACTCTACGAAAGAGACGAAGCGAATCTTCGAGAAGCTCCGAGGGAGAACCGTGCGGAACTGGAGGCCGGTCGAGTACGGACACAAGATACGCATTGGCGACACGGAGATACTCACACTCAATGCAGGCCACATGCTCGGCTCAGCACAATTCCAAGTCATTACGCGAGATCACACATACGTCTACACAGGCGACCTGAACTGTGTTAACACACTGACAACTGAAGCCGCCGAGATTCCCGAGTGTGACACGCTCATCATCGAAGCGACATATGGGGATCCGAGTTTCATCTTTCCTCGACGCGAAAGAACGTACGCGCGGATCGTCAGCTGGGCCCTTGGCGAAGTGAAGAATGGGCGCATGCCAACGTTCCACGTTTACTCATCCGGAAAATCGCAGGAGATCGTGAGGTTGTTCAACTTGTACACGAAACTTCCGGTCGTGTGCGCCTCGGTCGTAGGCAGAGCAAACGAAGCGTACAACGAGGCTGGTGTGGACCTATCGTTCGTTGAGGCTGAGACAGCGGAGGGCAAAATGTTGCTTCGCAAGGGGAGCTGCGTCTACGTCACTACAACCGGAAGCAACTCGTCGGTTCCGAGCCACGCGTCGGAGGCGATGGCGACCGGTTGGGCGGTCCGTTTCAGTTCAGGAAGCTACGCATCATTCCCCCTTAGCAGCCACGCTGGCTTTGATCAATTGGTCAAGTATGTGGCGAGAACCGGAGCAAGACGCGTCTACGTATTCACAGGCTACAGTGAACTAATCTCC
>JBEKGZ010000158.1:0-3346 GCA_050012535.1 Bathyarchaeia archaeon | reverse complement strand
TTGAAGGCATCATCTCCGGAGGGTTGTACCCTAAACCCAATTCGCGTACTCTCGTCCCAGCATCCATCATCGTTCAGGACAAGGTTCGCTGACAAGTCGTAGAATGAGAAACTATACTGCTTTCCCTTCTCATTGTAGGGTGCATCCAGTGACTGGCAGAGTTCGCGACCCTGACCGCTATAGTTGCTGCATTCAGTAGGTGTGTCAGGGTTTGCGTCGTACAGGAGAGCCAGTTCCTCGCCTGTGAGGCTCCTCTCGTGCAAACGATTGATCTTGAAAACGATGACGCCCTCACTGGGTAAGCCGGCGTCTGCTCCTGCCTTTCGGCGTGCATGTAGGAAGTAATACTCGTCCTCGTTTCCACTGATCTTCACCAGGAGCGCTTTTGGTTCCTGTGCTGAGTCAAGAGTGTAGATTGTGTATGCACCTTGAGGCGAGTCAACAGTGGTGGCATCTATCCATCCCAGAATGTACTTGCTCCATCCGTCTATGTCGGCCGGTGGATCCAGGAATGCGCCTGTTGCCATGTTTGACCAGAATCCGACCCCCGGACCCTCTGAGTACCCATCCGCGCCGTAGATGTAGAGGTCCGTTACGCCCAGACTGTGTGTGTACTCGTGCGCGAAGACTGCCCAGTGCTCATCTTCGCTGAAGGTCGATATCCCCCAGAACGCGTGAGTGATCTTTCCAGAGTCGTCTGTGATTACCCACGACGCTTCTTGGCTTGGGTTCTCGTCGGCGATGGGCCCGACGCAGTCACAGTGGCTCCAGATGTCGTTTGGGTTACCGCTTACCGCTTCGTCCCCCCCTGCGTGCATTAGAACGATGTGCCTATAATTTTCGAGGTTCAGGTTCGTCTTGGACGTGACGAGGTCGAGGGCGTCGCTGATGTAGGCTTGACTCTTGGCTGAGTCGTCTCCGCGTTCGTTTCCGGCCTCGGGCACTCCGTAGGAGGACATTGCACTAGGAAGTGTTAGGACATCCTCGTAGATCGTGTAGTTGATGTACATCTTGCCGTAGGATGACCTCCTAAACCACTGGTCAACAACATCGACGAGAGATCGGACTTCTCCCAGGGAACTTCTAAACCTCGTGTCCGAGAAATCAATCAGCAGGACAAGCGTGTTCTGAGGTCCCAAAACTGGCCTCGGCTTCCATGGAGTTACTGACGAGGGCTTTGACTCAATACGCATTTCAGACAGATGCGTCGATGATACGCTCTTGCTAGAGGCTATGCCTCCCGTCGTGACCTGAGCCATGACTATCAAGCAAAGAAAGGCGACCAAGGCGATTCGTAATGTGCCCAGCACGGGTCTCATGCGGAGTCGGCTCTTCTTGTCCTAGACCGGTATCAGTAGGCAAGCGTAGAGAATCGCGCCTAAGAATATCAGATATCCCAGAACGTAGACACTTGTCGCAACGGGATCCTTGTTCACATCGTCAAGCTTCACGCCAAACGGGTCTACTTTTTCAAGCATCCTGCAGAAGATTCCCGCTAAGACTATGGAGATGATAAACCCTGCAAGAAGCGTAACTAGTCTATAGCCCAAGATCAGCAAGGGGCTGACTGTCGCACCAAGGCCTGATGAGAGTCCGATCGGGAGTGGCGCTGCGATGGAGCCGACGAACGTAAGCGAGAGAAATATGAACATCCCCGTGGCGAACAGAGCCGTCGACAACGGTTGGCGCCTGAGGTTCTGCATTTCTGTGATGCCAGGAGTTAGCCTGTCCAAGATCTTGACTCCGGCTAGCCCGAGACCGAAGCATACTATGAACGTGACGAAGCTGCGTATCAGCGCCCAGGCCAAGTTGGTTAGGAAGACAGCGGGGTCAAGCCAGGCAGGAGGTAACGACAGCGCATAATTCATGAACACAACGGTCCACTTCTTCCTACTACATACGGATTCTATCCGTTTCTAACATATTAAATGGCTCGTGTTGGGCGTAAGTCATGCATGAAGAAAAGTCGTGATCTGCCGCCGATTTCTGACTTTGGCAGGGCAGTAGAGGCAGGCGCGGGGAAGTGCGATTCTGCGCGCCCATTTGCACACACTCAAGAAAGGCGATCCGGAGTTGCGATTTAATGCTCAATACCTCGTGTCATGGGCTCACTTCTTGCGGTACGTGATGAGAAAGCCGATTCCACCTGCGAGTACGCCGATGCCTGTGAGTAGGAGCATCAGTCCCACTATCGGCACGAACTGGGTAACGACCTGTTCGGCCACTTGCTCTATGCTCCATCCCAACCCACCTTGATTGGTCGGCCAGAGTTCTACCCCGCCGAGATAACCTGCACCTATTATCGTCCAAGTTGCCCCCGCGATTCCGACATTCATCAGCAAAAGGTGAATCCATGCCAGGGCATTTGCTCCGCCAACGTACATCTTTCCCATCACCACTTCAATATGATGGTAGAGCAGCGAACTCACCCCAGCGCCAAGAACACCGACAACGATGTACATCGCAAAGAATGCGAACAGGGCTGCTAGCTCAACAAAGCCCGCACCCGGGATCCTGATGATTGTTGCAACCTCGACGGCCGACAAGGACGGAGCCGCAACCAACGCAATGGCCAGAAGCAATCCGAGCACCGCTGCGATGAATCCATGAGCGACTGCAGCCCACATGAATCTCCTAGACCACTTGCTCACGGGCTTCAGGCTGTCGAGCAATTCCTTTTTCGAGTACAAACGTCCTCTGACGGCAACAATAGGAGCGAATGAAATATAACTAGTCTTTTTGCATGCGAGTTCAATTAGCGCACAAATGATACCATTGGTCGGAGCGTTGGGCACGATTGCGATTACATTGCCTAGGGGCTTCGTTATCGTTATCACCTATCCTGAAGTTCTTGCTTCGTCTGCGTTGGGGTTTGCACTTGGTTTTGGGACAATGATCTTAGAGCTGGGTGCCTACGTTTTCTCAGGTGCAGCCGGAATCTACATCGCTCTAGCTCCAATCATGCCGAGGAGGTATGGCATGCAAAGCAGATGGGCAGCTTTCAAGGCGGCTTGGAAGGACGCTGCCAGAGTGTACGTGATCGTAGTAATACTTCTAGCGTTAGGCGCAATGTGGGAGATGACTGGCATCCTTCTAGCTCTTCGCCCAACCTAGACATTGGGTTCATCCGCGGCGTCGTCGTTCAGGCAGTGGTAGTGTGGTGGTGCGCACACACCACGAAAAGAAGGCAACTGCCAAAAAAAGGGGTGTAACCTCTAGCAGACAGAGGTTCTATTTGGCCATGTCGACGATCTTGGCCTTAGAAGCGTTGGTCTTCACTGATTCAACGCCTTTCATGCAGCCTTCTTTCGATTCGTAGCCCTGACCAGACGCTATCTCTTCATCG
>JBEKGZ010000157.1:0-3917 GCA_050012535.1 Bathyarchaeia archaeon | reverse complement strand
TCACCGGGACTGACATCGTCGAGATCACCCCCGCCCTGATCGACGTGATGGAGGAAAAATCGAAGATCAGACCCCTCGTGGAACGAAGCGAGACAAGCGCACTAGCAGGATACTGCGACGAGTGCGGAGTATGGTCGGACAACCTGAAATCACATGACGGATCGTTCCTTTGCGCTGACTGCAGCTCCGATCTCCAGAAAGAAGAGTAGACCGCCATCCACAGCCCTTTTCTGCCCACAAGCTCTCACTCCCCCCTGACGTACGAGCCACGCTGGGTGCTCAGGAGAAGCGTCGGAGATGTCCGTCTGCATAACTGACGTGAGACTCATCCTAGGACAGGAACTCGTTGAAGGCGGCATCTCAATCCGGGACGGACAAATCGAAAAACTCTCCAAGACCGCACATCTTCCGAAGTCTGACAAGACCATTAACGGCAAAGGTCTGATAGCGCTCCCCGGGCTCATTGACGCACATGTTCACCTCAGAGACATGGAGCTCTCCTACAAGGAGGACTTCTCAAGCGGAACACTCGCAGCGGCCGCCGGCGGATTCACAACAGTCCTCGACATGTGTGAATGTTGGGTTCCACGCTTCTCTAGCCGAATCAGGCACCGACCTTCGCAAGATGGTCAAGGCGGGCGCGATTGCATTCAAGCTCTACATGAACGAACCTGATCCACACGTATGGCATAACGACCCCCGAAAACTGTTCTCCTCATTCAAGGAGTGTGGAACTCTTGGCACTCCGGTCGCTGTCCATGCGGAGAATGGTCCCGCAATTGCGAGAAGCCAGACGGAATGTCGTGAAGCCGGAGATAATTCTGTGAAGGACTTTTTGCGAGCTCATGCACCGAGGTTCGAGCTCGAAGCTGTGCAAATGATCACAGATCTCGCTCGTCGGGCTCACTCAAAGGTGCATATCTGTCATCTGAGCACGCAGCGAAGCCTGAGGGAAATCTCTGCTGCACGTAAGAGAGGCTTGGGGATTACTTGCGAGGTTACCCCGCATCACTTGTTCCTTGACACGAAAGGCCTGAGGCGTGAGGGGGGATTCGCGCTGATGGTGCCGCCGCTTAGAAAGCATAGTGACACTAAAGCGCTTTGGAGAGCGATGCTTAGGTCGGAGATCGATATTGTGGCGAGCGATCATGCACCTCACACCCTAGGGGAGAAGACCTCGAAGGATGTGTGGTCGATCAGGCCCGGTTTGCCGGGACTTGAGACAACGCTCCCGTTATTGCTGACGAAAGTTCATCATGGTGAATTGACTTTGGCACGGCTTGTGCAATTGCTTGCAGAAAAGCCGGCGGACATATTCGGGCTTCATGGGAAGGGGCGCCTTCAGGTAGGGATGGATGGGGATCTCGTGCTTGTCGACCCTAAGGCGCGATTCAAGATCGATTCGTCCAAGTTTTACTCGAAGGCTCATTTCTCGCCATTCGACGGTTTCAGGTGTGTCGGGCAACCGGTGACGACTATAGTCGCAGGCCACGTTGTGTATGATCGAGGAGAGATCGACGAGAAGAATCACGGCAAGATAATAGCGCGCGTCGTGAGATCATGAGGTTCGTCCTCGACGGCATGCTTGGGAAGCTTACCAGATGGTTGTGGATGATGGGACACGATGCGCTCTATCTGAACGATACGAAGGACCGGGACCTCGTAGCCAACGCCATCAAAGAGAACAGAATTCTTCTAACCTCCGATGTGGCGCTCTATCGGCTTGCGACCGCGCGAGGAGCAGATGCCTATCTCGTGAAAGGCCGAACGGAGGCAGAGAGGCTCGCAAGCCTCGCCGGCAGATTCAAGCTGGATCTCTCTGTGGACACGGCGGACTCTAGATGCCCTGTCTGTGGATCCCCTCTCAAAGAAGCCTCCAAGGAGCAAGTGAAGGGGAAGATACCCGCGGCAACCTTTAATGCGTTCAACGAATTTTGGAGCTGCTCCAATTCGGAATGCGCAAAAGTGTATTGGCAAGGCAGTCACTGGGAGAACATCCACGCCGTGTTGGAGAAGGCACAGGAGATCCAAAGGAAAGCATCCCAGACAAGTGGAGATTGAAAAAGCATGGCTGCACCATTCTCGATTGACGACGGACGATTCCTTGTAAACCTCGTGAGAACCGCCATCGGCGAATACCTATCGAGGCGACGTGAAATAGACCCTCCGGCGGACACGCCAAAGCATCTTCTTGACAAGTCAGGGGTCTTTGTCACACTGAATTCGACGAAGCCCGCTCATCAGCTCAGAGGCTGTATTGGATATCCTTTCCCGACTGACCCGCTCGCCGTTGCGACGATCCGGTCGGCCATAGAGGCTGCCACTGGTGATCCACGCTTTGACCCCGTTGAACTGGCAGAGTTCAGAGAACGCGTTGTAGTGGAATTAAGCGTACTAACCGTTCCTGACGAACTGACTGCGAGGGAGCCTGTTGAGCGCGCGAAAGAGATCAAGATCGGCCAGGATGGACTGATAGTGGGGCGCGGAGCCCGTCGCGGACTCTTGCTTCCACAGGTCGCGCCGGAATGGAACTGGGATGCTGAAGAGTTCCTTAGCAACTGTTGCCTCAAGGCGGGTCTGCAGCCTGACGCTTGGTTGGACAAGGGCACGAGGGTGGAGAAATTTCAAGCGATCATCTTCGAAGAGACTGAACCAAGCGGGGAAGTTCACCTGAAGGAACTGTAGAGCGATTGCCGTTGAGAGTCTACGTCGCACCTTGCGGGATAGGGCTAGGTCACATCACGCGATGTGAACCCATCGCGGACGCACTAGTCTCCCGAGGCGCGGAAGTAGTCTACTCCACATACTCGGATGGGCTGGACTATGCTCGAAGGCGCGGACTACCCACTCTTCCAACGGTTTCGATTGGGTTCAAAGTTGGAGAAGATGGAACAGTCGACTTCAAGACGACGGCGGCCACGAGCGGATTCTCACTCGGAGTGAGAAGATTCCTCGAGCAACTCACAGCTGAAATCAGAAACATCAAGCGCTTCAAACCTGACGTGGTGCTTTCTGACTCGCGTTTGTCCTCCCTTGTGGCCGGCAAACTAATGGGCGTGCCTGTTGCTCTGATACTAAATCAGTTCCGAGTGGAAATCGTGAAGAAACCGTCCGCGAAGAAGGTCACACCCGTCGAGCGGTTGTTCTTCCTGATTGCCAACATTTTCTGGCTGTTTTTCAGAACCTTGCTTGGAGGAGTCTGGGCCAGAAGCAACCTAATGCTCATTCCGGACTTTCCAGCCCCATACACGATCTCTGCGAGTAACCTAGCGATCCCGAAGCGCTACAAGTACAAAGTCAAGCTGATCGGGCCGATCGTGTCAGACGAGCCAAAGAAGCGTTCGACCGGGGCCGCTTTGAATAGGTCACTTTTTTTCGACAGTCGAAAACCCCTCATCTACGCTGCCGTGAGCGGCCCTAGGACCGAACGGACCGTGCTTGCAGACTTGCTCTTGGAGTCTTTGAAGCGATTCCCGAGCGAGTATGAGGTTGTGGTTTCTCGAGGCGAACCCAACGGATCATCGGCACCTGTCCGTGATCGCAATCTGACAGTCTATGATTGGATTGAAGATCAGAATGAGGTCCTGGAAGCGTCGAGCGTCGTTGTTTCGCGAGCAGGACACGGAACCATAATGAAGTCGATTATGCTTGGGAAACCAATGATCCTGATTCCAATCCCCGACCACACCGAACAGTACGGGAACGCGAAGAGAGCATCCAAACTCGGCCTAGCGGAGATTATCCCTCAACGAGAAGTCACCACTGAGCGCCTCATAGGCGCAACGAGGAGACTGCTGGACTCGCCGCCTGACGCCTTGCGAAGGCTGACTAAGCAGATGCCTTTGAGCGAGGCGATAGCGATCGGGGCCAGCGAGATCGAAGGACTCGCGCATAACAAACCGGACACATAGAATATT
>JBEKGZ010000156.1:0-3381 GCA_050012535.1 Bathyarchaeia archaeon | reverse complement strand
TTGGGACAGAATATTCCTCGGCTGGATAACACCGCCACACATCGTGAACGTGGCAAAGCAATCGAGAATGAACGTGACTCTGGACCCCATTGAGTCTCCATCATCAGGTGTCCAAGCGGTGACAGTTCAAACTTCGGACTCAAAGCACTACTATCTTGTGGAGGTTCGACAGAAAATCGATTACGATCAGTCCCTTCCATCGAGCGGAGTCCTGATCACATACATTGACGAGACGCAATCAAATCCCGTCAAAGTTATTGATGCGGTGCAGACAACTTCGACGCTCAACGACGCTCCATTCCAAGTGGGGCAAAAGTACCAAGATGGAACAAACAATCTCGCCATCTCGATAGTCAGCACAGACAACTCATCATATTCAATAGTTGTTGACACCCTCGGCCCGAGCGTAGATGTCGCTATCGAAAGTCTAACCCTGAATCCTCCAACGGTTCACCCGAACGTCACCGCGTCCCTTGACATAGAGGTCGGAAACGAGGGGACACTCAAGGCCAATCCTTTCTTCGTCGCGACATATCTGAACGACACCCTCTTCGCGTCCCGCCAGATCTCCCTGGGACCTGGAGAGACCCAGTCGATCCAATTGTCGTGGACGCCGAAAAGCGGAGGCGTCTACCTCTTCAAAGTCGTTCTGGATCAGGAGAAGATACTCAAAGAGAATAACGTCGATAACAATGTCAAGACCCTGACAGTGGTCGTCGGATATACGCTGACACTCACACTTAGACCACCAAGCGCCGGTGCAGACATACAATGGTGGATCATCGTTAACGGAAATAACGTCACATACGCCGGCGTCGGCGATTTCGTCATCGGAGTTGTTCCAGGCTTGAATGCGGTGCAGATAGAGCCGACAATCTATCTCAACCCAAGCTCCCGTCTCATATTTCGTGGATGGAGTGACGGTTCCGTCGCGAACCCTCGAACTATCGAAGTATCGTCAGACGTGAGCCTCGGTGCCAATTTCGACACACAATATCTGCTCTCGCTTGAGCCGAGCGAAGGAGCGACCAGCGGAGCGGGATGGTACAATTCAGGCACATACGTGACGGTGAGTGCGACGTCTCCCTCGACCGTTCTCACTGATCAGACGCGACTAGTCTTCCTGAATTGGTCAGGAGACCTACAGTCGGATTCGACATCTATCGTAGTCAACATGACAGCTCCCCACATCTTGAAAGCGAACTGGAAGAAGCAGTACTACCTCAGCATTCAATCACCATACGGTGCAGTTGGCGCAGGATGGTATGACGCGAACTCTCAGGCCGTTGTCTCCTTGACCTCCACGGTTGCGACCGGGGGCGGCGTAAGGTATGTCTTCATGAAGTGGTCGGGCGACCTCTCTGGAACGAGCCAGAGCCAATCGCTCATAATGTCGAGCCCAAAGCTTGTCTCAGCCCTGTGGGGGACACAGTACGAGTTGAGCATAGAATCCGAGTACGGCCATGCGAGCGGTGCAGGATGGTACGACCCAAGCACACAGGCCACATTCGGAGTAGACACGCTAACTATCGATACGACAAATGATACGCGCCGAGTGTTGACACAATGGACTGGGGACGCCACTGGCACCGGTCAACAGGGAACCGTGACGATGGACGGCCCTAAAGCGATACGGGCAAATTGGAAGACTCAGTACCTAGTCGTCTTCGTGACGACAGGAGTTCGCAACGGAACACTTCTGACAATGATTCTGAACTCCATGCCCCACCAAGTGAAAGCCCCTGACACCGTGGAACAGTGGCTCGACGCGGGATCATCCGCATCATTCTCTACCAACGCGACTCTAAGTGATAGCTTTCGCCGCTACGTCTTCCAAGAATGGAGCAACAGTACTGGCGGCGCTGTTAACCCTCCGCAGAGCGTGGTCAAGCCGGAGAAGTACATCGCCGTCTACAAGGAACTGTCAGCCTTCCCGTGCATAATTGCAACGGTCACATTCGGTTCAGAGGCAACTCCTGAGGTTCAGTTTCTCAGGAACTTCAGAGATCACCTTGTTCTCTCAACTCACGCTGGATCTGCCTTCATGAACGCTTTCAATTTGTGGTATTACTCATTCAGTCCTCAAGTTGCCGATTTCATCGTTGTGCACGATGCTGTGAGGAGCCCGGTAAGGGCCGTGTTGTACCCGTTGCTCAGCATCCTTGAATTGTCCTCTGCAACTTACTCCGCGTTTCAGTCCACTCCTGAGCTTGGCATCACGATAGCTGGCATAGTTGCAAGCGGTCTGATCGGTCTGGTCTACCTGACTCCGGTCAGCCTCTTTCTGGTTCGATCCTTTAAGGGAAGGAAGATAGGCACTGTCCGCGTAGTGAGAGTTCTCTCGATCTCACTCCTTCTCACGGTAATTATGCTCTTGTTGGGTGAGCTGACTGGATCGTTTGAACTACTCACGGTTGCTGCCTCTGCTTTGGTGTTGACCACATTGGTCTCGACGCCAATCTTGTTCTCATTCGCGCTCGCCTCACTCGAACGTCGTCTTGGACTGTACACGAGAATGAGAGCCGCGTTGCCGATCTAGCGAACGATCTCAGACTCTCCAGCATCCGAGTACTCTACGCGTTCGGAGTGTGCGCAATCACTACACGCTACAACGCGATCGAATGCTTCTCTCCTATCGGAGTTTCAGTCCGCTTCTTTCTTTGAGGCGGCGTGTATCCGAAGCTGCCAGAGATGAGCTACAAATTGCTCATGACCCGTAGTGACTCTGCAGATAGTGACGATGAGGTTGATGCTGATCTCTGAACTGGATGATGATGAGGAGTTCGATGAGGAGTTCGACGACGAGTTCAAGTTCGTTGTTCGGTGATTGCTGGTCCAGAGGCTAAGGCGTCAGGGAGGCTGATGGCTGAGGAGAAGAATAGAGGAAGAACAACACAATCAACAATAGAAGAACAGCAAAGTAATCAATCAAGAACAGAAGAGAACAAGAACAATAGGAGAATGGAAAGGAATGAGGAACGAACAAGAAAAGAAGACTACCTCTACTATCCCATACTAGGATACCTTACTATCCTATACATTCGTACCCCCCATACCCTAGGAGCGGGAGGCGTATTCCTCTTTCAATCCGGAAACGAATTTTAGAAAAAAGGGATGCTCTTCTCGCTTTTCGGCGCTCCAATCACCTCTGTTTTGGAAGGCATCGAATGCCGAGTTTTGCAATTAGTTGACCTAGAAGAGGCGGCGCTCAGGTATATGACAATGTCAGAAGTTATCTCCAGCAGACTCGGGTTATAGTATCGGAGGGCTGAACAAATGGTGTATTGTGAGAAATGCGAGGTAATCGTATTAGATGAGAAGAAGCACGAGTCAAAGCTCGGCCACCGTCCGCTGAAGCTGCTCTACTGAAAACAAAAAAGA
>JBEKGZ010000155.1:0-3383 GCA_050012535.1 Bathyarchaeia archaeon | reverse complement strand
AGTTACTACTCGCGCGAGCGTAGCGCCCTGCGTGTGGCTTCTGAGGACCTTGGTCAAAGCTTCATTGCGACGCATGATGCCTGGAGGGGAACGTCCAGGATAGGCGTATGCATGAGTAGGATGAGAGAGTTGCCGCGGCTTATTCAGGTCGGCACCTTGAGGCATGAGGTGAGTCACTCGGTCCTGCATGGCGCCTTGGAATACTATGTGTTCCCGATCAGTGCACCGTTAATAGAAGCTGCGAAGAGATTAGGGTTCTCAAAGGAATATTCGTTCAGCTTGCTTTACCTGATCTCGATTGCTGTAAAGGACTTCGAGGTTACAAGACTGCTTTCAGAGAAAGGATACGTTGATGATCAAGTTGCCTACTCGAATCACGTTTTAGGAACCTCGAATGAGGATCTGGATGCTTGGCAGCTCTCTAAGGGCAGCCCGGCTGGCATGTCACTATGTTTGGCGGGGAGACTGAAAGAGGCGGCATGCCTAGTAGCATTACAGCCAAGGCTTGGCGAGCAGTCCGTAGTCGATACACTAAGAGGCCAGCTATCGTATCTGCCACACCCGATTCTAGATGAAATGTTGAAAACTCTGAGGAGGTTTCCGCAAGTAATGATAGGCGATACATTCCAGAACGTCGCTGTTATGACGAAGATCTTTGTCGAAGACCTACTTCAACCTCTCTTCGCTCGGTCTTGAGAAGACTGGGGACTCTTGGCACCTCCCTTGCTTCGATAACATGGTAGCTTTGTGACGGGGGGCAACATGACGAATTCTAGAAACCCCACTTGTGTCTGGGCTTCAAAGTAGTCAGGTATTCAACGCAGGGGAGTATCTTCACTCTCTCGGGTTCGTATGAGAGGCTCTTCTGGCATTTCGGGCAGGCCCCGTAGTATCGACGAATTATGTCCGAGGGCGATGGGAGTTCGGGTCCATCGTAGAGGGTGGCATCGCATGCGTCACGGAAGACACGCACGGGCACTACAGCAGCCTCAGTAAAGGATCGGGAAGCTACATCCCTACCTTGTTGGGTACTTCTCAGAACACAAGTCACTCCCTCTAACTTACAAAATTCCGAAAAGCATCCAATGTCTTAAAACGTGAACCACTAGACGGTTAGTAGGAGGTACGTCTAATCTAACTTGCCAAAAGTCAAAGTTGGTGACATAGACGTCTACTACGAGGTTCACGGCGACGGATGTCCTCTAGTCATGATCATGGGGCTGTCCGCCAACATTGATTGGTGGGATCCCCGACTGATACAAGAGACTTCGAAGAGATACAAGACGGTGATTTTCGACAACCGGGGCGCTGGGCGAACGGACAAACCCAAGGTCGCATACACGATCAAAATGTTTGCCGACGACACAGCTGGCCTGATGGATGCCCTGAAGTTCAAGCGAGCTCACATACTAGGAATATCCATGGGCGGGATGATAGCACAAGAGTTCGCTCTCAACCACCCTGACAAAGTTGAGAGGCTCGTGCTTTGCTCAACGACCTGCGGAGCCAGTAACTCAGTTCAGCCATCTCCGCAAGTGCTTGGCCTCTTGATGAGACCCCGCGAAGGAATGACTGAGGAGGAAGTGGTCAAGAACTGGATTCCACTATTATTCACTGAGGACTTTGTCAAAAGCAACGCGAGTTACATGAGTGCCGTTACTCAGCAGCTTCTCAAGGCTCCAATCCCAGCGGATGCCTACCAGCGACAAATAGGAGCAATCTTGAACTTCGACACATATCAGAAACTCCCAAAGATCAAGGCGGCCACACTGGTGATGCACGGCAAGAAAGACATCCTAGTACCGCCAGAAAACGCCAAGATCATAGCCGACAAAATACCCGGTGCGAAACTCGTGTACTTCGAGAACAGCGGTCACGCACTCTTCTCACAAGAACCTGAAAAGGTGAACAAGACTCTACTCGAATTCCTCAAATAATCTCTCTTCTTTTTCTTTCTTGATTTTGAGAGAGAATGGAACTTGGTCACGCATCATTACTTTGGGGTATGTTCGGGGAGAACTTGACGACCTAAGGACTTCTGGAAAACGTAGTTCGTCTCGAAGATGAATTTCGCATCGGCAATACGACATTAATACGAAGTTTTTCATGTCTGGATCTCTTCGTGCGACGCACACGGGCCACGGCAGGCATTCAACAGACTTGATATCTTCAAAGGCTACTCTGAGAGATCGGCCTTAACCGTCTTTCTTCTCCACATTCCAGGATCTCTCCTCTCCTAACGATTTCCAAGCATTTGTTGCAGGAGATGCACTTGGCGGGCTTCTCGTCTCCACTTCTCCAGCGGGAGACCAAGCCCGGCTCCCGAATAAGGGGACGGCACATTGATACTATGTCAGCTTCACCGCTCTCGATGATGCCTCTTGCCATCTGAAGGCTGCGAATTCCGCCAACTAGGATTACTGGTACCATCACAGCACGCTTCACCGAGGCCGCTCTCTCCCGGAAATAGGCCCGCTCAGCTTCGCCTTTCTTGATCGTCGGGGCAGCATCGCCGACACCTACGCTGACCTCTATCGCATCGATCCCGGCTGCCACCAGCTCGCGGGCCGTTTCCAAGCCTTCAGTCAGGGGGAGTCCGCCCTCTCGGTCATCCGAAACCCCGAATTTGATCATCAGTGGGAAATCTCGTCCTACGGCTTTTCGGATTCGACGTACAACCTCTAGGTGGAAGCGCCTTCTGTTTTCCGCACTACCTCCCCACATGTCGATGCGGCGATTGTAAAGCGGCGAAAGGAATTGGCTCATTAGGTAGCCATGAGCTCCATGCAGCTGGATGGCATCGAAGCCTGCTTCAACCACCCGCTGCGCTGCGGAGGCAAAGTCGGCGATAGCAGCCTCGATGTCTTCGTTCGTCATCTCACGATGAGGCCGAGTGATGCTTTCCATCTCGGACACTGCCAGAGGTGCCATGCCCCTCCAGCGCAGGTAGCCAGAGTTGAGGCCCGCGTGGACTAGCTGCACCGCGATATTTGCACCACCACGGTGAGCCACTCCTGCTATGCGCCGCAGTCCAGGGATCATGGCGTCAGTGTGAACGCCATACTGTCCTCGGACCGCCTGACCTAATGGTGAAACGAAGGCAAAGCCGGTCACGATTAGACCGAGATCGCCTTTCGCCAGCTCCTTGTAGAGAGCCACGGACTTCTCGGAGGCGGCTCCACTGCTATCGGCAGTAGCATCCCACGTCGCTGACCTCACGAAGCGGTTTCTTATTTCCAGTCGTCCAATGTCGCAGGGTTGGAACAGGTTTATTGACATGACGGGTCAGATTCGGCAATTACGTATCTGACCGCATATATCCTGAACTCCCCAGTTGGTGCTTAGCCGACTGCTAGTCAGGTGTGCGTGGGACAGCTGGCGCG
>JBEKGZ010000154.1:0-3414 GCA_050012535.1 Bathyarchaeia archaeon | reverse complement strand
AGCGGCGATACCTCCGCCTGCTGAGCCGACTGGAACTTCTTCACCATGTTCCCGCTTAGGTTGTACGTTGCCTCCATGCACATTCGCTTCGTTTGCTCAGCGATGTCCTCAAACCTGATTGTTCTCATCCAGTTCCTCTCTTTCACGACTATCCGCCGTTGCACGAACTGCCTGCGTATTACTCATATGTATGACGATGCGAAAGTGAATACAGTACTTATCTTCGGTCGAAAAGACGGCGAGAGAATACCGGAGAATGCATGGACCAGCAACCCCACTACTCGACCTCAACCACTGCAGAAAGCCACAAGAGGGCAGTGATGAGAACTACGGCATAACGGATTGGGCGGGAAAGGCTAAAGCCACGCCCTTCTCAGTATCGCCGTCATCCGAAACGATGATGCTCCATGAAACCTGAGTATGACGCCGTTGTCGTCGGAGCCGGAGTAGCCGGGTGTATGGCCGCGACCGCGCTAGGGACCCATGCGAAAGGATCGAAGATACTTCTAGTCGATCGGAACCCTAAGACAGAACCCGGCAAAAAGACGACCCAAGGCTGGATATGCGGCGATGCTCTGAGCGAACATCATGCCAAGTTCGTTCATGAGAGACTCGGGATCACGTTCGGAACCCCTGAGATCGAAAATCGTGTTGACGGTGTTTTCGTTTGCTCACCCGACAGAGGAGTGAGCCACCCGTTTGAAGGTTCAGGATTCCTGTTAGACAGACCGAAGTTCGCACACCGCTTGCTAAATGAGGCTCAAAAGACGGGAATCGAGTACCGAGATCTAACTCAAGCAGTGGGTCTGTTAACCGAGGGCAACTCCGTCACGGGGATCGTCTGTCAGGACCAGGGAGGCAAGCAACCAAGATCGTCCAGAATCACTTCGAAGCTCGTGATAGATGCATCAGGCATGTCAACCGTACTCAGACGAAATCTCAACATTCCGAGCCACATTGAGAAGGAGATCGACAAGGATGACGTAGAGCCTACAATTCGCATGAACGCTCGACTCGCGGATGGATCAAAGGTCGACACGTCCCGATGCGAGATATATCTAGATGCGGAGAGAGCCCCCGGCGGCTACATGTGGATGTTCCCAAAATCAAGCAGCAAAGTGAACCTGGGGCTCGGAGTTCAGCAGAGGCGTTCCAGCAAATCACTTGACACACTCTTGAGGGAATGGATCGCTGAGACACCTGTCTTCAAGGGATTGACGCCTCTCACAGACAGCGGCAACCTGCCCGGCGCATGGCCGGTCTCCGTGAGACACCAAAACGATAGTCTAGTCGCAAATGGATTCATGATAGTCGGAGATGCGGGTTGGTTCCCGAACCCGATAAGCGCAGGCGGAATAGGGCCATCCATGACCGGCGGAGTAATTGCAGGAGAAGTCGCGGCTAGCGCAGTACAGGGCGGCGATGTCAGCGAAGCCAACATGTGGCAGTACAACATAAGATACGTTGAGAAATACGGGAACAAGACCGCTGCCCTTGAAACGTTCCGAATCTATCTGCAGACTTTAGACAACTCCGAACTGAACTATGGAATGCGTAATTTCGTAACGAACAAGGAAGCCGTTGCCTTCACTTGGGGCGAAGTCCCTGAGGTGAACATCGGCGATAAGATTGTCAAAGTGGCACTCGGCTTACGCAAGTTCAGCGCCTTCAGGAACCTAGCGTTTTCCGTATCGAGGATGAGCCTGCTAAACCGGCTCTACAGCCAATACCCTGAGACGCCATCTGGTTTCAGCGAATGGAAGAAAGAAGTAGTTGCGATCCTCAGAGAGGTTCGGGCTCGGTTTCGGTGATCGTCACCTACTGAACACGCACGAGCAGTCAACCACTAGCTTCCGAATCTCTTCGCGCAGTGATATTCTCAACCCAGTACGCATCCTCAGATGTGAATTCCTTCTTCCAAATGGGGACCTCTTTCTTCACCCGCTCCACTGCCTCTTCTAGGACGGAAAATACGAATCTTCGGTGTGTCCCAAGGACTGCAATAATCAGGCTAGCCTCGCCAACTCCAAGTCTGTCGACTACGTGATGAATTGAAACATCTACTACTCCTTCTCTTTTCGCAAGCTCGTCTCGTAGTTCTTGGAGCTTCTGAACTGCGACTTCTTCGAATGCTTCGTATTCGAGATACGTGACTTTGCTGCCTGAAGATTCAACAGGGTCCTCCCTCACGATACCAACAAATGTGGCCATTGCACCTGCTCTTCTGGACCTGGGATGTCTCCTGACTTCATTCATGACCTGTTCGACGTTGATCTTGCCTCGAGAATGGATACCGACGCTGCCCAAGAATTCCACTATACGAGAATAAGTCGGCCCTGATATGAAAGGATCTCTCGCATCCGAAGAGAGGTATCGGTCGAGAGTTAGATCGTGAGCGGCGTCGCCAAGAAAAGGGCGATCGCACACGCGAATGGTACTGTGAAGTTGTCGAATGCTCTGATCGGGCCAACCGTTAATGCCTCAGCAACCGTACCCACAAAAGCACCCAGCAGACAGAGGCCCAAGACTGACACGAGATTCACGGACACGATTCCCGTGTACAACGCCAGGGAGTATGCGGCCAGTGCTCCTAGGAAAGCGAAAATGAACATCATAGTGGACCCTTCAAGCGATTTGTCCGAGAATGAGTAGAGATGCCTCTTCTTGAGTGAAGGCGTAATTGCAGATGCAGAACCATCACCCCACGCCATCACCATCGTTGAGGCCATTATGATTGGCCTCTGGCTCCAGAAAACAAGAAGCAGGACAGCTATCGAGATGATGTAGAAGACGGGACCATAGGCATGCAGTCTTGAATATCGCTTTTCGTCGACCATTGACTGAGTTAGAAAGCTCTGCTTACTAAGCGCGAATGACAGGGCCGTGACGACTCCCATTCCGATCGGGAGTAGGAGTGGGTAGACTACGCTTGAGAAGAACGACACGAAGAGGATTGAATCTCCCGCAAACAAGTGGATTGCTCTACGCGTCGTGTAGGTGCCAAGATTCAGTCTTTTCCTCAGAACCTCAACTGCGCCTATGAATAGAATCACGAACGCGAATACCAGAGCAGCAAGGCCCAGATCGAAGAACGACACTTGCAAGGCCGAACACGTTTCTGAAGCGATATATACGAACGCTGTCGTGCTCAGGATAAATAACATGCGATGGCAGCCCAAGAGAAGAGCAGAGGGAGACAAAGACTGTGGACATGCGGATAGTGCTTGTTGCCGGCGCAATATGTACCGTGTTGGCTCTAGGCGCTTGGAAGGCACATATCCTTGATGAGGGGGGGGCAATCAGTGCATTCCTGATAGGTTTCGTAACGTTCGTTGTTCCTGCTGACGGCTGGAAATGGTTTATTGTGCTCTTGGTCTTCCTGATGGTCTCAAGCTATATGACTCACTACAAGTA
>JBEKGZ010000153.1:0-3436 GCA_050012535.1 Bathyarchaeia archaeon | reverse complement strand
CCCTTAGGTGTGCCCGTGGTTCCTCCAGTGTACAATATCATGGCAACGTCCTCAGGATCAACTTCTACCTTGGGCGCTATGGGCTCGCTCTTGGTGAGGATGTCATCGAAGAAAAATGTCACGTCCTTCTGGTAGTACGGACTCTTCGGGATTTTCCCTAGAAGACCTCCTAGCACAGCCTTGGTCTTGGGCAGGAAGTTCTTCGCACTGCACACCACCACAGTCTTTACGGCCGTGTTCTTGATCGCCTCATAGCATGTCGGCGTGAAAGCGGGATGATCCAAAACGAACACAGCAATTGCTCCCGAGTCTTTCAACTGGAAGTTCAGTTCACCTGTCTTGTACATGGGATTGCAAGTGACGACAGTCGCTCCAGTTTTCAAAGAACCAAATAGAACCGGAGGAAAGTGCGGAGTATTCGGCAGAAAGATCGCGACTCTGTCACCCTTCCTGATGCCTCGGCTCGCCAAGAAGTTGGCGATTCGGTTTGCAGCATCCCTTACCTGGGAGAAGGTCCACGATTGTCCCTCCCACACTGTATAGGGCAGATTGCCACTCTTCTCTGCGGATCTATCAAGCATGGCATAGAGCGGTTCCTTTGGATATTCCAAGGTCCTTGGAACGTCCGCGGGCCACTTGTGTTTGTGCCAAAGATATTCGTCCATCTTACGCGGTCACAACTCCCTCTCGTTCGACTAAGGAGCTAGTCAAGGAAGAACGGTCCGATAGTTTCCGTTGTGGTTGTTGATAATTCCTTCTACGCGCTCATAATGCGGGCCCTGGTAGAATACTCGGTCCGTGGCTGGCCTGAAGCACAAGGAATAAGACGCTGTCTGTCGGACGTTGAACGCTGTTCGATCGGAGCTCAGGCACCAGAAAGGATTGGTTTCCGGTTGAGCTATGGAGAAGTTTTCGACAACTTGGAAAAACGGCTGAGAGAGCTCTCGGAGGACGGAGGAACAATACTTGGCTACGTATATCCGCATTCGCCGCTTGAGCTTCTGCTTGCACACGGAATCACTCCTTCACTAGTATCGACGAGACCAAATGCTCAAGGCGGGTTTGAGGCGAGCCTCCAGACATTCTCATGCTCGCTGACGAGAAACTTGTTCAGCCAACGTTCAAACGGTGGACTATCTTTCCTCAGCGGGATCCTTTTCCCCAGCAATACCTGTGATTCGTTGCATAATGTGTCGGACGTGTGGCGACGCCGTTTCTCTGAGGATATGATCTTCAGGCTGACCTATCCGGCTGGCAAGCTTGGTGATGACTCGATTCAATTCCTAGCAGAGGAGTTGAGGATTCTCAGCCAATCCCTCAAGGAGGCATACGGGTGTCCCCTTTCGATGGACACCCTCTCGGCTGCGGTAAATCTAGTCAACGGCTTCAGGGAGGCCGCGCAGACCCTCTATTCATGCAGAATCGTTGATCCGAGTGTTGTTCCCTATTTCGAGGTGGCTCGGATGGCAAGGGATTTTCTGTCTCTTCCGAGTGCTGATGCAGTCGATCGAATCAGCAGCTCAGCGAATGCTGCTTCAGAGATTCTGGAGAAGAATGGTCAACTCACGCTGGCGAAGTCACTGCGGCAGGAATTGCTGGAGGCGACGCTGAGAGGTGACGGGATTGAAGTGGAATCAGATGTCCCGAGAATCTTGGTCGCGGGTGGCATGGTGGAGCCTACGGTAGTCGCCTGTTTGTTCAAAGGCTCGGATAAGATCGGGGGGCAAGTTGTTGTCTTGGATCTGCTGAGCTTCGGTTTCAAGACGGCCTTCACGCCTCTAGTTGATCTGGCTGGCGACCCCTTTGTTGCTATTTCCAGATCCATCCTGGGTGCTCCCTCTGAGCCAACACAGGAAGGGCTCCCGGAAAGGCTTGAGTTCCTCAAACGTGTCCTGTCGCGACTTTCGATCGACGGAGTAGTGGTGTGCGAGCAGTCGTTCTGTGACCCTGATCAGTTCGAGGCCCCGCCTCTTCTCAGGGCCGCATCCGAAGTGAATGTTGCCTCACTTCGATTGCCGATAGATCCCGAGGTATCCGACAGAAGCAGGCTAGAAGGAAGAATCGAATCATTTATCGAAACCCTTCAAGGAGGTGCGAGGTAAGGTGACCGAGAAGAGCCTCGTGAAGGAAGAGAAGGCATACAGGCCTCTCAATACTCAGGACCTGCTTCAGCAAGTGCTGTTCCGTTATGTTCTTGAGGGCCATGCGGCTAGCGACGAAGGCCGCCTCGCATGGGTGACCTCGGGCTTCCCAGTCGAGATACCAGTGGCTATGGGCATAACGCCCACCTATCCGGAACAGTACGGTGCAGTCGTTGGATCGCAGAAGGTAGGCCCGACGGTCTGCGGATTTGCCGAAGAGCTTGGATACTCCCAAGAGCTCTGCTCCTATGCACGCTCAAGCATCGGATCCACCGCGAAACCCAAAGAGAGCCCCCTAGAGGGGCTTCCGAAACCCCAAGCGCTCCTTGCCTGCAACAACATATGCGGTACGGTCCTACGCTGGTACGACATCATCTCACAGATGACAGGCGCACCAGTCTTCCTTCTGGATACTCCACCTCTCGAGGGGGAACAACAACCACATCACCTAGCCTACGTGCGCAAAGGCCTTGATCATCTCGTCGAGTTCTTGTCTGCTAGATTCGGTGTCTCACTCGAGGAGGAGCGGCTGAGAGAGGTAGCGGCGAATTCAAGCAAGGCAATCGGCCTCTGGACGAAGTCACTTGAAGCTTGCAAGAACAAGCCGAGTCCCCTCAACTGCGCAGATAGATTTACCATGATGGCTCCTGTGGTTACGATGAGGGGCGCGGAGCATACCATTGATTTCTATCAGGCGCTCTATGATGAAGTCTGCGAACGTGTTTCCCAGGGTATCGGAGCAATAAGGGATGAGCGGATTAGGCTCCTTTGGGACAACATACCGCCGTGGTTCAGCATATTCAGGTTCTTCAATGGCTTGGCTAAGCGAGGGGTTGTGTTCCCTGCAGACACGTACACTCACGCTTGGACGGGGGCGCTTAAAGGGAAGGACCTGTTCGACAGTGCGGCCACAATATACAGCAATGTATACCTTAACAAGGGGCTCCAAGCCAAAGTGGACAAGATGGTAGAGCTCATCAAGGACTATGATCTTGACGGGTTCGTCATGTTCTCAGTCAGGTCCTGCAAGCGATATTCGTTAGGGCAACTGGTTTCCAAGGAACTCGTCACAGAAGCAACCGGCGTGCCGGGTGTGGTAATCGAGGGCGACATGGTGGACAGCCGTCTCTTCAACGAGGCTCAGATTCAGACACGCATCGATGCGTTACTGGAAATGTTCGAGTAACAGGAGAAGAACTAGTGTCAGGACGAAGTCTCGGAATCGGACTTGACGTAGGCTCAACCACCACCAAAGCGGTGATGGTTGACTCCCGAGGGAATATTCTAGCCTCTCA
>JBEKGZ010000152.1:0-3445 GCA_050012535.1 Bathyarchaeia archaeon | reverse complement strand
GCCTTCTCGGCATCATCAGGTGTGTCAGCGAACTTAATCCCACCTGCTTTCCCTCTCCCTGCAACCAGAACCTGCGCCTTCACAACCACTGGGCAAGCAAGTTTCTCCGCGATTTCTCTTGTTTCTTGAGGACTTGATGCAAGATGCCCGGGGGGCACATGCAGACCATATTTGGAAGCGATCCGTTTCGCTTCATACTCGAAGATCTTCAGTCGTCTCCACCTTCAATCGCGGACTTTCGGAAACGGCCTATTGTTTCTGATCGGTTGATATAACGCCTTCCGGCCCGACAAACGAGCCACGTTCTTCTCAGTAAGGTCGCGAGCGAAAAGACCGAGCAAGCTTAATTAGAGTTGCAGAGTCGTAGTGCCTCGATGAAACGTTCCGCTCCACGGAGTGGGACGTTGAAGCCACAACCAAGGGCAACGAAACGATGAAGACTAATGGTCAAAACGATACTGGATGCCTTCTGCGTCAAGAGCGGCATACTCTGCCGCAAGTGCCAAGAGAAGATTGAGAAAGGTCAGATAACGAATCTCGACCTGAAGATCATTAGACTTCTTACTGAACTCGAGAAAGCTAACCCGCAACTACAGGATGTGACGTACCACAAGGCCGTCGAGACCGAGAACAATGTGGTATTGCTCGTCGACAGACGCGACATGGATAAGATCCTCTCAGGAGGAGCGAAGACGGTTCATGCAATAACCGATTCGCTTGGAAAGAAAGTGAAGATCCTCAGCTACGGAGGAGACGACCGACAGTTTCTGGAAGACCTTCTCAGCCCGCTCTCGATCTTGACGCTGAACACCATCTGGATCCCTGACGGCAGCACAGAGACCAAAGTAGTAATCAGTGGCCGGGAACCGAGAAGACTGCCCGTCGACCTTGAGATTGTGAAAGGACTCGCGAAACAGATTCGAGACATAAGCCTTAGGATCGAGTTCGAGAGAACCTGATCATTCACGATCTCACAGGGTACGTCATGTTCTTCTGAGGCACCGTCACGCTCGCCACTTCGGAGATGAACTTGGCATACAGCTCCGGATGCTCAGTGTGGATTGGATACACCGTCTTGGGGCCGATCCTAGCTACGGCAGATTTGAGTTGATCTGGCATTATGTGACCTGAACAATGCACGTGATACATGGGCAATCCGAAATGGTCGAGCCAATTGACGACGCGCTCAAACTCGAATTCCTGCTCCTCGTTGAAAGGCTCGGAAATCGAGAGAATGAAACAGCTACCCGGCTCTGGACGAATATCGACCAACTCCTTGAAGGAACTAGCTGAACTCACGAGTACTGTCTTGCTCTGCATCCCTTTGATGTCGGATGCTTCCACCACGTTCTGAAATGAGAGCACGTTCTTTTCCCATTCATAGTATCGCTTCTTGCTGCGCTGGTATACGACCACATTCTTGTCGTGAGCAACGTCTGGAATGTCGATTCGCCCCTCGTCTGCAAGCTTCGAAAGCAGGTGCGCCTGCCTGAGCGAGATCGCTAGAGTCCGTCCGTTCTGCTTGGCGGAGTTATAGAAGGTCCTGAACCTGTCCACATCCACATTTGAGAAGTCTGCCAAAACAAGCTTCGAACTTGCTCGTATGATCGAAGAGATCTTCGACTGCACTTCCGCCTCCGTAGTCAACGTCGCGCCAATCAGGTTTGTTCCTTCTGCCAGCAGCGCATCCGGCTTCTCTTGTCGTGCGCGTTCGATGAAGTCCTCCGTCATTCGTGACTTTGTCCCATGAACTCTAAGATCCCCAGTGTAGACGAGCGTGCCCTCGGATGTGTGCACAATGAAGCCATATGCTGCGGGCACCGAATGATCGACATGTACTGGCTCAACTTCGATTGATCCGAGCCGGATCTTCGAGCCTGTCCTGAACTTTTCGAACCTAAGACCTGAGATGTCTGATTCCAAGCTCTTCGTTCGTGTTTCATATAGTGCCCGAATTATGGTCGCAGTCGTCTCTCCGCAGTAGACCGGTATCTTCCGGTTGAGGAATGAGATGCAGGCTGAGTGGTCTCCATGTGAATGTGAGAGGAAGACTCCTTGGATGCTGGGTTCGGATTCCTTGAACTTGTACAGACCCTCGAGCTTGGGCAACATTCCGAACTCAAATAGTTCTTTCTCATCCCTTGGCGAGAGCAGCGGCTCTGAGTAGAATCTTCTGCGGTCTGCGTAGCTTACTCCAAAGTCTAGCAGAATCCTCGTGTCGCCGTCTTGGATGAGGAACTTGTTGCCACCTATCTCTCCGACTCCGCCGAGCGCAACGAAAGTGGAGTTTGATTCTCGCAAGCGGATGCGTCCCTGCGAGCAATATTGTGGAATGCTTGATATTCTCTTGCTTTTGCAGGGCGACAACGATTATCAGTCAGTTGCCTTGAGATTGCGGCGATATCACTTTGCTGAAGGGCGCAATCTTCGACCTCGGAGAGACACTGATGCACCTCACCGTGACATGGGAGCAGGTGAGAGAATGGAGAATACAGGCCATCCACAATGCCCTTGCTCAACAAGGAGCCGATCTAAGCCTGACCGAAATAGCGCGGGAGTGGTTGCGACTGCATGAGGAAGAATCTGATTATGCAGCTCGCACATTCGAAGAGATAGAAATCCAAGAATCCTTCGTTGAGCTCTTCGACAGACTAAAGGTGAGACCAGAGCAGCGACCAAGCATGGGTGAATTGGTGAAGAGATTCTTTGCGCTAGAAGCGGAGTCATGGGTCATCTTTCCAGGAGTTCCTCAGATGCTTCAGCAGGTCCGTGATCTCGGCCTAGGGATGGGACTGCTCTCGAACGCGCGGAACGATTGGGCAGTCAAAGAGATCATGGAGCGACTAGGTCTCACTCGATACTTCGATGTGATTCTGACATCGGCAGCTCTGGGAATTAGAAAACCGAGACCAGAACCTTTTCGTGAGATGCTGAAATTGCTAGGAGTCGGAGCGGCCGAAGCAGTAATGGTTGGTAACTCAATGGAAGCTGATATCGCGGGGGCGAGACCTCTCGGAATTAGAACGATCCGTGTCAAATTCGGCGACCACGCTGATGAATTGCCGCTTCACCTGGAAACCAGCGTTGATCCCGATACTACCGTGTCCACGGTCCAAGATATTGTGCTGGCAATCAAACAGATGATGGTCAGTCATTAATCGCATCGCTATTCTGAGCAGACAGTTTACTCCGCGAGCTAACGAAACCTAAATACGCGGCATTCGGGAATGACGCGACTCAGTGCAGAAACCTTGGCACAAGACAGCGCCTACGGGCGATCTTCCGAGCGCGTTCAGTTGAAGCAACTAAGCGAGTACATGTGGGAGATTCCTGAATCATTCAAGCCCGGCATGAGAGTTGCTGGTAGAATCTACGCTGACAAGACACTCATCGACAAGATGCGAACCGATGCCACACTCGAACAGTGCGCAAACGTCGCAACCTT
>JBEKGZ010000151.1:0-4994 GCA_050012535.1 Bathyarchaeia archaeon | reverse complement strand
AAGGTGAAGATCTTTGCTGACGCAACTGGAGTTGTTCACGGCCTCAAGGCTGATCTGCTCATAGACGGAGGAGCATATCCCGTGGGCATTGGAGCCTACGCGCCGAGATGGATCGCGTATCAGTTAACGGGGCCGTACGCGATACGCCACGCCTTCGTCAACGGAAAATCCGTATACACAAACAAAGCTCCGATGGGTCCATACAGAGGCGCAGGAAGACCCGAGGTCGCCTTCATCCTCGAAAGAATGATGGATCTACTCGCAGATAACTTGGGAATGGACCCAGTTGAAGTCAGGCTCAGAAACACCAGCAATGAACCGTTTGTTTCGCCACTCGGCCCGAGAATCGATCCATTCAGGCCATTTCTTGAATCGGCGGTTCGTGAGCTAGATTACCACAACAGAACCCAAACCGGGCACGTAGGGTTCTCTTGTTTCGTGCTTGTTCCGGCCGTTCAACCCGGCGAATCTGCAAGAATCGCGGTATCTGGCGGCAAGGTTAAGGTTTGGATGGGCACCTGCTCGCATGGTCAGGGCCATGAGGTCTTCGCTAGGCTGCTGGTGAGTGAAGAGCTAGGCGTCCCTGAAGCTAGCATCGATGTTGAAAAGGGCGACACCGATCAACTCGACGAAGGTATCGGAACTTGGGGCAGCAGATCGGTCATCGTGGGAGGAGGAGCTCTCCTTCAAGCGTGCAAGAAAATCAAGGATGAATTCAAAACCAGGCTTGGCAAATACGATCCCGAACAGCTCCTCAAACATGAATTCGATGCTTCGGTCTTCTATTCCCGCCTCAAACCTCTGAACTCCTTTGGAGCAAATCTTGTATCTGCTCACGCAGACGAATTGGGCGAAATACGGATCGACGAATGCATGGCTTACTATGACGTCGGACGAGCGCTCAACCCGGCAATGATTGAGAGTCAAATAATGGGCGGCTCTGCTCAAGGCATTGGACAGGTGCTCTATGAAGAAGCCAAGTATGATGAAGAGGGTCAGCTGCTCGCTGCAACAATCGCAGACGCAGGTCTAACGAGAGCTCATCACATGCCGAATTTCACAATCAAGCTGGCAGCCAACACATCCTCTCCACACCAACCCAGAGGAGTGGGGGAGAGCGCAACCATGGGCGTACCCCCCGCCGCTATCAGGGCGATAGAGAAAATCACTGGCGAAAAACTGACCAGGACACCCATTCGGCCAGAGAGCATCTCGCCCAAAGAGCCCTCGCGTTGATGCTGCAATGCTTGATTCCGACAGCGCGAAAATCGCTTGGGCTGTGCTGTAGCCCCACCGTGAATCTCAATCAAGTCTCACCGGCCCCAACACAAACTAACCCTGCAGGAGGTTCCTCACTATGGAATTCATGCGGGGCATCAACGCTTCCGAGCCGTGCCCAAGTTAGCAATAGTTGGTTCTCATTTTCGGACGACTGTGTTGGGGCCCATCGGATAGAGCCGGGTCGTTCGTTAAGATAGCGCGCAGTTCGGCTTCATCTTCAACTTGGACAATCGCGACGCCCCATGTACCTTTCGGGTCAAGGACTGGTCCAAAGACTATTGCAGTCCCTCTATCGGCTAAGCCTGTCCAGTAAAGGACGTGTTCCTGCATAACTTCTCTTTCCGCTTCAGTCATATCTTCTGCAAAGGTCGGTCGCGGCGGAACGGCCCTAAGCAGGAATCGCTTCATACCAGTATTGACCGAGGCCCGTCATGCATTTAAGAGCACGGTTCTAGAGGCGATCAACATGAATCCGAGCAAGACTTAGACTTGAGCGCCATCATTTTCGATCCTGCATCAGAGGCACCAGATCCATGACCAAGTTCTCCAAGAAAACGGCGAACTTCTCCTCACTCTCCATGACCGTGTCCTCGCTCATGCTGCGACGGCCCTGAATCGCTTCCCAAACATCCAACTCTGAATCATCTCCTCCAATTGCAATTCGTATTCGAGTCAGTCAGAATACAATACGGTTTTGATGGAAGCGAAGGATTCACCACTATGTGAATAGACTATGGCAAGAGTCCGAGTCGATGTATCATAGTTCGCGTTCTGCTTCCTTGACCACATCCGAGAAGACGTCTAGACCTTTGTCAATGTGATCGCGTGTGATTACCAAAGGCGGGAGGAATCTGACAACATTCGGCCAATGTCCTGCCTTCCACACTAGAACTCCACGTTCGAAGCACCTGAACTGAATCTTCTTGACAAGATCGACGGCCGGTTTCTTCGTACGCCTGTCCTCAACAAACTCTGCTGCAACCATTAGCCCTTTGCCCCTCACTTCTCCTATTGTCTTAGTCTCTTGTTGCAGATCCTTCAGTCGCCTCATCATGTGAGCCCCCTCTCTGGCAGACCGGTCAACCAGTCCTTTCTGTAGGGTGAAGTCGATCGCTTCATACCCGGCGACGCAAGCTAGCACGTTTCCCCGGAAGGTTCCGAGGTGTGCTCCAGGCTCCCACGTGTCGAGGTTCTTCTTGATGACGCAACCGGCAAGTGGGATTCCTATTCCTCCGACTGCTTTTGCGATTGGCATGACGTCTGGTGTGATGCCTTCGTATTCGCAGGCAAACATCTTCCCCGCCCTTCCGAAGCCTGACTGGATCTCATCCACTATGAGGAGTATCTTGTTCTCGTCGCATATTCGTCTCAGTTCTTTGAGGTATCCGTCCGGTGGAGTGATGAAGCCCCCTTCTCCCTGAATTGGTTCAACAATGATAGCTGCAGGATCGGTCAGTCCTGACTCCGGGTCTTTGAAGAGGTACTCTATGTATCGCGTGCATTGCATGTTGCATTCAGGGTACTCCCTCTCAAACGCACAACGATAGCAATAGGCGTACGGTGCGAAATGTATGTCAGGAAGCAGCGGCAGATTCCCAGTCCTAAATGATCTCTTGGAAGTCACCGAGAGCGCACCGCTAGTCATTCCATGGTATGCGCCGTGAAATGCTAGGATCGCGTGATGTTTCGTATTGAACTTCGCGATTTTCAATGCGCCCTCAACCGCGTCCGAGCCAGATGGGCCACCAAAAAGGACTCTGGAATTGTCCTTGAGTCCGGCAGGAGCTATCTCAACGAGTTTCTCGACGAGCCTTATCCTTTCGGGTGTTGGAATGTCCAGAGCGTGGGTAAGTTTGTCCAGCTGTCGTTTGACAGCCTCGACGACGTACGGATTGGAGTGACCCACGTTCAGAACCGAGATCCCTGCCATGAAGTCCACGTACGTGTTTCCATCCACATCTTGGAGTGTCGCGCCCTTCCCAGTCTCCCAAGCAGTGGGAATGACTGTTGCATAGTAGACCGCTCTGCTGTCGACCTCCTTCTGTTTCTCGAGCAGCGCTCTCGCTTTGGGACCGGGTGGCTTGACTATGATCTTCGGAGCTTCTGGAAAGCTCAGTTCGGCGAAGTCGTCCGTGTTTCCCGGCATTCAAGAACACCAGTGGCAGCTTTGTGCCTGTGAGTTCTTCTTAAGAACTTGTTTAAGGAACCGTGCGAATGCCCATTTTGCCTAGAGTGTGTAAGGAGTCGAGGTTCGCTACATCAGCTGCAACGCGGGTTCTCGCGGTGGTACGCTCTAGAGCTTCGTGAGATTCGCCAATCCGAGTTCTTCGACGGCAGCTTCTGTGGGTTTTCCTTGGTCGTCCCATCCCCAGAGCTTGTAGTATTCCGTCAACATGGTCTCGTAGTCTTGCTTAGGTACGACTTTGCCTTTCGGATTGCCATCTGGAAGCGGGTCCAAATAGATCCGAGGCGGAATCCCGTCATGTTGTCTAGAGAAGCCTTCTCTGATGTTGAATAGTCGCGTTAGTGTCCAAATTCTCCGTCCGATCTTCCTAGCGTCTTCCTCTGTGTATTTCTGACCCGTCGCTGCACTGAGGAGTTCAGCGATGATGGGAAGATCAATAGGGATGAAGTCGCAGGCACACATGCTCCATTTTACGCTTGTTCTGATCTGGTCTTTCACGACCAGCTCCGCTTTGCCAACACACGTGAATGGGTCCAGCTTTCCGAAAGCCTCGTATGCGACCGGCCATGCGCGATTGTGGTCAGCTCCCCTGTCGGAGGTCGCGTATGCTAGAGCCATTCCAAACGATCCTCTCGGGTCGTACCCAGGATACTCTTGGCCTTTGCAGTGCAAGGCGTATCTCTCCGAGCCCTTCCCGACTTTCTGAGCGGCTCGCGCGACTCCTTCCGCAAGGGTATCTCCAATCCCCTTCCTCATCGCGATGATCTCTGGGAGTGCCACGACGGTCGCACTGTTGCCAAACGAGAGGTCCAGACCTTGTGTGTCCGCCTTCGTGATTAGCCCTCTTTCGTAAAGTTCCATGGCCCAACCGATGACGTTGCCCGCTGATATCGTGTCAATCCCCATTCGAGAGCATTCATGGTTGAACTTCATGACAACGCGTATGTCTCCGATTGCAAGATTCGAGCCAGCCAATCCAAGTGTCTCATACTCTGGGCCTTCGCCTTCTAGTCCTGCGAATTGGCCGTCCTTGATCTTCGTTATGTTTCGGCATCCTATGGAACAGCTGAAGCAGGTTGTCATGTGCTTCACGAGGAGCTGGTTCACAAGGGCGTCTGAGTTGATCTTGTCAGCATCAGGGAAGACTCCTGTCTGGAAGTTGCGGGTGGGCAATAGGCCTGCGTTGTTGGCAAGGTCGACAACCACAGGCGTTCCAAACTTGATCATGGCTTCAGCGTCTGGGTTCTCACGTATGTCTCTCTTGATCGAATTTCTGACGACTTCGAGGAACTGAGGGCTCAAGTTGATGGCTAGGGATTGTGCGTGCTTCGTTCCGCGCACAGCCACGGCCTTCAGATTCTTCGAACCCATGACTGCTCCAGTCCCGCCCCTACCTGCGAAATGTCTCTTGTCGAAGGCCACTGCAGCAAATCTGACTTGGTTCTCGCCTGCGGGGCCGATGCAGGCAACCTTTGGAGCATCACCCTTAGCGGTGCTTGATCCGCTGCATTGGCGTACTATCTCATCG
>JBEKGZ010000150.1:0-3551 GCA_050012535.1 Bathyarchaeia archaeon | reverse complement strand
GCAAGGCAAGAGCATCCGGAAGTTCTTAGTAGGATCGATCGATTCTTTACATCTGTATTCTTGAATGAAGGAGGCGGAGGCGCTTGACAGGGGAAGGGGCTTGGTATGCCCGAGGCGGCAGCAAGCTTGGAGAACTGTATACGATCATGCATTTGCCTTACACTTCAATGGTTCTTTCATATGTTCTGATAGGCGCGGCTGTTTCGCCCTCTTTCTACCTGAACCGTGTAATTGCTACTCTATTGGCCTACTTTCTGGGGCTGGGACTTTCAGCCCATGCTTTGAACGAGCTGCATGCTAGGCACTGGGGAGAGACGCTGAGCAAACGCGAACTGGAGATTCTATTTGCAGCGCCTCTGATTGGGGCGATCTTGATCGGTGTGTTTGGAATGGTTGTCCTGTACGCAACGTCCGGTGCCCTCCTAACGCCACTCGTGCTTCTAGCGTTCATCTTCCTTGAGACTTTCTTCCTCTTCGCGTATAATATCGATCTCTTTGGCGGAAGATTCCACACAGACTTGTCATTTGCGTTTTCATGGGCAGCTCTGCCAGTGTTAGTTAGCTACTACGTGAACGCTTTGACAATAACCGTCGTCGCGCTTCTAGTAGCCGTGGCGATGGCCGCCACAGCAGGCATCGAGATCAACCTGTCCCGCTGGTGCAAAGACTTCAGACGTAAGAGTTCGTTAACTCAAATGCAACTCGCGGACGGCACCAAGCTAAGTCTGAATACGGCTGAACTTATCGCAAAACCTGAGAAAGCTCTCAAGTTGATCGTAGTTGCAGTAGATCTTCTTGCTATCGGTTTGACTATCCACAAACTGTTTCCCTGATGTGCCTCTCCCCAGTTGCGAAGGCTGCCTATCTTGAAAATCCCCACCAAGTTCGTCGAGAAAGCGAAGTTCGTCGCAACGATCTTCACAGATGTAGAGAGAGAATACGACGCGCTACTCGGCATAATGACATTTGGCCTAGACTGGGCTTGGAGAAGGCGCTTGCTGTCTAGGATTCACTACCAGCAAGCGACATGCATATTGGACCTTGCCTGCGGGACAGGACTCGTGACTTTTCCGCTATCTCGGTCAATGGGATCCCGAGGCCTTGTCGTTGGATTGGACCCGAGCACCTCCATGCTACGGATAGCGCTTAGAAGGAAACATGCGACGAAAACACGCTGCTCTTTGGAGTTCATTCGGGCTGTTGGAGAATTCATGCCTTTCCGGGATGGCATCTTTGAGTACGAGACGATCGGTTTAGCCCTACGCAACTTCGGCGACAAGTCAGCCATGTTTCGCGAAGCGCACAGAACACTGGCCAATTCAGGCTGGCTTCTATCTGTCGATTTTGTAGTTCCTACCAAATCGCTCGTTCGGAGGTTGTACATGTTTCACATCTTCAACGTGCTCCCGACTTTAGGCCGACTGGTCTCTAGCAGCTGGCACCGGACTCTAGCGTATCTGGCAAGATCAATCCAACTGTCAGCTTCCCCCGCTGAGACCCTTAGGTTGTTGTCGAGAGGTGGTTTTCGACGGACATTTTCTGAGAAGATAACGCTGGGGGTAGTGGCACTGGTAGGGGGCCAGAAATAGGAAACAGGCTCTCTTGTCGGAGCCATACCCAGCGTCTTTCAGAGGTTGTGAAAAGGGTGCGCCGCTCTTATGGTACGGGCGAAGAGTATGGCACAGACCGGCTCGTGGAAAGCGAGCATGAGAATTATGGGGCCCTAGTCAATCCCACTATTCCCATACCGATTGTGGTGGACAAATGCTTCAACATCGCGGCGCACTCTCAAGTATTTAGTTGGTGCAGAGACAGGGTACCCCAAGCGAACAGCATAAGCGATATTCATGTATTCGGCGATGTCGAGAATCTGCTTCACCTCTTTCTCTACGGGCTCTCCGCTGAACCTGCTCAGTATCTGAAAGCTGATCCCAAGCGATTGGGCCGTGAGCCACATGTTCTGCATGACACAGCCAAGGCTCATGAAACCCAAGACATCGCCTTGCGAAGCAGGCGCTCTTTTCCTAGAATCGTAGATCACAATCAGAAGGACCGGACTACCATTGACACTCTGATCTAGGGACCTAGACATACTCTCACGGGCGGTCTTCTCCATCTTGGAAGGGTCTCTCCATGAGGGCGGAAACATCGTGCCGAGTATTCCGACCTTCTTCTTTAGCAACTCCTCTTCCGAGAACGAGAGCTGCTCGTAGTTCTCGCGCAGGAACTCTACTGAGACACGAGATTTTATGTTCCCTATTTTCTTTAGAATCTTCTTGTCATCGATGACGAGGATCTCGAAGTTCTGCATGTTATGAGCTGTGGGCGCCCATCTCCCTGCTTCTAGTATCTGCCTTAGGCCTTCTTTGGCGATCGGGCGGCGTGGGTCGAAGGGGACTCTTGCGGATTGTCTTTGTTGGGTGAGTTTGAGGATACTACTCATAGCGACCATCTCCTATCTTCAAGACAGCCAGTAAAAGCATCTTCGGAGACATCATTCGCTCGACCTGTCCAGGACGCGCTCCAACACGTAATGAGAGTTCGATATATCCGCAAGTAGAAGTCCGCCCTCACATCACTTAACATGCGACGATACACGACATGTAGCGGGAAGAGTCTTAGGTGTGTGCGCACCACGATTCACACACAAGAGAAAATCTTCCTTCGGTTCGCACTCCACATATGAATGATAGGTCCAGAACTTCTTTAACTGACCCTTACTCACCTCGCTTCGCTACCAGATGCATCAAGGAGGCGTAACGTCCCGAAATGTTGTGTGCAAAATGCGGAGGACGAGTTCCGGAAGACGCACGTTTCTGCCCGAATTGTGGAGCATCTGTTACTACAGCGCCCTCACCGAGTCAACTTGCCAGCGCGTCTCCCGGATCTGGGACAGGCGATATGATCATTGAGAATAAGCCGAACTCAGCTCGACAAGTGAACTCAGTCATTCCTCTACATGAAGGTGAGGGGATTCTGTGGCATCGAGAGGTGACGCAGGGTCTGCTTCGCAAAGAAGTCGTCTTGGAAGAGGCTGTTACCAATCAACGCTGCATAAAGTATGATGTTAGGAATCGCCAAGTAGTTGCACAAGTTGGAATAGACCATCGGCCTGAAGTCGTCGTCATGAACCTTCACAGGGTCAGTAATTCAATCGGAGGAGGAGTATTCCTGACGCCTCGAATGTTCGGACTGCCTGGATTGGGCGGTTTTGGAGCTTACGGAGGCCCACGCCGAGGAAACATCAAGATCTTTGGAGACGCCTCAATCATGAGTGACGGAAAGATCATAGTGACTTTCGAGGATATTCAAGACCCGCATGGCCTAAGAATGCTGGTGGAAGCGCTAAAACGAGAAGCGGGCTTCATGGGTCCTCCAAATCCCCGTCGGTGGTTGCAGATGCGAGAGGCGCGTCTCAACCGACAAGACTGGATGCAATAAGTAGCATGTGAGGAACGCTCAGAAGCTCTAGACTCACCACAGACTACCCTAGTTGACGTATGAGTGTGGGTATCTTGGTGCGGAGATGCCCGCGCCCGCGTACTTGATCC
>JBEKGZ010000149.1:0-6774 GCA_050012535.1 Bathyarchaeia archaeon | reverse complement strand
TCTGCCAGTATTCCCGCCGGGATAATGAATAGGGTCATGGACACGCCGAAGGTTGCATTGGCAATGCCGATCCATGTCGCATCGTAGCCTGCGGAGATCAGGTAGAAGGGCAGTATCAGAAAATAGAACGCATAGGTTACGCCTCCTATGAAGGATGAGGCTAGCAGAAGTCTGGCGTCTCTTCCTATTCCCTCGAATGCTCGCAGGATCTGCAAACCTTTCGCCCCCGGTGATCGTCTATCTTCGACCGCGTGGTCGACTGTTCAGGCGACGCTGCGCAGCCAGCATTCTCGCCTTGAACCAACTCGTACGTTCTTTCAAATGCATCTTTTCATCACATTAAGCCTTGAAGGGACCCATAGAACTCGATGGGCTGAGATCGGATCGCCACTCAGATTTCGAAGTCAAGGGCTTTGAGCAGATCAATGCGGGGATTCAAGTCATGGAAAACTGTGTCGGCTCCGGCCGACACAAGGTCGTCCTCGGAGAAATGCCCCGTCGCAATGGCGATTGCCTTGGCGCCGCGGGATTTCGCAGCTTCTACGTCGCGTGGGGTGTCGCCGATGATTATCACAGAGTCGTTGCCGCGTAATTGGTACTTCATGACACATGTATCGACGGCCTCCCTGACCAAGTCACGTCTATCGAAGTACCCATCGCTATAGAATGTCTCAGCGAAGTATGCTCTAATACCCGTGAGACCCAGTTTCTCCTCGGCGACGACGGAAAGATTCCCGGTGACAACGCCAAGCTTATGCTTCGACGAGGCGCTAAGTATCTTTAGCAGCTCTCCGACGCCGTCATTTAGAATCGGGTGCTTTTCCATTGCCTTGTAGATTTCTCCAACTCGTTCGATCACTCTTTGAAGATGTCTGCCTACGGCCCTCTCGCTGAGACCTACGTCGATGAGTAGGAGTCTGCAGATTTGTGGGTCCACCATGCCGTCATACCTCCAAGGCTGAGTCGGCGGGGATTTACCCACCTCATCAGCTATCGCGCGTCTGAAGCGTTCTAGTTCGTCCGCATCAGTACTCTGCTTTAGCAGGAGCGTACCGTCTATGTCAAAGAGAATGACACGCATGGTGCCCACCGTTTATTGTAGCATCCCTGCAACGAGATGAAATAGGGAGAGTCTCCCGGTGACCACTTTCGCATGTCTCCGCATATTAAATATCAACCAGGCCACTGAGGCTAATTGAGAGGCGAAGTGGAGAATGATCGAGCAAATCCAGACCGTCGCGGTTATGGTGTCGGATGGGAAAAAGGCCAAGGAATGGTACAGGGACAAACTCGAATTTGAGGTGCAGAGCGATGAGGAACACTGGATAGTGGTTGCTCCGCGCGCATCATCATTCGGTTTACACCTATGTCCAGACGAAGCGCTTGAACCGGGGAACACTGGAATCCTAATGCTTGCCGAAGACATCGAAAATACATGTAAAGAACTCAGGAGGAAAGGCGTTCAGTTCACCCGCGAGCTCGGAAAAGCCGAGTGGAACGAGACCATGACCTATGCTATGTTCAAAGACCCTGACGGTAACGTGTTCTGGTTGATGCCGAAGTAGCAAAGGCAATGACAGATGTGATGGATGTCCAAATCAACCTAAGGAATCATTCTGTAGCATCTTTGCGCTATCATATCTAAGATATCATTGTGCCTCTTCTCGTCTTCCCCCAAGTGTTGAAGCAGCATTCGCACTGCCTCATCATCTGTCTTGCTCATCTCCTTCTGTATGTGAGCCGCCATCGACTTGCTCAGGGTCTTGTGATTCTCTATCTCTCGTTTCACAATGATTGGATCAGCGAACCCACTGAAGGCCTCCTGCCAGAGGGACTTTGCAGATTGATCGCCCTTCAGTGCCTCAACAACTGCCTCTAATACTGCCGCGTGCTTCTGCGAGTCACATCTCATCTCTACCAGTAGAAGCTTTGCCGCTCCTGTGCCTAGCTTCTGTTCGGTCTCGCTAAGCCTTGCTGCGCTTTCCCTTTCGATCTGAGCCTGCTCTCGTATTAGGCCGATCAATTCTCTACGTGATTCCACTTGTGTTCACTGTCCGGGCACTGCTCCACTCGCCTATCTAAAGAATAGTCCTAGTCTCTTGCCAAGTCTGTCTCAATCGCTTCATACGTGAGACAGATCTTGATCTCCGAACACTTACGCACGTAAAGTGCTTAAGTGGAGAATTACGCTGCCTGTACTTTGAGTGTAGATGTCGGTGGGACAGCACCGGTGAAAGGTAAGTGCACGTATTCGAGGAAGGTGTCCTCTGAAGAGGCACGGGAAGGTTATCTTCTGGTCTTGAAGAGCAAACTCCAACTCTTTCCTCATCTTGGAAAGAAATTCGACCTAGTTCAGGATGACTTTGCCAGAAAGGCAAGAGTGGAATCCTATCGGTGTACATGTAGAGGCCCAGAGCTACCTCACGAACACTACTTCATCCGTTGGAAAGGATTGAGATCCAAAGATAGGGTGGACATACGAGAAGACCCAGAAAGACAAGGTAGATATCTTGTACGAATCCGGCACTGACTGACGAAATTGGATGACCTCAACAACCCCAACGAGGCGCTCAGCAGATTACTCAGATGCCTTGGGATGCTGTAAGTTCCGAAATAGCGTATAGAACAACGTGATCGAGGCGACGTAGAGCACAGTGCAGAGGTAAAATGGGAGACTCAAGTTACCACCACTCAAGGCCGCGGCTCCCACAACTGTGCTTGCAGCATTTGGTATTCGCCAGACCACAGCGTTGAGCGCAGACGCAGTGGCTCGTTCGTCCTGAGCGACCAAATTCATCAGCAGTGAATCAGCGAGCGGACTGGACATGTTCATGAGCATCGAACGAACGACATAAAGGATGGCTGCGATCGGCGCTGTTGGGCTGAACGGTGTAGCTAGCAGGAATAATGTTGAGGTGAGCTGCGTCGCCGCAATGCCGACGACTAAGCCGGTCTTCTTTGCTATGCTTGGCGAGGCGATGGCCGCGATTCCCATGAGTATGTTTGAAACTGCCACCACGGGACCTGAAAATGCATCGGTCACATTGAATCGAAGATAAAACCAAGTAGGTATGAGAGGAATTATCAGCCCAGCACCGAGGGCTATCATCAGATTTGCGGTCGAGAACTTCGCCAAGATTCTCAGTGACTTGCGAGGCAGTATCCCACGACGAGACCGCACAGGTTTGATGTCAACCGCCCAGCGCGATACAGCATAGGGAGTCAACAACCCTAAGAGGCCTAACGCGACAAAAGTGATCCGGTGAGCTTCCAGGAAATTCAAGGGTAGTAGTGGAAAGATAGCTGGAAGAAAACTGCCCAAGCCTGCTCCCATCGTGAAGACCACGAATGACAGACTGAACGTTGCGGGTCTGGCAGAGCGGACATCTCAAGAATGAAGAAGTCTGATGTGAATCCAGGAATCATCGTTACAGGCATGGAGAGAAGTGCTCCAACGAACATCAGTAACTTGCGTCCGTAACGATCCGACAGAATCGAAAACGGAATACTGCAGACCACTGCTGCAAGCCCGAACGTGGTCAGTATGGCTCCGACGTTGGTGATGGAGACTCCTTCCAGAGGAAGGAATACAGCGATCGCTACCTCGTAGAATCCGAGGCCTGCTGCAAGAGGACCAGCCCCTAACACGACCTTGCTGACCTGGGGGGGAACCTCCCCAAAGGATCGCATCGTTGACTCGCACGGCAGGATGAATGAGGAACGATTAAGTCTGTCGCTGTTTAGCATGAGGGACGATCCGAAAGAGGATTCGCATGACAGGCCAAGGCGAGAAACTCGCCATTGAAACACTGGATCTCAAGAAGTCCTACAAAATGGGACTCGTGACGGTATATGCGCTGCGTGGAGTTAACCTGAGAATGCGGCATGGCGAGATTGTTTCTGTGGTTGGCCCGTCTGGCAGCGGGAAGTCAACTCTGCTGAACATGTTGGGTGCTCTCGATACACCGACAAGTGGCAAGATACTCATTGATGACGTTGACATAAGCCGAATGGGAGAGAGAGCACTCGCCAGATTTCGCAACAGAAAGATCGGTTTCATCTTCCAGTCATACAACCTCATCGATAGATCAAAGGTGGCCAAGAACGTAGAGTTGCCCGCCATAGTTGCAGGTATGCCAAAGAAGCTGAGGAATCAGCGAGTGCACGAACTCTTAGACCTCGTGGGTTTGGGTGACAAATCGAATCGTAGACCGAATGCGCTTAGCGGCGGAGAACAACAGCGAGTCGCAATAGCCCGGGCACTCATCAATGATCCGGCATTCATTCTCGCAGACGAGCCGACCGGCAACCTCGACTCTAAGACTGGAGAAGAGATACAGAATCTCCTGCTTCGCGTGAACGAAGAGAAAAAAGCAACCATACTAATCGTTACACACAACTTGGAACTTGCCGAGAAAACGGGAAGGATCCTCCATTTGAGAGACGGCGTCGTGGAGAAAGAGAGAGCAGGACTCATGCCGCATAGCAAACCCAGCGACTCTGACTTGAACGTCAGTGCAAACGGGAGGGCATGAGGACAGTGGCCGTACTTGATCTGATTGGGCTCTCATTTGGAGCCCTGAGAGAGCGACGACTGAGAACAGGCCTCACAGTGCTAATGGTGATCATAGGCGTGGCACTGATGACCTCCATCAACGGACTGGGTGGAGGGATGAACAACTACATCAGCGACCAGTTAGGCACTCTCGGCGCTAACGCCCTGATAGTTACTCCTTCTGCCAGTGCCTTCGGACCCGAAGCACAATCCGGTATGCAAACAAAACTCACATCACAGACCGTACGCACCCTCGGAAGAATTCAGGGCGTAGATTATGTTATCCCATCGTTCACCGGTGGGGGAACGTTGAGGTCAGGAAGCGAATCAAAAACCGTGGCAGTTCTTGGGATGGATCAAAGCAAGATGGTATATGTCACTCCCAAGATTAGCTTTGAGTCCGGAGCATTCGTTTCATCTACGGACTCCGGTGGAATCGTACTGGGACACAGTATTGCTCACCCATCGAATCTTGACAAGCCATTTGCGAGCATGGGGCAGTCAGTGTTTATTGAGTTCTCAAAGATTGAGAACCAAGGAGGAGTTGAGAAACTAGTCACGAAAAGGAAAGCCTTCCTAGTGGGAGGGATTCTCAACGAACTTGGAAGCCAGCAGGTTGACAGTGAAGTCTTCATTTCACTCTCAGCAGCCAACGCCTTCTTCGAAAAGAACAGCGTATACGATGTCATCTACGTGATCACGAAAGGTCCCGACATCAATGATCAAGTGGAAACGAGCATCACGAAATTCTATGGAAAGAATATCGGCATAGTATCGCCCAAAGCGATTGCGAGCACAATAAATGAGGTGATGGGCACCTTCCTGGGATTTCTCACCGCTGTCGCCGCGGTTTCCATGTTCGTGGGCGCTGTCGGCATAATCACAACATTGTACACATCGGTAATGGAGAGAACACGCGAAATTGGGCTGCTGAAAGCAATAGGCTACACTGGGGGAACAATTCTCTTCATGTTTCTTATGGAATCATTCACAATTGGGCTTCTAGGCGGATTATTGGGACTGACCGCCGGAGTTGCTGGAGCATATGCCATGATCGGGATCTTGCCTTTGGGGGCAAACGCAATATCAATTACTCCCTATTTTCGCCCCACCGATCTTGCCCAAGTATTCCTTCTAGCCTGCGCTCTAAGCGTCATAGCAGGCATCTACCCCGCCTGGAGAGCATCTACCCTGAGCCCGATAACAGCCCTAAAGAAGGAGTAGAGAGCGGAAGCGATTTCACGATTCAGAAGAGCATCACATAGTCCATCGGAGAGACCCTTCTTCTTCCAATGGGCTTCTCAGTCCATCGAGCCTAGCCTCTAGTGAGTTCACATGACCGATTCATGCGTTTGAGAATCCATTTCTCTCTTAGTAGGTCGAGGTATTGGCCAGCTCTCAGCGGTCGTGAGTTATTGTTGCAGCTGGACCATTCATGGGTTAACGCCACTTGCTGAGCTATTTCTTGATCATGGTCTGTGAGGCGCGGCTCAGAATCTGGTCCATATGGTCAGTGGTCTCTTTGGGTAATGCTGGGACTTGGTGCTCTTTGAGGATCTTACGTATTTTCTCCTTCGCTTCCTCGCGAGCGCTCTTCTGCCCTCTTGCCTTCCAGTCAGATATGGTTTGACGATTGAACAGTTAGGGGTGCAGGATGGCTCTTCTTTCCAGATATGTGCGTGTGTGCTTCTCCGCCATGAAGTTTCCTCCAGGGCCCACCTTTCGTGTGAGATCCACAGCTAAGCTCTCATCATTGACCTCAACGTCTGTCGATGTTCTTCTCGACCGCAGTCCGAGACAGAAGTATGACCTTATCGGGGTCTATCGCTTCGACCGCATTAGCCAACTCATCAAGTATTTGACTCGACAAACACGTCACCGACAGCAGTGGAACTGACCCGTTCTGGTCGGTCTGTATATAAGATCGTTCATCATGAGCAACGGCGTCACGTTGCGGAACTCTTGATTGCCGGTTGATTGCTGAACTCTGGCCAAGGTCTCCAGCCCACGCAACTTTTGAATAGAAAGAATGGTAGGCCTGAAGCGAGACGGCATCGACTCCAAGGGAAAGAATGGCTGCGGTTTTCAAAGGGAAGTCACCGGATAAGATAGTGTGGCGGAATAGCCGACCCCACACAATGAAACAATCAAAAAGGTAAAACTGTGGCTGAGAGGGGATCTGCAGATCGGAGCCAAGGAGTACCAGAGATTGAACCGTC
>JBEKGZ010000148.1:0-3580 GCA_050012535.1 Bathyarchaeia archaeon | reverse complement strand
CTCTTGTACTTGATCCACAGCCATCCGCGAGCACCTGCCTGGTAGACCGATTCTGCGCCGGTACTCTTGACGACCAGACCTTCGCATCCCATCGATACTGCTTTGTCGAAGTATCGTTCAAGCTCGTCCGCATCTTCAGTCATTAGCTGTTCCGCGATGCGGACTTGGTCGGACTCCTTGACGATCTTGGTGAGCTCGACTCTACGCTCCAAGTAGGGCGTGAGTGTGAAGTCTTGGCCGTCATCGTAGAGAACGTCGAATAGGAAAACACTCACCGGAACTTCTTCCGCCTTTGTCTCGATCTCGTATTTCCGTCCTCTCCGCTGCGATACGACTTGGAATGGTAGCATGTCGCCAGTGTTCGTGTCGACCGCGACGCATTCTCCTTCAAGTATCGCCTTCTCCGCCAATACCGCCGATCTGAGGCTTTCGGCGACGTCGGGAAACTGAGTTGTTATGTTCTCGAGACGTCTTGAGAACAGCTCGACATTCGTCTTGGAGATGTGCGCTTGGATCCGTAGCCCGTCGTACTTGAATTCTGCAGATCCTTTTCCTCCTAGTTTGGCTAGGATCTCATGGGCGGAGGAGAGCCGTTCGCAGAGCATTGGTCTTATGGGACGACCGACGGATATCCGGAAGTCCTTGACTCCTCCTATCCCACGTGCTGCGACCATCTTTGCCACATATCCCAAGTCGGAAGAGAGGTTGTAGGCTCGCTCAAACGATTCCCGGAACTCCTTTCCGCCGGCGTATGCGATGGCAAGCGCATCGAGAATTGTCATGTCGGCGATCCCTACTCGCAGCTTACCCATGGCCATTCGTGTGACGAATTTCGCCTCGCTGGGGCTCGCGTCTATCAGAAGGCTCGATAACAGTTTGACCTTAGCGTCGACAGATCGATCCCCAGCTGCACGCGCGATCTTATCGAATGTGCTATACACCGCCTCTACTGTCAGCTGCTTCTTCATCAGGGTCGACTGTGATCGCTTCTTCAGCATCTCTTGGGCCGCAAGGCCCAAGTCGCCATTTCGGTGAAAAGCGGACTCAACTTCAGCTTCCGTCCGACCCGACGCGAACGATATCGCCTTTTCAACGAGCTTCTCTGCCATGCCCAGCTCGATGCCCAAGTAGTCAGGATAGAGCTTGCCTTGGGTCAAATACACGACCTTGTCCACAAGCTCCTCCGGGGTGTCTTTGAGCAACTTGACCAAGAGGTCGGTCATTTCCAGCCTCTTCGACGTAGCTTCGATTCCCTCGAAGACCTCGGCAAGCTGCTCAAATCTCACGTCAGTCAACCAGTCTCAGCGGACTTGAGACAAGCTTTCGGCAGCTCCTTTAAGCGTTGCCCGAAATCTGCAATAGGTGGTGGCCACCATCAAAAAACCAGGGACGGGGAACTATCCTGAATGACCATGAGCCAATACAAGCACCAATTCGACTTGGGTGCGCTGGCTGGTCGTACAAGGAATGGATCGGCCCGTTGTACGACCCCGACAAGAGCATGCTTCAGCAGTACTCCTCGATCTTCGACACCGTAGAGATTGACTCGTCTTTCTACGCGTTCCCGGAGAAAGGCTCGATACTCGGCATGACACGGTACACGCCTCGGAGCTTCGTCTTCAGTGCAAAGATGAACAAGAAGTTCACTCATGATCTGCGTCTGAAGCTGAACGAGAGCGCACAGACAGAGCTCGATTCTTTTTGCGAGCTTTTCGATCCTCTGCTCTATCAGGACAAATTGGCATGCATGCTCGTTCAGTTACCGCCGTCCCTCAAGCGTGATGACGACCTCTTGGAGGATTTTCTCGCTGCACTCCCGAGAAGGATCAAATACGTGGTAGAGTTCAGGCATCCGTCGTGGTTGGAATCGAACACGTGGACAACTTTGTGCAAATACCAAGCCGCATATTGCATCGTCGACGAGCCACTATTGCCCCCTGAGATCCACGTCACCTCAGAGATTGGATATATCCGGTGGCACGGCAGAGGTCAACGCTTATGGTACGACTACCGGTACACGGGAGACCAGCTTACTGACTGGCTGCCTAAAATTGAGGAAGTGCGAGCCAACACAAAGCAGACGTTCGGAGTTTTCAACAACCACTTTCGCGGTTATGCGCCGGAGAACTGCATACAAGTGATGAAGATGCTTGGGCTGGCCAATGAGAAGCACGAGACGGCCTTGAAGAGAATAGAAGATCATATCGAGGGTACGGGCACACAAACCAACAATGAAGAAATGACCCTCGATCGCTTTACTGGAACATAGTGAAAGTGCTTTGCATACTTCTGCGATCTCGACCAACTAGAACGTCCGTCGTGCCAGCTTGCCAGAACGGATTAGCTTAAAAGACACTTTCCGATCTCACCGAAACCTGATGATTAAGCTTGACGGAAGAGCTGAATCCCTTCAAGATTGCGCAAGAACAATTGGATATGGCTGCAAAGCTATTGAAATTAGACCCTGCTGTACACAGTCTACTCAGGGAACCCAAACGCATACTGGAGGTCACGTTCCCAGTCAGGATGGATAACGGTCAGGTCAAGGCATTCAAAGGGTTCAGAGTTCAGTACAACGACGCTCGTGGCCCCTGCAAGGGGGGAATCCGATTTCACCCGCAAGAGACAATCGACACGGTCAAGGCGCTCGCAGCATGGATGACCTGGAAGACCGCTTGCGTTGACATACCTCTCGGCGGAGGAAAGGGAGGAGTCATCTGCAATCCCAAGGAGATGTCACGCGGTGAGCTGGAAAGGGTTAGCAGAGCATACATAGACGCCATCGCTTCGATCATAGGACCCGAGAAGGACATTCCTGCACCTGACGTATACACGACTCCAGAGATCATGGCGTGGATGGTGGATGAATTCGCCAAGATCAGAGGGTACTACGCCCCGGGCATGATCACCGGGAAACCAATCGCGCTTGGCGGATCTCAAGGACGAGGCGACGCAACGGCTCGCGGAGCAGTCTACACAGTCCGTGAAGCCGCAAAGAGACTCAACATCCCACTGAAAGGCGCCACCGTTGCGGTTCAAGGCTACGGAAACGCTGGCTCATATTCGGCAATCCTGCTACAAGAAATGGGAGCACGAATTATCGCGGTAAGCGACTCCAAAGGTGGAATTCTCAGTGAGAAAGGACTTGATCCAAATGCGGTCCTACAACACAAACACAAGACCGGAAGCGTTGTAGGCTTCCCGGGAACGAAACCTATAACGAACGACGACCTGCTCGTACTACAATGCGACATTCTGGTCCCCGCAGCGCTCGAGAATGTCATAACGACGAAGAACGCGTCAAAGATCAAAGCGAAGATAGTCGCAGAAGCTGCGAACGGCCCTACAACGCCTGAGGCTGATGACGTCCTGTCCAAAAACAAGGTCTTCGACATTCCAGACTTTCTCTGCAACGCGGGAGGAGTGACCGTTTCATACTTCGAATGGGTGCAAAACATATACGGCCTCTACTGGCCCGTTGAGGAAGTCTATGACCGCTTGGACAAGATCATGACGAAGGCCTTCCACGACGTGTACGACATGCATGTGAAACACAACGTGAACATGCGAATGGCCGCGT
>JBEKGZ010000147.1:0-3751 GCA_050012535.1 Bathyarchaeia archaeon | reverse complement strand
ACTTTCTTCGTAAAAGACGAGTTTCTCTCAAGCCTCTTCACGAAGGACACAGTCAGACTCAAGATGGAGGAGGAGATTGCGCACAAGGCGAAAGTCGCCGTCGAAGATGTTAGCATAGACTTGCCGTCTCTTCCGTCGGTACCATACCAGATAGTCGATGTGCTCATGGCCTACATGAACATCATTCGAGTCTACACGCTCGAGCAACACAGGGAACAAGTTCAAAGAGCGGCATCAAGCGTGCTAGGAGAATCCGCGCTGTCGAGTCTCGTCTCATACTAGCTCGTTGGCTGAGTTTGCTTCAAATCGTCCAGTAGCTTCGCGTAGATTCTGAGCGCCTCAGGTTCCTCAATGGAGGTATTCACTGAAACGATTGCCAGCTTGCCGAAGAATCCAGCTGCTCTTTCAGCGAGCGCTCTGCTAACCATTAAGTACTTCCCACCCAACAGCACTGACGACCGTCCAGCCTTCTCCTCTAGAATCCCTGGCATTGCCAATGCTACCGTCCCAAGCTTGCTGGATCCTTCGTAGAAGAGAATGAGTACGGCATTCTCGAGCTTCACCAAGTTTGCATGAAACGTGACCCCATTGCGTTCGAATTTCGCGTCTAGGGATTCCAATGCAGGCACGACTCGTGACCGCCTTCAACATGATCCAGAGCAGAAAGCTCAGATTTCAATATGTGCATCTACTAGTATCTAGTTGACTAGTGAAGGTTCCGGAGGACCGCGACGGTGCGGATCGGAGTAATCTCAGATATCCACTCAAACTACGATGCCCTGCAAGCGGTCTTGTCAGCAATGGGCGACTATGACGCCCTCGTATGTCTTGGAGATCTTGTTGGGTACGGGGCCCAACCAAACGAAGTCGTATCCGAGATCAGATCGTTGAGGCCAAAGGCCATTGTGATGGGCAACCATGACTACGCAATCTCGACTGGTGACACATCGGGGTTCGTACAGCATGCCGTGCAAGCTGTTGAGTGGACACGCAAGAATATCTCACCTGAAAACCTAAGCTATGTTGCGAGCCTCCGTGCCAAAGCAACTTGCACTATTGACGGTACCAAGATCGCCCTAGTCCACGGGAGTCCAAGAGATCCCCTCAACGAGTACGTCTACCCGGATACTGCCGAGTTCATTCTAAGGAGTCTAGTCGAAGACTCGGGAGGGACCATCCTTCTTCTCGGACACACGCACGTCCCTTTCATTCGCAAATTCGACTCGATCCTGCTTGGGAATCCTGGCGGTGTCGGTCAACCCAGAGACGGGGACGCTCGGGCAAGTTACGCAATTCTTGAACCATTTGCGGAACCCGAGTTCCAGATATACAGAGTCGCATACGACATCGATGCGGCTGCGCGCAGGATAATTACAGCAGGGCTTCCGAGATTACTGGCCGACCGTCTGCACCTAGGAGTCTGATCTCCACTTGCTGGCAATAGGAAGGCCCTCATAGAGTCCTCTCTTAGATCCGGGCAAACCCACACTCAAACTAGCAAAAACGGCTACAACATGGTCGTGGCCAGCATTGCTGATCCCGCACCAATGGGAATCGCAAGATTGTCATCAAGGAGTCCGAGAAGCTCGAGTAACATCCCAATAACCGAACCTGCTAGCGCAAGATGAGGAGGCACCCAAAACAGGGCGGCCGCAAACGAAGCAATCAAGCCGGCAGTCAAACCTTCCAGTGTCTTCTTCCTCACATGTATTCGTCCCAACTTTCTGCCCACGTATGATGCCACTGGGTCACCTACCGCGACGATGGTGATTGAAGCGTAGGCAATGTTCTTCGGAAAAACGAGCAAAGAAAGAACCACACCAACTGCTAGGTAGATCGGTGCAACGACCAGACGGGGGCTCTCATCCTCACGACTCATTGCGAGCGTGAATCGCGTGATCAAGGGGACGCTCTTAGCCCTTAGACGTACCGCCTCCGACAGAATGTAGACAACGGTCGTAGCTACAAGAGCCGCGACGACAATGGGTTTGGAGGTCGCCTCCACAATGAATGGAACCAATAGGGCCGACGCGTGGATGCCTGTTCTGAACCTGCTTGCCAACATGAAGCCGCTCTGTCGATCATTCTTCAGGATGTAGTTCGATTGTGGAATCTTATCGGTCCTTCGGTGGGAACTGTGTTAAGTACTGTTACGAAATACCGAATCGGTCACCAAGAAGAAGCATTGCTGTCCTTCTACCTCTTCCTCACGCTGACGTAACCTATCACTATGAGCGCCGAAACGACAACCAGCGCAATTACTGACCCGGCGACAGTCCACAGAGGCGTGGTTGGAATCTCGGAAGGTAGCGTTGTGCTGGTGAATGTTGTTACTGTTGATGTGCTCCATTGAGGCGGATTATTTGGATTCAAAATGAGCGGTTGTCTTGGATGTTGGCTGAAATCGAATTCTCCGTTGAAGCTGTTAGCGTTGGCATCTCGGTTCGTTAGGGGTCGAAGCCCGAACTGGTCTTCGATGAAGACCAGGAACGAGCTGAAATCGTATTGTACGTGGCTGATGTAGCTTTGTTTCGCATATGGTGATATTAGCAGAGCCGGTACTCTGAATCCCAGACCGTACTTGTCTACTTGTGGTGGCGGGACGTGGTCATAGAAGCCTCCCCAGTCATCCCATGTGATGAATATCGTAGTGTCTTTCCAATACTGACTCTGCATGATGGTGTTTACGAGTGTCACGACGTACTTTTGTCCCGCTTGGGGGCCAGCGTTTGGATGTTCACTCACTGATTCTGCTGGAATAATCCATGAAACCTGTGGCAGATTGCCTGATTGTACATCGTCGTAGAATTCGTAGCCAGGGACATCTTGAGAGAGCAACTCGGGATCGTTCATTATTCCCGCCATGTGTGGTAGCGGATTCCAAAGCCCGTAGTTCGGTGTCCTGGCTTGCGCATCGATTCCTTCGGCTCCAATAGGACCACCATCCGCGCTATTGTCCGTACGATTCAGCCAGATGTTTCCGAGGACCCAATTGTCCGTCGGGTCAGGGTCTTCGTACATCGCTGATAGGCTAAAGCGACCTGGAATGTTCGTTCCAACGTAGTATTTCCAACTTATCCCGGATGGCTTCAATTCCTCCATTATTGTCTTGAAATCGAAGACCGAAGGAGCCGCGCCCGTCACATAGCCGCCCGACTGAGCCGCGATCAGGTATAGGTGCGCCGGGAGACTGTAGCTCAAAACAGGCTCGAAGAAATTGTCGAATAGAACGTAGTTTGACGCATACGTCCAATAGTATGGGAGCATATGGTAGTCATAGTAGCCCATAGCATTTCGCCCGCTTGTCCAAACAAACCCGTCCATCTTCCCATTGTCCCAGTCTTCGTGTGCGGCTTCCCAGCTATGCGGTCCGCCCCTCGGGTTCGGATTAGTCTCCAAGTAAGGTTCGACATATTGATTGCCACCCGGGGAAGTGGTGAGTCTCATGTTGGATGGAATGCCGTTCACATTTGGATAAGTGCCAAAGTATTCGTCAAACGAACGATTCTCCTGCATTATGATGACTATGTGCTTTATCGGCAGCGGCTCACCAGCGACAGGATCTACGGTCGTAATGACTAGTAGGAGCATCAAGACTAGACTCAACATTGCCGGATTCAGTTTCTTGAAAGACAAGGCAGAATCGGAGAAAAAACGAGCTGCTTATCGTATTAAGGATCATGGATCATTCGTTCACGGTCTGTGGCAACTTGCTTTGTTTGCTTCTGAATCCTGAAGGGATAATCGTGAG
>JBEKGZ010000146.1:0-3619 GCA_050012535.1 Bathyarchaeia archaeon | reverse complement strand
GTCCTATGTGGAATCTTCATCAGACTGACAAGAGGGAACATGCTGGAAACCTTGCAGCTGGACTTCGTCACCGCAGCAAGGGCACGAGGAATCAAGGAAACAACCGTAGTGTACGGGTATGCACTCCGAAACGCATTCCTCCCGATCCTGACTATGATGGGCCTCCAATTCGCAGCCTTGCTCGCTGGAGCAGTCCTCACTGAAACCACGTTCTCATGGCCTGGCTTGGGTCGATACTTGGTGGATAGGATATCTTTTCGAGACTACACAGCGATCCAGGGAGTCGTCGTCTTCTTTGGAATCCTAGTTGCAATGGTCAGCCTGGCGGTCGACATCATCTACGCATACCTCGACCCACGAATCAGGTTCTAGGAGGAATTGATGTGAAGAATGAGAAACTCCAAGGAAGAATAGTCGCACAGCTACTTCCCCAACTAAGTAATCTGAGGCAAAGGGGACTCGCTGGTTGGGCAATCCTAATTGGAGCAGCAATTGTCGCGGCTATGGCCATAATGACGGTGACCTCCCCTTGGATCCGTCCCTACGACCCGATCGCCATAAACGTCGGCCCGATCCTTTCTCCCCCCTCCGCCCAGTTCCCCCTTGGCACAAATCATCTAGGCCAAGACATGCTCAGCAGAGTCATCTCAGGCGGCGCAATAATGTTCCAAGTCGCAGTACTGTCCGTGATTGTCTGTCTTGTGGTCGGGGTCCCAATCGGTCTCTTCGCCTCATACCTCGGCGGATACACCGACAAAGTCGCTTCATTGGTCATGGACAGTATCTACGCTTTTCCGGGCCTAGTGCTGGCTATTGCAATTGCTGCGATGCTCGGTCCCGGGGTCGTCAATATGGCACTCTCGATCGCCGTTGTGTATGTGCCGTCATACTTCCGCATAATCCGTAGTCAGGTCCTCACCATCAAGGAACTTCCTTACGTGGAGGCGGCTACCATCATGGGGGCCAAATCGAGAACCACACTGTTCAGATACATTCTTCCAAATGTCATCCCATCCATAGTTGCGGTTGCTACGATCAACTTCGCCGACGCAGTTCTTACTTCTGCAGGCCTCACATTCGTAGGTTTAGGTTTGCCTGTCTCCACACCTGACTGGGGATGGGACCTGACCTATGGAAGAAGACTGCTTCCTAGTGGAGCTTGGTGGGTGATAGCCTTTCCCGGCCTGATGGTTGTGTTGCTTGCCCTGGGCTTCACAATGATGGGAGAAGGCTTGAGCGAACTCTTCAACCCACGCTTACAAAAGTGAGTCGAAAACTATGCCGCTACTTGACATTGAATCATTAGTCGTTGAATACCACACTCTCAGAGCCAACGTGAAAGCAGTTGACCGGGTCTCCCTATCGATGGAGAAAGGACATACGCTTGGCCTTGTCGGCGAGTCTGGATGCGGAAAGTCGACCCTTGGTCTATCGACCATCCGCCTCGTGCCTCCGCCAGGCAAGATCGCTAGCGGCCACATAGTTCTTGGTGAAACTGACATAATCAATTGCTCTAATGAGGACATACGCAAGGTAAGAGGAAAACGGGTTGGCTACATCTTTCAGGACCCAATGACGTCACTCAACCCGGTTAAGAGAATTGGCGCCCACTTTGTGGAGATGATCCATACTCATGAACCCGAAGTGAGCGAACAAGACGCATTGAAACGAGGCAAGGACGTGCTGGAACGTCTGGGCATACTCCCTGAGAGGATTGATGACTTTCCTCACCAGTTTAGCGGCGGAATGAGACAGAGAGTCATGATAGGGCTGGCCCTTGCTCTCGGCCCTGACCTGTTGATTGCAGATGAACCAACAACATCTCTCGATGTGATAGTCGAGGCCCAAATCATCGAGCTGCTCAAGGAGCTCAAGCGTGACCTCAAGCTGACGATGATTCTGATCACACACAACATTGGCATTGTGGCTGAGACGGCAGACCGTGTTGCTGTGATGTATGCGGGAAGAATCGCGGAACTGGCCCCAACGGGCGATCTGTTCGAGAAACCTATGCACCCATACACGCAAGCACTGCTGAATTCTGTTCCAAACATCACAAAGAAGGGACAGGTGTTGTCCTGGATTCCTGGGGCACCTCCGGACCTAGCTGAACCGCCCCCCGGTTGTCTCTACCACCCGCGATGCCCCCACGCCTTCGATCGGTGCAAGAAAGAGGAACCATTGCTCACGAAGCGCAACGGATCTCAGGTTGCTTGCCACCTTTACGACAAGAGGTAGAACACATTGGATAACTTTCTTACAGCTGCGAATCTGAAGAAGTACTTCCCAGTTGAGAAGGGTTTCTTAGACAGACTGCTGACTTCACAGAAGAGCTTCGTACATGCCGTAGACGACGTATCATTTTTAGTGAACCGGGGAGACATCCTTGGACTAGTCGGTGAAAGCGGATCCGGAAAGAGCACGACGGGAAGACTATGCCTCAAGCTAATCGAGCCGACGACTGGCAGCATCATGTTTGAAGGAGTGGATCTCGCGAAACTCCACGGAGAAGACCTGCGCAGGTTCAGGAAGAATATGCAACTGATCTTCCAAGATCCGATGTCGTCACTGAGCCCGCGCATCAGAATAGGCGACGCTGTAAAGCATGCACTGTCATTCCAAGGAGTGGGCACGGCGAACGAACAGACTGAAAGAACGCGAGCGATTCTTGAACGAGTGGGTCTGAAGCCCTGGAGCAATTTCTATGATCGCTATCCTCACCAACTCAGCGGAGGTCAACGGCAACGGGTTGTTATTGCTAGAGCACTGGTGTTGAACCCGAAGTTTGTGGTAGCAGACGAGCCGATCGCAATGGTCGACGTCTCGGTGAGAGCTCAGATACTTGAGTTAATGCTCGAACTGAAAAAAGAATTCGATCTAACCTACCTGTTCATAACTCACGATCTCGCGATGGCCAACTACGTTTGCCACAGCATCGCAATCATGTATTTGGGCAAGATCGTGGAGACAGGCTCGAAGGAGGACGTGTTTGGCCGCCCGCTACACCCCTACACGCTGGCCTTGCTGTCCTCAATCCCTGTGCCAGACCCCAAAGCAAAATTGGAGCGCATCATCCCGAAGGGAGAAATCCCCAGCCCAATTAACCCGCCCAAAGGTTGCCGATTCCACCCCAGATGCCCTTATGCACAGAACATCTGCTCGGAACGCGAGCCACAACTAGAAGAGATCAAACCGCAACGCTACGCTGCCTGCTTCTTCCCACGCAATATCTAGAGGAGAGACCGCCGGAGTTTTCACGTCGTGCACAATATGTGAGATTAGTACTGCGACTCAGACGCCGAAGACGCAATTAGGGGTTGTCACTTGGTTCTGAGGTCTACGAATTTGCCCCTCTTCGTCAGTTCTATCTCGACCTCGTAAGAGGTTGATCCCTGAGTGCACTTCAAGGTCACGACATTGTTTCCGTTCGGAAGCGGCTTGAGCGGTGGCACAAGCTCGCCTTTGGCGGATTCTGATACTCTCAGGTGAAGTTCATCCAGTGCACGTTTGACGACTTCTTCCTCAGGCATGCTCATTCTTTTCACGTCTCGAATCGTTTTGGGGGCTGTCACGTAGAACGAATTGGTATTATAGTGTTGCTCAGGACCTCGTACATCAC
>JBEKGZ010000145.1:0-3640 GCA_050012535.1 Bathyarchaeia archaeon | reverse complement strand
ATCATGAAGATGACGGCAACTCGACAAGCACGAGGTGGCTGAGGGAGTTGTCTTCTGTCCGTTACTTGAAGACTTTGTCTTTGGCGAAGACTTCGATGCCACTCTGAGCAATGAGATACGGTCTGAGCTGGGTGTCGTGTGCGATGCCTCTCATCTTCTCTACTTGCACACCTCTGATGACGTTGCCCTCGTGAATGCCTGTGCGCAGGAGTACTACGCCCTGTGACAGGTATTCTTCGAGCTGGAACCTTCGACTAAGCATCGAGGTTCTAAGTTCACTGGTCACGAGGCACGTCGCGCCTGTCGAAGAGAGAGCGTCGAAGAGCATCAACATGGCGCGCCTTCTCTTGACCGGGGATTGATATCTGATCGAAAGCGATGTGATCGGGTCAACTGCAAGTCGCGTCACATCCTCTTCCTCTGCGAGGCGCTTGACAGTCTCAACGAGGCCACGCAGAGTGATCTCAGGCACGGTTTCGTACATGGGCAAGCCTCCACGCGTCTCGTGTACGTCAGCAGTTGTCCTGGCCTGTCTGAAGGGCGTTGCGTCAACGAACATCATCTTGCCTTCGGCCTCCAAACGATCCAAGTCCCACCCGAAAGCGGACACGTTCTCCTTCACCTGTTCCGGCCTCTCGTCAAACGTGATGTAGATCGAACGTTCGCCGCTCAAGGCTCCGGCTCTCAGGAACTGGAGCGCTAGGATTGTCTTGCCTGACCCTGGACTTCCCACAACGAGGATCGTTCTCGCCTTTGGGAATCCACCCCCGAGGATCTCATCGAGCCCTTTGACCCCAGATGAAGCGCGTTCCATTACTATCCGCAACGACTGTCAACGCTAGCTGCTTCGCTCGTATTAAGAATTTGACTACCACCGTCGACACCAGCGACTGGTGCTAACGTTATATGTGAATGATCCATGCCAAGGAAGGTAGCGGTCCAAAGGCATGCGTTCCAAGACAGCGGCCCTCTTGTTGATCATCGCCTTGGCCATGCTGCAGTCTGGATTGCATGCGGCGAGCGGAGACCCGCTGACTACCCAAGTGACTTTGTATGCGCACACGGATCCTTCGGCAACGTCTGTGGGAGGGAGAGTTCTCACACTTGTGTCGAACTCGACGGCTCGACAGTCGGCCGACGTACGAGATGGCTTGGCTTTTGCGCTAGTTCCTCCACTTTCAGCGCCATTGCACATACATGGTGACATCAGCGTCTATGTCTGGCTCTCATCTCAAAGCAGCGTTCAGGGAACACTGCGAATAGCTATATCAGAGGTGACGGCAAACGCATCTGCGATAGAGATAACGTCAGCATCTGTGACGCTTGGAATTCCTTCCGTTCCATACCCACCACAACCATATCCATCACCAACGGTCATATTTGGCCAGGCAGGAATAGACCACACACTCGCGACCGGCTCGACCTTGAGGCTTGAGGTCCAGTTTTCACCGGTTAGGCCCGTGCCTGTTTCGTTATTGTGGGATGACCCTTCAACGCGAACACGGCTGGTTCTAGAGGCCGAACCGTCACCGCACACAAGTCTAACAATCACGGATAGTTCGGGAAGAGTGTCGGCCATCTTTGCGCAGAACGAGACCGGCCTGACTAAGCTCATCGCCAAGGTCTCCATCGAGGAACCTTTTGGCGGCATAAATGTGCAAACGGTTTCGTTGCGAGCGACGAACTCCTCGGGACATGTTCTTATCAACGATACCCGCATGACTCTGACATCTCGTGGCGAGCCGCCGCTTCGACTCATCTACACGCTTCCGATAACGGTTCCAGCTGGGCGATTCAACGTCACCGCGACCGTTCGGGACCTCACCCAGAGGACCTTCGTGACCACCACGAAGTTCACCGTCGCCCACTTTTACACACTCGTTCTCTTGCTAGTTGACACAAATGAGAGGCCGCTACCCGGTCTTAATGCTTCTCTCTCGGCAGCAGGCCAACTGATCGGAGAGTCAACAACCGACTCGACCGGCACAGCGGTTCTTGCATTTCCGCCAAGCGGAATAGTCGGTCCCATCACTGTGGATGTCTGGAAGAACCGGATGAAGCTTCTATCGCGCAACTTTGACTTGGAGCAGAGCAATTCGGTATTGAAGCTTGTTGTGGAAATGTACGGCTGGACCTTCCTTGTTACAGTTGAGTATGTGGGACTTCCGATTTCAGGCGCGAGGGTTGAGCTCTCTCAGAATGAGACACTGGTCGCTTCGAACTCTACTGATCGGAACGGTTTGGCCGTTTTCACGCCAATGCTTAACGGGACATATGAGGTCACGGTTGTCGCCCCCTTTGGGTCCACCCAATTTCATAACGTGACCCACGCTCCCGAGGTCGAGAGGACCATGCTATATTTCCCATTCCTCATTTGGATTCTCACTTGGATCCGGAACAACGCAATCCTCTTGGCGGCTGCGATAGCCATCATCGTCTTAATTGGAGCCGTAGCCGTAACCCGCAGGAGAGCCAGAACGCGTCACTTCAAACATGTGGCTGACCTTCTCGGGGGCACGCTTCCGGGCTCGGTGATCATCATGATTGTTGGACCCTCCGGAAGCGGAAAGAGTCTTCTCCTGCAGAACATACTGAGCGATTCACTACGGCTTCGAAGGCGTTGCGTGTACGTTACGAACTCTGAGATGCCTTCTAGAATCAAGAAACAACTAGCAAGGATGGGGCTGGATACTGAAAGATACCAGAAGGATAACATGCTCAGATTCATAGACGCATACTCTGGTGGCTCTGGTGTCGTCTCATCTGAGCAACATTCCGTGTCATCTCCGAGGGACCTGACAGCGCTTGGGATTCAGGTCACAAGTTGCCTTGACGAAGTGGGAGGCGTTGGTGATGTCTTCCTTGACTCCCTCGCACCCATAGCTGCGCCTAATGGTTCGACCAGAGCTATGAATTTCGTGGAATACTACGGTGCACGAATTGTGAAAGCTGGTGGAAGCTTCCTGTACGTCGCCAGCGATACGATCGAGCCTGACCTGCTCAGAAGGTTTGAGGATTCCTCTGACTGCGTACTGCAGACCGAGAGATATGCCGGCCCAGGCAAGGTTCGGAACCAGCTGCTGGTCAAGAAAGCCCGGGGCATGGAACATGAACATGGCTGGGTTGGTCTCAAGATCGCGCCCAACGGCCGCGTGGAATTCGTTTCTCTACCGGCCAAAAGGGTATAGCCGGATGCATCTGCGTCCACTGATATCAGGCCCCGAGTCCGTGACTACGAATCAGCGGCCAGACCGGCAGCGGAGATTGGTTCAACCGTGAGTTCTGATGATCAGAAAGGTGCCTCGGCTGTACCCAAAGCAGCTCTCTGATACTGACGAATAAGTGCACTGTCGAATCCAGATTGAAAAAAAGTAGGGGGAAGGGATCCGTTCGGATCCCTTTCTCTAGTTGATAGTTCTTTTTCTGCGTAGCAGGTAGACTGATGCACCGAGCGCCGAGAGCATTACCAGCAACATGCTTGCTGGGAACTCTGGTACGGGTACACCGGTCGGGATCAGGGTTTGGTCGTATGTTCCGCTCCAGCCGTCGCTCACGACGACCGTGCTAGTGGCGGGTGCGAAGACCTGTGATGCGTTGCTGGCAGCTATTGACACGTCTTGTGTTCCGGCTGGTAGCCACA
>JBEKGZ010000144.1:0-4013 GCA_050012535.1 Bathyarchaeia archaeon | reverse complement strand
GGATTGAAAAGCATGAAGACTCCAAAAGCGCTTCCGAGATTGCCCAAAAGATAAGAAAGTTCACGGAGCAGCAGAATTCGGACAGCCCTGGCGTCGTGATTTGAACCATTTTGTATGTGCCCACGAGGAAGGGCCGCACCGCCAATTACTCCTCTCCTGCTCTTGTTTCCGTCGTTAGAGGAAGTCTCATGGAGCTTGCCTGCGTGATCCTTCCACTCTTGTGGAGAGGGCCTGCAATTGCTTCTTAGCGCTTTGACGACTGCGCAGGCTTTCTATACTTCTGCGCCCTTGAGATGCGTATGCAAAGAACGTGACCGTGATGGGTTGGTACTGTCCGAAGTGCCGTTCGGTGTTCGTTGAGTTTCGCTTGCCTACCTCGCCCTGCCGCTCTTCTGGCCCTTTCTGCTTGCCATTCTCTTCCGGTTCTTCTGCCATCCAGGTCTAGTCAAATCCAAATCCCCTCGAATCGATCGAGCCTACAGCAGAAGAACTTTGTTACACCTTGGACAACAGAAAGTATTGGTTGTGTGTGCGTACCATGAGTAGCGACGACGTATCTGCCTTCAGTAGGACGAAGTTCTCGACCGGCCGAAACTCGATTTTCCGACCCTGACCTTTGTATGGAGATGGTGTCTAAGTTCGTCGTGGTTCAGAAAGGTGTCGCCGCACCCAGCGCAGATCAGGAATCGCGGCCTTACCAGTTCGCCGTCGGTCCTGAATTCGAGTCGCTCGTGTTTCCATTCAGACATCTAACATTCCTCACTCGCCGCTACGCGTGTAACCGGGTGCTCGCGGAATCTGTGAACGACGCGCCAGCCTCCGTTAATGACGTACACGGCCGTTCGACGAGCATTGTTCTCTTTCGCTAGTCTGTGGATAGCGTCAGCCAGCTCCCGTGATTCGGTGATTACCACAGACATCGAGCTGTACTTGATCGTTCCATGGTTCAGCTCTTGCAGAACCTTCTTCAGATGACGGTGGAACTTGACCCGATACCTCGTGGGGGTCTTCGGCAAGTCCCAGTCCACAAGCCAGAACACTGTCGTTACACGTGATACACTATGTTACACGTGTCACATATAAGGCTATGTCACGCGGTAGATTTCGAAGAGGGAGACCGCTGTGCTATTTGAGAGTGAGGGCCTCTGCGTCAGAGAGTCAAGTCATCTTGTATTTTAATGGTGTCGCGAACGTTTTCGATAGCGAATGGAAAGGCAGCGCCGAGGATTATGTGCCAGGACACCCAGAAGCCAAATACCTCTACGCATGGAAGGTAGCAAGGAGATCGAATGGCGACCCGCACTGCCTAGAAGCGCCCACAGGCCCATCACATTATGGCATAGGGTCGGACGAGAGAGTATGGTTATTCTTCCGCGTATATCTCGAAAGAGCTACCCGCGTCGCCCCGGCATGGAACGAACTTGTGCTTGACCGAGTGATAAAGTTCAGCCCGAAACGATAGCTAATGCACACCCGTTCCTTCGCTCCTGCATTCTGAGGGAAGGGACGCGCACCCAATTGAGCGCGAATACCGGCGGATTTGAACTAGGAAAGCGACTCGATCGAAAATTGTTGGCGGGCCCGGTGGGGTTCACGAAGCAATAGGATTCCAAGAGCACATGGATCCTGGTTCGCAAGGGCTGTTCTCAAGCCGCGTAACCATTTCGGTTGATGGGTTCCTTCAGGCCACAATCGGCTGAGCCAATGTGTGACTCTGGCTACGACGAGTATCGCTGTTTGGCTTGGTCGTTCTGCCTCTTTCCTGGTGAGGGGTTCTGGATTGAAAATCAAACCTCCAGGCGTGATGGAGCAACTCGCCCGACTACGCAAGATTCGTGTCGTGGAACTCGGAGAGAAGACGGGCAAGGACCAACACTACAGAATCGACTGGAATAGGCTAGCGAGCGAAAGCGTCTATCGTACCGCCGCCCCGCGCTAGTTCCCCGGCGTGTTCAAAGATAGAGATGCTGTGGACTTTGAAGTGTTCCCCCGAGTTTCCGGTATTTCTGAGAACCTTCTTCGAAACCGGTTTCTTCTCCGAGGTTCTGCACTCGACGGCAATCGTTTACCTTTGATCTGAAAGTCCACCAATTATTTGGAGGCATAATCAGCCTTGAGATCTTGCTCTATCTGGGAAACAACCTTGTAATCTTGACGATATCCTTGTGATCGTCACATTCTCAAGGTTGTTCTAAGTCAGTATCACTCATTATCCTAGAGATAATAGGTCTTGATCCTTGCTTCAAAGTTCATTGTTTACACTTCTTGTTTACGTTTCCCGTTTACCCTCCAGTAAACACTACCTTTCCATCTACTATGCTGCAGTTGGCTGCTGCTAGGGCCTGAGCCATGTCATCCTTTGGGAAGTTGGCTTCAAAGTGAAGCTTGAACTCCTGAGGGGCTTTGCTATGAGGCCACAGACCTTTGCAAACTTGATTGATCCTTCACTTGCTCCTTCAACAGCCTTGATTTCTTCCTTTACTGCTTCTTTAGCAGTAGTAGCAATAGGAGTAGCAATAGTAGCAGCACTTGCTTGAAGTTGAGCAGTAGCAAGCAAACTATCATTAGGCCCTTGCACAGGCTGTTCAAGTGTTTTCTCAGTCTTTTCAATAGTGGCAATGGGTAGCATTGCTTGTTCAGGGCTTGCAACGAGAGTAATAGGCCTGGATTCAGGTTCAGTTACAGGTGTGGGAGTAGGCTGAGAATGCTGAGAAGTAGTGCTTACACCTGAGACTGGACTAGGAATGCCTGAGAATCCAATGCAAGGGGCTGAGAATAGACTGAAACCTACTCCAGGCTTCTTCACCCTTTTTCCTGCCTTCTTAGCATGAGCACCAGTCTTGTGTCCTGCAAGTGCTAGTGTATTAGCAAAGGGTCTTGCGTTACACTGATCACAGATGAGATTAGTACTAGGAGTAGTAGGTGTAGGTGTGGTTGGAGTAGTAGCTACTGGTGCTGAAGTAGTACTAGGAGTGCTAGGACTAGGAGCTATTGACCTTTGACGATCAGCTCAAGAAGTTCGTACTCGGGAAGCAGCTCAAGGACATCTTCATATCCCCAGACAGCTGGCTGCAGCTGCTCTGAAAGAGCTCCAAAAAGCAAAAGGCAATCATTCGAACTAGTCGTGCGTGTCACATGGCCGCAAGCTTCCTGCATTTTCGTGCCCGCGACCTCACGATGGGAGCAGTCTTAGAAAGTGCGGATTCCTGTGTTCATCTATTCATCCGCCAGCCAGCCAAAAGCAGAGATTTGTTAGCCCCTCAAACAAGGATCACACCCGCTCCACGCGTCAGTTTGAGAGGATATCTTTCACCTGTGACCCTCGCTCATGTCATGCATGTCCTCATTCTCCATCATAGTTCACGGCAAGACCCGTCGCCGGCATGATCACAAGTAGCGGAAGAGTGTTAGAGTATCACGGGCAGAAGTATTGCGTAACATGCAAGAGGATCAGAGACCACACCTGCTTCTGGATGAGTTACCGAAAGTTCGAAATCGGACTTTCCAGCGTAGAATTTTCTGGGGGATAAACTCTAGTACTCTTACACTTATTACGCGATTGTCGAAGATGCATAGAAATGCCAGATAGGAAGTTCACGAAGATCTTCTTTGCAACTGATTTACACGGTTCGAGACGTTGTTACGAGAAGCTGTTGAGCGCCGCCAAGTTCTACAAAGTAGATGTCTTGGTTCTAGGAGGCGACCTCACAGGCAAGATGCTTGTTCCAATCGTGGACCTCGGCGACGGGACGTTCAAAGCGGATTATCTTGGTGGAAAAACTGTGCGTGGAACTGAAGAGGTCAAGTCCCTGGAGCAGGAGATATCTGACAGCGGTTATTACTACTACCATTGTAGCAAGACAGAGATGGACGACCTCAAGGCATCCAAAGAGAAAGTAGACAAGCTCTTCATGACCACCATGAAGGAGACATTGGTAAAATGGGTCGAACGTGCTGAACCTTTCCTCTCTGACCTGGGCGTGACTTGTTATTTAACGGGCGGAAATGACGAT
>JBEKGZ010000143.1:0-8810 GCA_050012535.1 Bathyarchaeia archaeon | reverse complement strand
CAAATGGGTGGAAGAAAGGCATCGACCTCGTGATAGCATTGGATCATCTACGTGAAGGCTTGGTCGGTGAGATGCGTTGAAGGCACTGGATTCCGAAAAGATCAAGGACGAAGCCAACGCCTCAGCGAACACGATACTGGCCTCGCCGCTAGAGGAGAAGAGCAGCAAGATACGCAATGAAGCCCTTAGACAGAGACTGGTTGAGGAGATATCCCAAATCGTAAAGGACCTTGACGAGAAGGTCCACATAGAGGAGAAGAAGATTCAGGATTTCCCGGCCTTATACAGAGGAGAGGTTGCGATCTACTTCTTCATCATAGATCCAGATACGCCGGGCGCGGGCTACGATGCCACTCTGGTCGCGACAAAGAGTCGTAAGCGCGTTGACAGGCATATGAGGCGAGAAGTGGATATCTGGTATGCAAGGCCCCGAAGATTTCTGGAATTAGTTGAGGGCTTGAAGCAGGAGATTCTCGAAGGCAAATACGATGAGAAACTCAGGACTAACTCTGCCAGAGTTATCTATGATGTGCTGAAGGATAGAGTCTAACTGTTGCACGAGAGATATGACAACTTGCTGCCTAATCTGGTCGCGTGGACACAATCGTCTACAGGAAGATCAAACCCTACAATGACCGCTAACCACTCCTAACCCGACGGATAATCAAGACCGAATCAAACTGTATTTGGGTGAGTTGAGAGATCAGACTGAAATGCTCTGTTGCGAGCGTTCAGACTGCACAACCGGATTCCGAGGAAACCCCCCGCCGGACAGACGTTACCGGATGCGGACACCAAGACGCATTCGACAGGCCAAGGTCGGCCTGTCACAGGCCACGAGCGTCATCGTTTCATCGTTTTTTCTTATAAGGTTCCTTTTCGAATCGCCACTGCACACGTCCGTCTGAAGAATAAAGCGGAATTGGTTACGCATTTGGCTCAAGGGAAGGCACAAAAGCGTCACTCCGACGATTCGAGCCTCGCAGCATGCACGCGGCCTTGTCACGCATTCTCATACGTAAGCGGGAGATTACAACTCTCTGGTCTGGGTCTTGAACCCGAAGGCCGAGCTAGCTCGCCCCTTCTTCCGAGTCCACGCCCTATCGCATTCTGTATTGACTGCAACGTGGTCTGTTGCCAGTCCAGATATTCAGCGCTCGCGCCGGCCTCATCACAGGTGAAACCTCAGCGATGAGTCAGAGTCGTGCGGAGTTCATGGCCAAGTGGGGAATCCAGTCCGACCAGGAACTCAGGGACATGGTCACAATCCTACAGACCGTTATGCGGTCACACTACCAGAGGCTCCGACCCAAATGGAGCCAACAATTCGGAGAGGAAACCCTGCAGGCGATTGAAAGCATGCCCACATACTATCTCAGCACTTCAGCCACACCTGTCGCACGCATGCTAACCGGATACCAAGACTAGGTTTGCTCGTATTTTTCCTCTCTAGTTCTACCGGTCTAGGAGCTTGCGGAGAACTCTTCTTGGGGCTCAAGCTCGTCGGTCAGCCAGAAGGTTTCTGGAAATAGAGTGATGAAGTAGTGGACAGTGTACTGGATAGATGAAGCCAAGAATGAGATCAGCTTGCTCTGGTTCCGGCATTGACCGGAGGCTGAGGGAAAGGGGGATTGAGCATTTCATTTGATGAGTTCCAGAAACTCCTGCCTAGTCAACTTAGTCTGCTCAATTATGTCCATGATCGTGGACTTGTTTACCTCTTCATGAAGAGGTACGACGGTGCGCCTGCCATCGACATGTCTCAGGAAAACGTGACTGTCCTTCTGTCTCACAGGGACGAAGCCCACCTTAGCCAAGGCTTTGATGATTTCTCTTCCTGATAGTTCTTGGCTTCGGACTCGTACTCTTCGAGGACAAGCTCAAGGGCTTCTCTCAGGTTCGTGATGGCCTCTTCCTCGGTCTTGCCTTGGCTGATGGCCTCAGGCAGCTCGACACATCTAGCTGCGTGGTAACCCGTTTCTTCATCCTTCCTAAGGCGAACGGTGAAGGTGCGTTGAACCATTTTCAATCCGCTTCTTGCAGGTGGCAAGCGAGCATATTTACATGTCGTTTGCCCGAAGTTGGCGAGCGGGAAGGTTTCTGGAAAGACAGAGTGGGGAAGTATCATCCGAGATCCTCTTCACTTAGCCAAGCGATCTGAGGATAAGGGCCTACGTCGAAGGAGCTCGGGTAGTTGCATTGAAGGGCAAACTGACCACAGCGGACCTGCCTCATGACGCCTAAGCGATTCCTGAGGAGTAACCCTGCTGAGCTAACGAGGATGACCCTTCTCCTTCGTCACCCAAGCGGTCTCCCATTCGATCTCGCATCGGGGACGCGATTGATCTCGTGCACTCGCTTACTTCGTGTCTAAAGTCGGGAGCTTGCGCTCGCCCCATCATGGTCATCGCCCAGTTAGTCTCCACGGTTTCAGGACGATGCACCTAGCGGGCGTCATGCCTCGGCCTTCGATGATGATTTCCAGAGCTCTGTGACCGCCCGTGTATGGTACCACGCGTTCGGCCACTTTCTTTCGGCAGTAGCAGACAATCTTCTCCCCGACGATCTCATTCGCAGTTGACACAGACTAGGCCTCGATGTGAACGCCCTCGGCTTCGATCGCGCGGCCCTCTCTTTCGAGCTTCCTGAGGGCTTCTAGAATGTCAAGGACAGAGTAGCCTAGATCCCTCGCAGCCTCATCAGGCCAGATGAGACCATCATGTTCCTTCATGTAGTCGTAGAGCTCCTGTTTCAAGTCGTCCGTCGAAGTCTTGGCGGTGGAGTTTATCTCAGCAAGGCGGCGCCTCATGGCGTCGCGAACGAAGTCGCTGGAATTGATGTATAGGCCGGACTTCACGAGCCGGCGGATCAGTTGATACTCGACCTTTGAAACTTTAGCTGCGACCTGCTTTGACAATTGGTTTACCTAATATACACGGGTGTATCCCCCTCATAAATCACTTATGGCGACCGGGTATGACCTAGAGATCAACGCATCCTTGGTCCCTTGGAGGGGGATGGAGGGGGGTGGGGTTAGTTCGATTCGATTTATTGGAGGGTTGGGGGTCACTATGTAGCCAGAGTCGTGCGGAGTTCAAAGCGAAGTGGGGAATCCAGTCCGACCAGGAACTCAGGGACATCATTACAGTCCTACAGGCGGTAAACCCTACAGGCGATTGAAAACATGTCCACATACTATCCCAGCTCTTCAACCACACCTATCGCACGCATGCTAACCGGACACCAAGACCAGGTTTGCTCGTATTCTTCCTCTCTAGTTCTATCAGGTGTCTCACGCCTTTTCGACCGCAACGATCGCTCCACTCTTCAACCCCGCACTCTCCCTGGATCGCCTCATGGATCAGGACCCTGCCACACTGATCCACGACGGTTTCCGTCATGGGATCCTCTCCCTCGACTCGGTTTGGAGTTGGAACCATCATGCGCCTTCGCTTCCTTCCAAGAAAAATGATGACGGACCCAACCACCCGTTTCGGGATGCTTTCCGCTGGACAACAATTGGAACTGTGAAGAATGGAGCGATTACCGGTCGGGATGAGGTTTGAACTCTAGAGCCTTGGAAGTCATCGCCCAGTCAGTCTCCAAGGTTTCAGGACAATGCACCTAGCGGGCACTGTACTTTTCTGGGAGCTCGCACACCCTAGCGCTTGCGGGTCCTTTGAATCTGAAGAAACCCGGACGCGCCGACTATCTTGGCGTTCCCGTATCGGCCAAGCGTCAGGAGATGGCGATCGCCGGAAACGACGAATTGAGCACCCGCTTCCTTAGCGCAAGCCAGTACATGATTGTCTGAAGGATCCTCGTCTACGACGTGAACCTCAGCTTTCACGTCGACTATAGAGGACAATCTGGCGATCGTTCCCATGACTGTGCTTGATCTTGTTCGGGTTCGCTTCAGTATTCCGATTATCTTCTCGTATTGTAGGACGCGATTGATCTCGTCCATCATTTCGAGCGAAACAAACACCTCTACTAGCCGTTCTTCTGCCATCTGGACTATTTCTGATGGCGGACCGCGGGTCAAGAAGGCAGATATCCAGATGTTAGTGTCTAGAACGAGTCTGGGCCTTGGCTTCGTCGATGAGCTCGTCCAAATCGTCTCCTGAAAGCCCCATCGCTCTGACAGCACGCCAGATAGGTCTGGCCACCTCTTCGAACGTCACTGCCGAGAGTTTCTTCATGACTATGGTATCGCCTATCGCAACGACGAGCAGATCTTCTCCCTCACGCATCTTTGCCGCTTTCTTGACAGCTTCGGGTATGACAACTTGACCCTTCGAAGAAAGTCTTGTCGTAGCCGCTCGCAACGCTAATCCAGTTGTAGTAAGAACGTTCTTACTTTAATACTTCATGCAAGCCTATGGCGCCGGCTACGGAGTAGAGGTCAACGCATCCTTGGTCCCTTGAAGGGGGGTGGAGGGGTGGGTTTTTTCGTTTCGATTTATTGGAAGGTTGGGGTCAGTATATAGTCAGAGTCGTGTGGAGTTCATGGCGAAGTGGGGTATCCACTCCGATCAGGAACTCAGAGACATCATCACAATCCTACAGGCGCTAACGCGGTCACAGTTCCAGCGACTACGACCCAAATGGAGACGAGAATTCGGAGAGGAAACCCTACAGGCGATCGAAGGCATGCCCGCATACTATCCCAGCGCTTCAACCACACCTATCGCAAGCATGCTAACTGAATGCCAAGACTAGGTTTGCTCGTATTCTTCCTCTCTAGTTCTACTGGTATGTTTCCCGCCCTGCTGTAGCTGTGAAGAGTTATAAGCTACTTATAACCTCACTTAACGTTGATAGTTCATGGGAGTTACGACCATTCCGGTGGCGAAGGAAACGAGAGAGCATTTGCGGTCCTTTGGCAAGAAGGGTGAAACTTACGATCAGATCTTAAGGCGGCTAATGTCCCTCGCTGAATACGAGGGATTCATGGAGAAACAGTATGAACGTCTCAAAGACAAAGAAGCCTTTGTTTCTTTGGACGAGCTCTAAATGCCCTACGAAGTGAGACTTCACCGGGAAGTCGCCAAGACCCTCGAAAGGATGACCCCCCAGTTACGGTCTAGAATAATCCGCGGAGATTGAGAGGAACCAAAGGCAGAGAAGACTTGTTCCGACTGAGAATCGGCGACTATCGAGTGATCTACGCAGTCGTGGCAGGGATAGTCTACATCACAGACATATTCCACAGAGGAAAAGGGTACAAGCAACTCCCCTAGATGCCACGAGCAATAGTTCAAAGTCTTTGAGAGCCGATGATGACCTCCTTTTTAGAAAAGGCGACATCTTAGGTCTTCAGTAAGCTGACGAGTTTGTCAGTCCCCTCCCGCCGACGAACAATGTACCTGTGAAGCTCCAACTTCGCGAGTAGTCTGCTCATCGCGTATCCTTCCAAACGCAATTCCTCCGCGAGCTCAGTCTGCTTGTTCGGACCGGATTCCTCAAGATGCATCAGCAGCCTAACCGCTTGAAGCCGCAAGTCGCTCTGTATCGGAAATAGCTCCGCAAGTTCACGCTCCATATTTCGAGCGAGACCGCCTCGCTCACGGCCGCGGAATCGATTGGGGCTCTTGGCTCGCGAGGATCTGGGGACATGAAGATCGGGTGCAAGGGCAAACTGGTTCTGTGATCTGGCGATGCCTTGGATGGTCAGTTGCGTAGGAGTATGCGTTTATATGCGTGGCTTTCATACTCCGTACTCGGTAACGTAAGCAAGGTCTGGTGCAGGTCATGAGTGAGCGAGTTACTATAACCCTCAAGAAGGGTTTCCTACGCGAGATAGACCGTCTGGTAGACCGGGTCAAGGTAAGGTCTCGAAGTCACTTGATCGAGGTTGCTGTGCGTGAGTACCTCGACAAGAGAACCTCCGTCCAGCCGGATCCTCTCGAGAGATGGCTCGACACGATTGTTGATGGACGCCGATCGGATGCCCTCAAGGAGCACGACCTGGTGGCCTGATGTTCATAGATTCAGTCATCTGGATAGCATACAAGAACAAGAACGACTCATGGCACGACAAAGCCAAACGCCTACTCCCAACCATCCTTCAGAGAACACGCGAGAGAGTCTACGTGACTGACTATGTTGCTCTGGAAACTGTGAACCACCTGATGCGAAAGACATCCTTCGAGACGGCGAAAGAGACCCTGGAGATGTTCACGAGATCTCCCAGAATCACCACGCTTTACAATGACGAAGATAGCTTCCGGGCAACATACGATGTGTTCCTGGAACATCCTCACCTAAGCCTCACCGATGCTAACATCATCTTCCATATGGCAAGGTTACGGGAGAGGACTCTATTCTCATTCGATAAGGGATTCGACGCGGTGAAGGGCATCATGAGGAGAGAAGACGCCCCCGCTCAATAGCCGCAGAAGAACATGCTCTTCTACCGATTCTTTGACACTCCCACGAATCAATTCACGGGTTTCCCCGCGGTCTTCTATGAACACGTCGACGCAGCCGCGGTCAGATACTTTGGAGGGGAGAGAGGTTAGAGACCTATGAGAAGCCTTCGTCATCACCTATTTATGCAAGCTTATGTGTCCGTATAGAGACGAGTCGATTTGGCTACTACGAAACAGGTTAAACGCTATGTCTACCCGGTTCAGCTCGACGAAGAGGAGCTTGAAGCCCTCGACATGATAGTTGAGAGGCTGCATAGTTCAAAATCCGAAGCTATCAGAGAAGCCATCAGAAATTACGCAGATCAACTTCATGGAACAGAGGTCATGAGGATACGTGAAGTGTCCAGATCGGAAGCCCGTAAGGAGATACTTGAATTCCTTCAGAAGAATGATAGAGCATGGTCCTCAGAGATAGCTGACTCGCTTCGTATCGACCTGTCAATAGTTAACAGCGTCTTGGAGGAACTTTGGAGTGAGAAACGAGTTAAGCCAACAGCCTAGCAGACTCGTAGGCGAGCGCCTGCGGTGCATCGGACGAAGGGTCCCCAAGCCGCGCCTGATTCACTACACGCACGATCACAGGGCTGTGATGGTGGACATCGAGGGGTACCCTGCGGTCTGCGAAGTCGTAAGAGAATGGAGGATCATTCGGAGGAAACCCTGACATATCTTTTTGTCAAGGATCCGAGAGTTCTCATCTAGAGCCATCAGTCTGCTGCTCGTCTAGCCTTACGAACTTGGAGCGCGCTAGTATCCAAACCTTCGAACTGTTATATCCGTTCGTCTTCTTCAACGTGGACTCGCACGAGGCGATCCGTTTCGTCCATAAAGTTCGGAGGTTTGCGCTCGCCTCATTTCTATCATCCTGAACTTGCAGGCGCATCGATAACGAAGGGTTGAAATGTAAGTCTTAAGGTCTTACATGGTAAGGAAGCAGGTAAGAAATGGCCAACAAGCGCTCCGAACCTGCGGATTCGCCGTCAGGCTTCAGGAGGGTTACATCGAAAGGACAAATCACAATCCCCAGCACAGTCAGGCGGCGCCTTAACATAACCACGCATACGAAGCTGCAATTCATACCGCAGTCAGATGGCTTCGTCGTTATACCCGCAGCTGAAGGGGCCTTCAAGGAGCTGGCGGGGTCTGCTTCGAAACACTGGACCGTTGATGAGATGCTGAGCCGCCTTGATCAGCTGAGAAAGGAAAATGTCTAGCGCCCTCTTTGAGACACGCTTCTTCATCTACTTCTTCGCATCGCCTGAGCCCAGCACGCACAGGCAGCTACTGGAGTTGATGCGTAAATATGACACCAGACTGGTCTCGGCGATAACTCTTTTCGAGATCTACAAGCTTTCACTGGAAAGAGAGGGAAAGGAAACAGCTGAAATCCGAATCTCACGAATAAGAAACGAGTTTGATGTGATCCCAGTCGACGATCTGATTGCGGTTCGTGGGGCACAGCTGAAGCACGCGGTCAAAGTCCGCCACAGCGAGGACATGCCGATGGCAGATAGTCTAATCGCGGCAACGACCATTCTCCGAAAAGCCGTATGCATAACTGACTCCCCGCACTTTGAAAAGGTCCCCCAAGTCAGATGCAGATGGATCTAGGCACGGTGATTCAGTTGTTCACCTTGATCGACGTCATAACTGAGATGATTCGAAGAGCGAAGGAGGTGAGAAGATGAAGAAGGAGAAACTGGTTGCGACGAGGCTGCCGAGAAGCCTAGTGTTGGACTTAAAGAAGATAGAAAATACTGAGCAGTCTGATCGCTCCACAGTACTGAGGAAGCTACTTCACACGGCGGTGGCAGACTGGAAGAAGGAGCATGCGGCGAGGTTGTATGCTGAGGGCAACGTGAGTTTGGAGAGAGCCGCAATGGATTCCGGAGCCTCTGTTAGAGAGATGATGGCCTATCTCAAGGCGAAGAAGATACCTGCTCAATATGATGTAGAGGATTTGGAGGAGGACGTGAGAAGCTTCTACAAGAGAGTGGGGCGCTGACTAGCTTCCACCCATGAATGGATCGTGGGCTTTCTTGCCGTGCTTTCTGTAAGACTTAAGAAGTTGTAAGACATTGGCTCAGGTAAGGGGCCGCATGTGGCATACTCGAAGGTGACGAAGAAGGGTCAGATAACGATACCCTCCCAGGTCAGAGAGGAGCACGGCTTCAACGAGGGAGTCATAGTAGCTTTCAAGGAAAGCCGAGAGGGAGTCATCATAGAGCCTGTGCGTGACATGACAGAATCTGCTGGGAAGCTCTCCAAGTTCGCCACGGCGGACGCAGTGATCCGCGACCTGCTTCGCGCTCGAGAGCAAGAATTCAGGTAGGGCGACTAGAGTGATCATAGTCCTTGACACAACATTCCTGATAC
>JBEKGZ010000142.1:0-4510 GCA_050012535.1 Bathyarchaeia archaeon | reverse complement strand
CTGAACGGTTGACTTGGGCTGTTAACCATCGAAGGGATCACTCTTCATGAATTCCTCTCGACTGTGAGAGGCGTTCTGGACAAGGCTCCGCCAAGATGGCGGAGGAGGCGCACCGGTAGACCTCCATTCGACCCAGCCAGCAGAATCATGGCTCTACTGGTGAAGGAGCGGTACGGCCTCACATACCGCGACGCAGAGATATACCTCAAAGAGAACCAGCAAACCTGCCTAGAATGCGGAATGACCGAGACGCCCGACCACAACACCATATGGCGCACCATGACCAAACTCCACGAACCCTACCTGAAACAGCTGAACCATGAAGTCAACCAGCTTTTCAAAAAACAGAGAAACGCATAGCCGTAGACGCCACAGGCTTCAGCCCCAAAGCATACCATTCATGGCGAAGAAAAGAGTCCAGGAGAGAATACCTGAAACTCCACGCAGCCGTAGGCATACTCTACAAGGCTATTCCAAGCATGGAAGTCACCACAGGCACAGTCGGCGACACAACACAACTCGGCGCCCTACTCGAAAGCCTAGATGACATAGAAACAGTCTCAGGCGACACAGGATACCTCTCCCACAGAAACTGCATGCTAATCGAAGCCAAAGGAGCCACACCCTACCTCAAACCAAGAAGACACAGCCCAGAGAAACCCATCGGCCCACCCGCATGGAAACGCATGATACACTCCTACAGGCGAAACAGACCCGGATGGATGAAACACTACCACACGCGATCCATGGCCGAGACAGCCGGGCCACCGACTAACCTCAACAAGAAGAGACCACCAGAAACTCGAACTCATGACCAGAGTAATCGTCTACAACATCACAGTCCTCATCAAAAGCAGACAAAGAGGAGTTTAGAGACGGAGCCTCAATATCAGCGGAATCAGCCGGAATGCCCTTAGAGACACAATTTCCAAACTCGACGGTTCCTATTGTTCACAGGCCGGGTGTTTCAAGCAAATATTGGTGCGGCCGCCGAGACCCAGTCTCTCAAAGACTAAATCGCCGACAGCTTCGCCCTTACTTCTTCAGAACGATGGAGCAATAGTGGCCAAGAATACTTATGGGTTGTCCAGACAACGCCCCGTGACCGAAGACAAGAACTAGAATCACGGTTCAAAGTCTGCTGCCCACTTTCCCGCAGTCGAGTTTTATTCGTTTCCTGACCAGATACGCTACACCCCAACATAGTGGAACAGTAATTACTAATTACTAATTTGCGGTCGCCGGGACTTCCGAGAACATATGTAGTCTGAAATACCTATGGGCGTCTGAAATAAGTGCTGAAGACGAAGGCCTGACAATGAAGGGTTCACCTCGTCAAGACGAACTTGCATCCGAGCTGATCGACAAGAGGATTAAGGAACTGGGCGACTGGCGCGGAAGAACGCTTGCCAGAGTGCGCCAGCTCATCAAGGATGCGGATCCGGAAATCGTTGAAGAGTGGAAGTGGAGGGGGACTCCAGTTTGGTCCCACAACGGCCTAGTCTGCACGGGTGAGGCCTACAAGAGCGTCGTCAAGATGACCTTCTCCAAGGGAGCTTCCCTGAAGGACCCTTCCGGCCTGTTCAACTCAAGCCTCGAGGGCAACGTCAGGCGTGCCATCGACATCCACGAAGAGGACAAAATCAACGAAGCGGCCCTGAAGGACCTTGTCAGGGCAGCTGTTGCGTTGAACCTAAAGAGCAAGGAGAAGCGGTCCTCGTAGACTGTGCGGTTCCCAGCACTCCATAATCAAGAAAGTCAAAACTATGAATAGAACTCGGTGTAGATTTGTCTGGTATGTTTGAACAAGAAAGGCAGTTGTATGCCAGGAATACGGTTAGTCGGTTGATGTGATCAAATGAGTCAAGTCTCTGATTCATTAGGACGTTCGCAAATAGCATCTGATGTAATCACGGTTCAGCATCTCGTCAAAAGGTACGGCGGATTTGTTGCTGTTAACGACATTTCCTTCTCAATAAGAAAAGGAGAAATCTTCGGAATCATTGGACCTAATGGTGCTGGCAAGACCACCACCGTGGAATGCATCTCTGGTCTTCGCGTGCCTGATTCAGGTTCAATCAGTATTTTCGGGCTTTCTCCGCAAAAGGATAGAAATGAGATAAGAAAGTCTGTTGGCGTTCAGCTGCAGGAAAGCGCATTGCCCCCACGCATCAAGGTGGGTGAGGCGGTGGATCTCTTTGCCTCTTTTTATTCAAACCCACTAGATCCCGATGATCTGCTTGAGTCACTAGGAATCAAGAAGATCAAGAATACTTTCTTCAAGAAGCTGTCTGGCGGTCAGAAACAGAGGGTGTCAATAGCACTTGCTCTAGTTGGGAATCCTAAGCTTGCCATACTGGATGAATTGACTACAGGACTCGACCCGGAAGCAAGGCGTGAAACGTGGGATCTCATAGAAGGCATCAGAGAACGTGGCGTCACAGTGATATTGGTAACTCACTTCATGGATGAAGCAGAAAGGTTGTGTGATCGCCTCGCCTTCATCAATCATGGTCTCCTCAGAGCACTCGACACACCGGAAGCGATTGCAGCGCAAGCTGGAGTGAACAGAGTGCGTCTTGTCCCATCACAGCCAGTTGACGACAAGACTCTGTATGCTATACCAGGCGTGAGCAAAGTAGAGAGGAAAGGAAGATACGTTACTGTTACCGGTACAGGTGATCTAGCAGCGTCTGTCATCAATTCACTTGCGAAAATTGGAGTGAACGTATCCGATATAGAAGCGAAAACTGGAAACCTTGACGATGCGTTCGTAAAGCTGACCAAGGAGGGCGCTTCTGGCGTTTCAGGAGGAGTCGAACCATGACTTCAGTCACCAGTGAAACAAAGAACAATAATCCGCGCGGCCACTTTTCTGAACTCCTCAAGGTCGAAGGAAAGCTTGCCTTACGAGAACCGTATGGAGTGTTTGGCGTTTTCTTTCCGGTCGCCTTGCTTGTATTATTCGGATACATTTCGGGTCAAGTACCAGGGAAGGTGGCCAACACGGGCCTGACGGTTCTTGATCTGTACATCCCAACGATTATGGTTATTGGATTTATTTCGATCGCAATTACTTCTCTGCCCAACATCCTAGTGAGGGACCGAGAGATAGGATGGCTCAGAAGGGTTTCAACAACTCCGGTGCCTCCGTCCAGATTACTCGGCGCACAATTGATTCTAAATCTCGTCTTTGCGTTGGCGATGGTCCTGATCGTCATCTTTGGAGGAGAGATAATCTTCGGCGCGCCTCTAAATGTGGGGATTCCGTTCTTTGTCCTCTCAATCATTCTCTCGATTGCGGAGATATTCTCACTGGGCTTGGTTATCGCAGCCATAGCTCCATCACAGACGGTGGCAAGCGCCTTGTCCGGACTGTTGTTCTTTCTCTTGCTTTTCCTTTCGGGTCTCTGGGTTCAGCCCGCACAAGTGGGTGGGCCGCTGCAGACAGTCATGTACTATTCTCCGTCTGGCGCAGCTACGAGGGCTTTACTCTATTCGGTCTTTAATGCCGCCCCACCGTATACGACCTTGGTGACGATGGTCGCTTACACAGTCATCTTCGCAGTCATAGCGATTCGTTATTTCCGCTGGGAATAATGCATTTCGTACACGTCTAACCTTTATTCCATTCTAGAGGACGTTGTCCGCGAGCGGTATCTTTCGGACTAGGTAAGCGACTCCGAAGCAGAGCGGGACTCCGATCACCGCTGCCAACCCGAATTTCAGCAATGAATACACGTGAATTCCCTGCATCAGGACGGCAAGAGAGACGATCATGGGTATGTGGATCACGAATACTGTGTGTGTGGTCGCGTAGTGCGGGCGTCCAAATTTGAACCGGTGATTCCGATTCAATGTGTAGACATTAATGTCTAGATGGTGCGGCCGCCGAGATTCAGCATTTGAGAGACCAGATCGCCGACAGCTTCGCCCTTACTTCTTCAGAACGATGAGATAATAGAAGCTAGGAATACTTATGGCTTGTCGAGACAACACCTCGTGACACAAGATAAGAACGAAAATCATTGTTCAAATCTGTTGCCCGCACCAGCTTACCTGCCCACTACGCCACCACCCACAAAGACTACTCCTGTGCTCCAATCCTCGAACCGTTAGGGGAGGAATCCAGCAGCCGACTCCTGCCGCTGGGAAATCAGAAATACTTCCAGCCTGCTACGACAAGCGGAGAAGATCTTGAATCCGCGGCTTGAGAGTAGAAAGGCAGCAAACCTAGCCTACATTGAGCACCGAGGACCGTACGATGCGGTGCCGTGGGACGATTACATCAAGCGACTGTACGCTTGGGCCAAAGAACAGAAGGTGATGCCAGGGTTCTATCCAATGGCAATGTATCATGATGACCCAGAGAAGACCCCTCCAGAGAGCCTCAGGAGCGACATCGGGATCACCTTCAAGGGCAAAGCCAAGGAACAGGCTGGCGTGAAGACGCGCAAGCTACCCGTGATGAAAGTGGCTACGATCTCGCACAAAGGTCCCGGAAGCGAAT
>JBEKGZ010000141.1:0-4636 GCA_050012535.1 Bathyarchaeia archaeon | reverse complement strand
ACCTTCTTTGGACTGGAATGCCAGGCCTTCATACGAGCGAGTGATCCCGACCTTCATCCGCGGCTTCATCTCAGGAAAATATCGATGGAGCCTGTTCAATCTTGACGATAGCTCCTTGCGGACGCTGCTGGGCAGAGCAAGGGCAGTTCGCGTCCACTCGATCGTGAGGGTCATCCCCACGTGGAATGAAAAGCTCCGACATTACGTTATCCATCGCCTGTCTGCGGAGAGCTTCGGTCTCCTTGATCTCTCCCTAGACCCCCTATCTCTCCAGCTCTTATCAGGGGCGACTGCGCGTCTGGTCATGATGCGTAGAGGTGACGGTCCGGTGTGGGTTCAATTCAGTCTCTTCATTTGGTAGAAGAGCATTGTCCTGTAGGTTTCAAGCTCACGTTCGTCGCGTACCTGGAAGTTCTTCGAGAAACGTTCATGAACCTCGCGCCGGTCGATTCCTGGAGGACCAAAGCGCCAGGCTGAGTCTTGTAGGAAACACCATAGTAGGTAGACCGTTCCGACATGAGATACTCGCTGTATGGAGTCTTGGTACCCGTCTCTGGCCTGTGGTGATAGGCTGTGGTAGCATCCGCTGTCTATGAGCAAATCAAATGTCGAGAGGCCTGCTGATACGACGGCTTCCTTGTCCGTGAAGTCAAGCCTGTAGAAGCGACAATTCGCACCATGCCTCGAAGCCTTACTCCTAGCTTTCCTTAAGGCCGCACGCGAGATATCCAACCCGGAGGCTTCGAACCCTCTACTGGCCAAGTAGACGACGTTGGTTCCTGTTCCGCATCCGATGTCCAGAACCCTGCAAGGCTCCAGCCCGCCTTCGACGAGTTGAGTAAGCTCTTCCTGTGGCTGTCCGTACGCTAGGTCCCAGAGCATGTCTCGCATTGTTGAGGAATCCCAGCTAAAGTAGCTGCTCCTTAGATCACAGCTCGCCTATCTGAAGCATGTTGAAAGTGGATGCATCTTAAATGTTGATGCGCGGTCCAACAAGATGTCATATGAGATAGGGCTCGGTTCTGGTTTCAACGATCACAAGCTTCTCCAATACCAGCTCTCATCATCGCCCCGCTATACCTATGTTCGAATACAGCCAAAAGTGTGTCGGAGTCTGACTGACGAGAGGAAAGGTTGTTCTTTGTTCATGGAACCCTTGAATCTAGAAGCTTCTGTTGACGCTATAGCAGGGGCTCTCAGATTCCTATCAATTCAGTTCGCATCCTAGCTAGAGGATAATCGTAAGTAACAACTAGCCACGAATCCAGAATCTTGTAGCCTCCAGCATTCTTGTAGACCTCATGCGCTTGATTCCAGCGTTGTACGGCGATGTCAGATGTCGGAAAGAGCAGTGCTCTCGACACTGAAATGGAATCGCCATTGCCAATTACAGATTTGATTGCCATCTTCGTATCGTTTAGTTGAGTTGGAAACATGCCTACGTAGAGAGCCACGTAGCTTTGACCCGAGACTCCGGATGCAAACACGCCTCTCCTGACACTAGGTTCGTCGAATAGGCTCTCGCCATGCGAGCTCACTTGATCAACAATCGCTTCTACATTCTTGAGGGATGCGGACTTGTCGTTGCTGAGAATCAAGTCATGATTGATGATAGTCAAGTATCCGAGGTTTGAGTTTTGATCTCCAAACTTGCGCATCAGGAACTGATAGATCGTATATCCGCTGTAGTTCAGAGTATGCATCTTTGCCAGGCCAGCGGAAGTGATATCGTTAACGAGGTCAGACTGTGCTTGGGCGGTCAATTGGAGCACTGTCGAGGAGCCACTGTATTTCGGCTCCGGCAGCTGGACTACTAACTCATAAGTGAGGTCATTTGGAATGATCGCGAAGCCCAACTGAGGGAGTTCAAAGACGGTCTCCGACCCGAAGAGCGATGAGTTATCGCTCACGTAGAACGCTTGTCCGTAGTTCACATATCCGACATATTGCGCGTCGGTGGGAACGTACGTCATCCATTCCTGCAGTTCGAATTCAAAGTTTGCGGGAATATGCTCGACCGTCGGGAGGGATAAATAGTACGCTCCGGCTATGGCGATCATTATGACAATGGTCGTTACTGCGAAGGAGTATGTCCGAAGCCGAGTCCGATCTTTTTTGTTTGGCCGATCTCCTTTCCGCTGTTTCAAGGCCTTGGCACGTGCTTGATTCCTCGTAACGAATGGTGGTGCTGAAGGGCTTATGTTAAGCTTTCCGAGAATTGTACGTCGGTCTGTCCAGCTTGCCACGGGTATCCTCGTCGCTGACTGTGTTGTGGGGTTTCTTCTAACATTTCTCAGGTTCACTTTCATCGAGGTTGTGGGGGACCTCATCTTAGGAGAAGTTGCCGTCTTGTTTATTACAGCAGGTCTAATCGATTTTGCGTCTTCGATAGGTGCCACTCAATTCAGAAAAACCATCTTGGCTTCGAAACAGGGGTATTCATCGTCAAAACACAAGATGTCAGAACGGCAGGCGTCGGTGCTGTTCCTAGCGGGGGTAATCTTGTTCTCAATATTGATAGTGGTATCAATTTACATGCACCTCTAGGATCAGAGGGATGTAAGAAAAAACGTGGGAGCTTGGAGGGGTTTCCCTCCAAGCGCGTGTCGTGACTACTTCTTAGTTGGTGCGGGTTTCTTTCGGCTTCGCCAGACCACGGCGCCTACCAGTGCAATGATGACTAGGATTACGACGCCGAGCACCGTTGCGTCGGCAGACGTGGACGAAACCGCGATGGGATCTGTCATGGTTTGTGGAAGCAATTGCCGACCGTTGAGCCAGTTGGTCTTGTCGCTGGTCAGTTTCTGGAATTGGCCTGTGTCAAGTTTCATTGTGCCATTTTGTATTGCCTGTACCAAGTCCGGGGTAGGGACGATACCAGTGAAGTTTGCCCGATACCATGCCGTGCCAAAGGCTGGTGGTGCGGGTGCTGCGAGTTGGTAGTTACTTGCGTTGTCGCTGATTGCCGGCGCGAAGTCGGTCCATGTGTTACCACCGTCTGCACTCTGCTGGATCATTACCAGCATGTTCGCCACCGGGGCACGTCCAGTGATGGTGACGGACCCAGTGCCCAGCATTGGGCTACCAGCGTATGCGATCTGCGCTGGGGGAGGTCCGACTTTGACCGAATAGCCGGCTTGCTGCAGCAGAGTTGCTGCGGCGTTAACGTCGTAGCTGTCCGGTTTGAGGTTCGGGTCGTACCACTGTCCCCAGCCTGGACCAAGGAAGGTCGCCAATGGGTATGCGGATCCAGCCAGGAGCTGGCTTACGATCAGGTCCCTCGGGATGAGGTGACTGATTGCCTTGCGTATTAGCCGAGCGGCTTCGCCTGCCTGCGAGGGGTTACTCTTCCCAAGGGGCGTATCGGCACCTGTACCAAAGACAGGATTGTTCATGTTGAATCCCATCTCCTGCCAGCCCAGCTCAGTTGCAGTTATGATGTTGATATTAGGAATCTGCTGTAGTGTTGGCTTGTCTTTGGCGAGTGCATAGTTGTAGTCCAACAGATCTACTTGACCGTTCTTCAATGCGGCGATAGCGGAGTCCTTGCTACCAATCCATTGCACTTTGTAGGTGTTGACCGTGAATTGTCCGAGAGCTTGCAGGCCAGTAGCGTTCCAGTATCCGGGATACTTCACTAGGGTTGCAATATTGTTGGTGAAGTCGTAATCCTTTAGATAGTATGCACCAGCGCCGACTGGACCAACTGCAGTGTAGCTGCCTGTACCGCCATACCGTGACGCATCCCAGCTATACGTGTAGGGCGCGGAAGCGGTGCTGAACGGTGCGCTGTCCCAGCTATCGAATGGAAAGCCTTCCATTATGTGCATAGGTAGCGGTGAAAACGCGCAGTAGACTGTGCTTGTGAAAGCATAGATTGCTGGAATATGGAACTGGAATTCATATTTGCTAGTCGCTTTCCACCAACCATCAGTCTCAGGAACTTGTGGACCAGTGTTGTCATCTACTCGGGAGGTTCCGTTGAGGAATGTGAATGTGACTTTACTGCCGAGGTATTGCACGTTGCTTCCCAGCCCGACCGATGCGGCGCCGGGGTTGGTCGCCGCGTATTGTGTGAAGACGAAGTCGTCTGCGGTGACCTCAACTCCGTCTTGGAATGTGACGCCTGGCTTTATGTCAACAGTCCATGTCAATCCGTCCGCACTTGGAGTGATGCTCTGAGCTGTACCCATTATGTAGTTGGAAATCCGCGGATCGGCTTCCTGTAGCTGTCCTCCCATTATTTGGAACCATACGTAAGCTGCGTAGAAGCTGTTTGAGGAAGCACTGTTTATTGGATTCAGCGTGTTGCCCGGAAAGATGTTGCTTCCTTCAGCCATAGTGAGACTGTCTGACCCTCCCCAGTGCTGAACGTCGGGGAAAGTAATCTCACTGTAGACGTTAGGGTCACCCCAAGCGGTGAATTTCGAGGCTCTCGGGACGGGGTCAATTGTCTCGTAGACATAGTTGTAAGGGGCGTCGTTGAATATGAGTTCTTGGAACTGATGAGTCAATTGGACTTGGGTCGCGGGATCTGTTGAGCTGTAGAGCTTGTCAAATATGGCGTTCACTTGAGGGTTATTGTAGTACGCGTAATTGCTCCCGGAGGGCGGGAGATACGCGGGTCTTCCGTCAA
>JBEKGZ010000140.1:0-3779 GCA_050012535.1 Bathyarchaeia archaeon | reverse complement strand
GTCGAGGAGACAAAGGTCGCCATCAAACAACTCACGGACTTCGTGAAACGTCAGGGTGGCGATATCGCTAGACTAGGAGAAGAGCGCGTCGTGTTGACTCCGCCTGGCATCAGAATCTGGCGAGACAAAGATCGGGCTTCAGGCAATTCCTCAACGGCGAAAGGACGCGACGGTGAGCAGAACGTGCTAGAATAGCCGGTCGCACGCGGCCTACTTCAGCTTGATCGTCTCAAGGAGATCAGGCGCTATCGTTCTGACTTTGAACATTCGCGACACTGCATGAGCGAAACTGTCCACTTTGTGTCGCTCACCATGTCCAACGATGATCTTGGTGGGTTTGGGCGAGATCCGGCGAAGGAATGCAAGTAGCTGGTTCCTGTCTGAATGTCCGGAGAATCCCTCGACGCTCTCGATTCGCAGGTCGACTTTGATCGCTTCGATCTTTCCATTTCGTCCCATCATTGAGACTTCCTTGACTCCGTTCTTGAGTCGGTTCCCCAACGTTCCTTCCACCTGATAGCTAGCGAAGAGCAGAACATTCTTGGGATCCGACGCAAGCTGCTTGAAATAATCGATCGCCGGTCCACCTTCCAGCATGCCGGATGTGGCCATGATTATTGCTGGTTGGCCAGCGACGATCTGTTCTCGGTCTCCAGGGTGATTCACCACACTGAAGTAGTCTGACTGGAATGGGTTGATGTCCTTGTGCAGCATCTGATCTCGGAGTTCTCTTATCAGGTATTCCGGGAAGGCTGTGTGAATTGCAGTGGCTTCAGAGATCATGCCCTCGATGTAGATTGGCATCTCTTTGATAGTTCCATTCTTCATGTAGCTATCCAAAACAAGCATGATCTCTTGAGCACGTCCGACAGCTGGAACTGGGATCAAGACCTTGCCCCCTTTCTCGGCCGTCTCGTTCACGATTGTTGCGAGCTTGGCCTCCACATTCATTCTCTCAGGCATGATGTCCTCCTGTCCACCGTACGTGCTCTCGATTACGAGTGTCTCTGCTCGTGGGAAAACGCATGACGCTGGCTCGAGCAGCATTGTGCGGCCGAATTTGAAGTCGCCAGTGTAAACAATATTGTGGTAGCCTTCGCCAATGTGCAGGTGAATTATCGAGGAACCGAGTATGTGGCCTGCGTTGTGGAGTGTCAGTTTGATGTCTGGCGCGACGTCGGTGACCACGCCATACTTCAGCGGGATTGTGTGCATTACTGTCTCGCGGACGTCCTTCTGATCATACGGTGCGTGCGCTCCCTCCCTGTTGTACACGTCCAAGAAGTCAAGCTGTAGAAGCGTCATGAGAATGCCCGTGGGTTCCGAGCAGTAGACCGGCCCGTCGTAGCCGTACTTGTAGAGGAACGGAACGAAGCCGCAGTGGTCGAGATGTGCGTGCGAAATCACTACGGCGTCGAGTCTGTCGATGTCGAATTCGTCTGCGTCGATCTTTGGAAATGCATGTGAGGGATCATTTGACCCGGGATTTATGCCGAGGTCAAGCAGGACATTGCTCTCACCGGTTTGGACGAGCATAGAGGATCTGCCGACTTCGTGAAAAGCTCCGAGCGGAGTGGCAAACACGCCATCCCTTGTGCCTATCATTGGCCTGAAGATGCGTTCTCCCACATCTCGGAGTATGCGATTCCTAGCTTCACTCTCCGAGTGGAGGATGTGTCTGGTGCTAGTGATGATCTTTGACGGCATCGGTGGGGCGCGCAGCACTCTAGGCCTCCAACTGGTGCTTTTGATAACCTGTTGAAGGGTTGAGCCGTCTTTCCCGATTGCGAGCCCAGGTTTCTTCGCTTCGATAGTCACTTCTCCGAGAGAAGGATCAAAGGTTATGTTGGTGATCTCTGCTTCTTGCGGGATCGTGGATTTGATCGTTTTCTCCGCTTCCGCTTCGGTTGCTCTGATGGATGGGTCGGAGCGTATGACGACGCGTTTGTGAAGCATATTGACAATGTCAGTCACTACGTAGCTCTGCTCCAATAGTAGGACAACATTCTTGACGTAGATTGCAAGGCGGGGTCCTTCGAATTCGATTCTGGTTATTTCTGCTTCTTTGGGCATGTTGGACAGGATCGTCTCGCGTATTCGCACGTGAGAATCGTCGATAGGTCTAGCCATTGAAGCCACCTTGAATGATGGGAAAGGATTCTGATTCTGCCTAGCTCAGGCTGGAAAGGATTTTCTTCTTCTCGTCCTCACCCAATTCCTCGTATCCTTTGCTCGTAACGAGGGCCACGTCGAAGCTGTCCCCGCTCGCTGAATCTCTCTTCATTGCAGAGCTGACGGCTCTCACGACAACCGGAATTGCCTCTTTCACGGCCATGCCGTCCTTGAACTCCGTTTCAAGAACCCCATAGGCAATGGGTGATCCGGAACCGGTTGAGACGCATTTCTCTTCCATTGTGCTGCCAAGTGGGTCGAGGGCGAATATGTGAGGCCCGGAATCATCGACGCCTCCAAGCAGAGCTTGGAGGATAAGTGGGTAGTACCTGTTGGCGAAAAGCAGGTTTGATGTTAGGCTCGCGGCTGCCTTGACGGGCATGATCACGCCCTTTTCATACTTGTACAGTTTCGAATTTGCCTTGACGATCTCTACTACGTTTTGGGCGTCTGCGACGCCTCCAGCTATGGTCATCGCGAGGTGGTCATCGAGCTGGTAGACTTTCTTGGCTCGTTTATGGGCGATGAAATACCCCATTGTGGCACGAGTGTCGGTGCCGAGGACAATTCCATCGCGGCAAACGAGACCGACGGTCGTCGTCCCTTTCAGGACATATCTCGATACTTTGTCTATGGGCGGATTGTACATTTCGTTCACTTACTCTCTCGGAGCAGTTCCGGGAGGACTTGAGAACCGCGCTTGAAATAACGCGCGAACCTATCACTTGCTGAAACGCTTAAAAACATTTCCCGAGTGCCACGGAGATGCGTCTATGCTGGCGTCTTTTCGGCGCTTTCTACCGTCTTAGTCTCCTCAGCCTTAGGAGGTGTTGGCTTCTTGTAGGTCTCGACGAATGCGATCTTCGAGAAATCTGCGAAGAACTTCTCGATGTCGGCTGACATCGCTTTCTTGGCTAGCTGGAGGTCTTCGAGGAAGAAAGCCTCTTCGGGCACTTCGATTGTGAGTTCGTTTGCGTTCAATTGTAGTCCGAACTTTGCTTGATCAACCGCAGGCAGACGTTTGTGTATGATGCTTCGGATCTTGTCTTCGGTCTTTTCGATCACGTTCTGGATTGAGACTTCGTAGACTAGGGTTCGTCCTGCTAGGGGATGGTTGTAGTCTACCTGTACTCGGCCTGCGCCGACCGTGCGAACTTGTCCAACCTTTCCTTCGAGGGTCACTTGTATGCCAGGCACTGGGGTGATTCCTTCGTTTCTGAATCTTCTCAGTGGCACGAGTCTGACTTTGGACGCATCCCTTGTTCCGTATCCCTTGTCAGGGGGGACTTCGATTGTTGAGGACTGGCCTGTCTCTAGCCCTACGAGCCCCTCATCAAGGCCTTTCGGGACCCAGCCTTCTCCCACAACTATGAAGAACGGTTCGTATCTGTGGATATCGGTCTCTTCGGTTCCTTCATGTTCATGATGTTCGTGGTGTAGTCCCTTTTCCTTGGCAACGGATTCTATCGTTGTGTCGACTACGTCGCCGCTCTCTTTTACTTTCAGCGTGTAGTTGGCTAGGACGAAATCGCCATTCTTGATCGGCATTGCGTGTACCCCAACGACTCCAACATTTGCCGGGTCGGATTTAACTCTTTGACGGAATG
>JBEKGZ010000139.1:0-3816 GCA_050012535.1 Bathyarchaeia archaeon | reverse complement strand
AGAACTCACACAGCAAAAACATAAACGACTCGAGAACCTAGCCAATACCACTTGAACGCCACGCAGAAGAGCCACCCCCAGAGAAACACCCACGGGGCTACAGACTTTTCATAGGTGGGTAGCCTGGTGCGCACACACACGCTTTTTCCAGGGCATCAGGGCACGCCACTAGGACGATGATGCCCTGAACGTATTGTAGGAGAGAAACGCGACATAGCCGAGTGCCGTGAAAACCGTGAACCATTCGAGTATTGATGTGTACGCTAAACCAACAAGGAGTAGATTGATCACGGCCACAATGAGGCCATAATACCCGATAGGTCTGATGAACTTGCGATGAGTCATGAGCGAGACGTTCGCCAATATCAAGACAAAGAGATTGGAGACGAAGAACGCTAGCGACCACAAGTGGTGTATTGCTCCGGCGTTCTCGGAGAAAACCCCAATCATCATCAATGCGAAGGCAGCGATGAACCCGACTGCTTGGGTTATCATTACCAGCGACTTCCTCCACTTCTCATCCGTGTACCAGTAGTAGAATCCTGCAAAGAATGGAAACAACGCAAGCCCTGTGAGAACGCAACCTACATTGTAGAAGATCGCACCCTGAGGATTATAGCTCGAGTTTCCTAAATCGCTTAGCCAGTCACTCATAGGGCTGACGGGCCTCGGAAAGAGGACTATCGATGTGAAGGTAAAGGCGCAGTAGAAGAGAATGACTAGAATCCCTGCGATAGGAAGCACGGCCCATTTCGACGTTCTACTAGTCAATTTTCGTCTCCCCACTCAGGATCTCTTGGGACGACAAGATAATACTTGCCTAGTGGGAGGCGAACCAGTACGACGAACTGAGATCGCCCATAATTGCGCCATCATCATTGCACCGCTGAGCGGCAGATCTTATCAGACAGATTTCGGATCCAATCATCGAGGTCTATTCTGCCAAATTAAGGAACGATCTCGATCTTTCGTAGGTCTGCCCCTCTTGAGCTGAGGTCCGACAAATGAAAGTCCGGCTGGACGCGTGGAGGAGCAGCTCATAACTCCGGCACGGATAGTTCTGCTGAATATGAGGTGGTGGGCCGGACCGGGATCGAACCGGCGACCTTCGGCGTGTAAAGCCGACGTTCCAGCCAAGCTTTGAGCTTTCTAACCAGCTGAACTACCGGCCCAGACAGGCTAAGCTTGCTTTCTCCACGTGATAACGGTTTTCTCCGGTCTCGAGGAGATCGCGGCTTCACGTTCATCTGGTGGGACGACAGACGTTTGCTGGGCAGCTTAGTCGCAACGGAACGTATGCTCTATCCGGATACTTGGTGCGATTGGATGAAGTGCCTCAACCCATTCCTGTTCAGAGAGGTCTAAGGTTTCAGATCCCGAGTCGGCCTCTCGAAGCTCTTGTCCATGAAAGAGAATGGGTACGGCGCTCCAGAAGTGTCCAGCGACACAATATCGCTGACAGGTCTCCTCGGAGTGTTCTCGGGGGACTCGGCCGCATAGCCGACAGGCAAGATAGCGACAGGACGCTTGCCTCCAGTTGCGCCGACTGCTCTTGCCGCGGCTTCTTCGTCAAATGCTCCTACCCATGTGGACGACAGTCCGAGCGATGTGGCCGCAAGCATCGCATATGTCGTCGCTATTGCAGCGTCTTGGAGGCAATAGAGCTCAGAGCCTCTGCGTCCGTACTTCTTTGAAGAACGCTCAGGATATGCGATAAACACAAAGCAGACAGGAGCCTCGGAGACGAAATTCTGGCCGAAAGCTGCCCTCGCCAACTTGTCCTTGAGCATCGGATCCTTCACAACGACAACCTCGTATGCTTGAAGGTCCCCTGCCGATGGCGCTAAATTGATGGCTTCAATTATCCTGCGTATCTTTTCTTCCTCTACGGGTTTCTTCTGAAACGCCCGCACCGAATGCCTAGCTTTCACGACTTCAGAGTAGTCCATCTTTACTCTGCCATCGGCGGAAGGGACTCGAGATGATAAAGAGGTACCGCTTGAGACCATCAGGCTCAATTCATTGTTGTATCTCTAGATCCCGAATAGTACGAACAGACCGGTTAGAACGCCCACGACGAGAGTGATCGCAATCACGATAGGCACGTTGCTTCTCATGATCTCGCTCTCAAGTTTCGCGTCTGCTCCTATGGTGGCGGCGGCGTTGTTTATCTTGGAAGGCGTGATCGCCGACGCAATGCCGCCCCCGTTTGCGTGTGACCCATAGATCGTCATGAAAGCAGAGCTGTTCTGCGCCGCCCCAGTGAGCCCTATGCCCTCCGCGGCCTTGTGCTGGATCGGGAAGAACATCACGTTGGAGCTTGCTTCGGAACCTCCGACTACTGCTCCGAAGAGGCCAAGCCAAGGCGCTACAAGCACGAACAGTGGCCCGAACACCGCAGCCAATGTCAATCCAACCACGTTGTTCATGTTCATGACGGCGAATGCGCTTGTGGGGATTATCTTTCCGTTTGAGATGCTCATCGCGCTCCACTCCATCACATAGGCGACCCCGAAGAAGAGAGAGTATGCGATGAATGGTTGCCAGATTCTCCTCAACCATAGGCTCAAAGTCTTCCTGAGCTGCTGTCGACTAGGTTTCAGAATAGGTAGTGAGAGGATTGTTGCCGCGAGAATCCAAGTGTACACCTGAGCAAATGCATCAAGGTCCAGTGGCTTGTCGAAGATCCAAAGAGCGGGCCCATCGAGGCGCCTCAGCCAATCTGTGACCTGAGGAATGCTGACTACCAGTGCTAGAACTATGAGGATGAGCCATGGACTGATGGCTCTGAGTGTTTCTGCTCGATCGATCGGTTCGCGCCCTCGCACGGGCTCCGCAGCCAAGTTCCGGAGTGAGTAGAGTACGAGCATCCCAACGAGTCCGGCTAGAACTCCGATTAGCATGATCGGCACTCGGATGAGCCCAAAGAGGAGGCATGAGGATCCGATCGAGACGCCAGCTATGATTGCCGAGACGACGCCCTTTCTCACTGACGATCTTCCCCCGACGACCCAGAGCATCGCGATCGAGACTAGAACAGAGACAACTGGAAGGAAGATGTTTACTTTGTACGCAAACACGAACTGGTCGAGTTTGAAAAGGTCCGCCGGCAGACTGATTGGGACTGAAAGGAGTGCGTAGGACGTAGTTGCATTGTAGCCTAGCACCGCGATAGCTATTGCAGCAAATGGTGAGAATCCCATCGCAACCAACAAGGGAGGAAAGAGTGACGGCGTTACTACTCCAAGCGATGTTGCGAAGGATCCGAAACCGACTCCGAGGAAGAGAGCCTGCTGTTCCTTCGTCGTAGCCGCGGCTTCTACTGCGGCTGAGATCTTCTCGAGGGCTCCGACCTCCCTCATGAGGAAGATCATCAGCATCGTCGCGAGCACTGAGATCGTTATGCCGAATGATTTGAAGATTCCATAGATTGCTGCGCCGAGAGCCACCATCGGGTTAGTATTGAAGTAAGCAACAGCCAAGACGAGATCCACTGCCAGACTTACTATTGCCATGGTCGCCCCGGATTGTCGAAATTCCACAATCCCAACGAACACTATGATGAATGCGAGAATCGCGAGAACAAATCTCAGGTTGAGAAACGCGCCTGCAAAGATCAGGGCTACTAAGAGCACCAGGCCTATCGCGGATCTTTCCAACTTGATTCCGCTCCGTGATCTACTCTTTGGGCCTTAGGTCCACGACACGGCGAGCCTTGCCTTCCGAACGTGGAAGAGCTCCCTCTTCAACCAATTCGACTCTGGCGCGTATTCCGAGGGTGGCTAGGAGATCGGTTTGAACCTTCTTCAGCAGCTC
>JBEKGZ010000138.1:0-4228 GCA_050012535.1 Bathyarchaeia archaeon | reverse complement strand
CTCGCATTGAAGGGGGAGCTCAAGTACTACATGGAGCCTCAGAGCTTCTCTGACGCAGTTCCGATCAAGCCTCAGAGAGCGGTCAGGGAGATCCGTGAATTCCTCGACAAGGACGCGATTGTTTGGGCGGACTGTGGCAACAACCTAGCATGGGTCGAGAAGTACTATCAGGCGCTGATGCCGAAAGGATTCATGGCCGACGGCGGACATACCGCGATGGGTTTCAGTGTCGCAGCCTCAATAGGCGCCAAACTTGGCGCGCCCGATCGTCAAGTCGTCGATTGCTGTGGAAACGCAAGCTTCACGATGCTCAGTAAAGAGGTCAACACCGCCTCAGCGTACAACATCCCAGTCGTCTGGTGCATACTGAACGACATGAACCTAGGAATGATTATTCAAGGACAGAAGTTCGGCTACGGCATGTGGGAGCCGGAAAGATACATCGTAACTCAGTCATATGTGATGGACTTCGTGAAGTTCGCGGAAGCATGCCACGCCTACGGACAGCTGGTCGAGAGGCCAACCGAAATCAAAGAAGCGCTCAAGAACGCATTCGATTCAGGCAGACCCTCAATAATAGACATAAGGATCGACCCCGACGAAGTGCCGCCCGGCGCACTGAAACGCTTTGAGACTCTAGTAAAGAAGCATCCTGAACTGGGTGAGAAGAGAATACCGACTACTACGTTCCCGAAGAAGACTACGTGAACAAAGCCCTTCCACCCGGCGGGACAGGGGGAGCTAAAGAGGGCGAAATTGGACTACGATATGTGCTAGGGCTCTTCGCACAGCTCGACGGTAATATTGTCCGTTGTCTCAGGCTTGGTGAAGATTATCTTCACGCCATGAGCCCCTATCCTGGGCGCCTCAGCGGCGAAAGCCACCCCTTCCTTCCTCATTCTATCTACTTCTGACTCGATATTGTCTGTGCTAAGGGAGATGTGGTGAATGCCCTGACCACGAGTTTGAAGAAACTTGCTCTGAGGAAGGCTCGGGTCCAGCGGCTGGATCAGCTCTATCTCGCCGTCCCCTACAGGCACGAACGCGACTCTTGCCTTGCCTTCCATAGCGGTCTTGACTGTAGCAGGCTTCAGACCGAATATCTTCTCGTAGATCTTTAGCGTATCATCTAGGTTGTGTACGATCACGCCAACATGATTGAGTCTCTTGATCATCTTGGTCCTACTTCTTCGTTTCCACTTTGGCAAGTTCCTGAATGACTGTTATGATCCCCGAATGATCGTATTCGCCGCGTCCCCAAACCTTCATCGCGCCCATCATCTCATGTATTAGGCCGGTGATGGGAAGGGGCACCCCGTATTCGGATCCAGCTGCGAGTGCAATTCCCAAGTCCTTGTAGTGGAGCTTCGTCTTGAAACCTGGTTTGAAGTCTCCCTTCAGGATGAGTGGTCCTCTCGCATCAAGGACACGCATTGCGTATCCTCCCGCTATTACCTTGAGAACGGTCTCAGGGTCGACTCCTGCTTTTGTGCCGAGTACAAGCGCTTCGCTAGCCGCTTCTAAGACGCCCGCGACAAGTATTTGGTTGCAGGCCTTGACGACCTGTCCAGATCCAACCCCGCCACAGTAGACGATGTTCTTGCCCATCGCTTGGAAGATCGGTAGGCAGTCGTCGAAGACGTCCTTCGCTCCGCCAACCATTATCGTAAGCGTCGCTTCTATCGCGCCCTTCTCTCCTCCGCTAACAGGCGCGTCGAGGATTCGAACGCCCTTTGCTTTGGCAACTTCCGCAAGCTTCTTTGATGTGACAGGAGAGATCGTACTCATATCAATGTACGTGCATCCCTTCTTCACTCCCTCGAAGACGCCGCCTGAGCCTAGTGCAGCTTTCTCGACATCTGGTGAGTCAGGCAGCATGGTGATAATCAGATCACTCTTCTCGGCAACCTCTTTGGACGAGTGCGCAGCTTTGGCGCCCGCTTGCTCGAGCTCTCTGACCGGGCCATCGACAACATCGTAGACTGTTAACTCGTGTCCACTCTTCATTAGGTTCTTCGACATAGGCTTGCCCATGATTCCAAGCCCTATGAAACCGATTCTCGAACCCATCACAACACACTTCCGATTGAGAACTTGCAATGACTTCGAAGCCCTTTAAGCGTATCCGTCAAGTTGCTTGGCCCAAGCACCAGCTCGAGCCATTTCAGTTCCATGAGCAAAAAAGAAAACCTACCACGCACATACTCAGGCGTCTGGTGTTCGCCGTGAGAATGGATCACGTCTCACTTACCGTTCGTGATGTTGACAAGCCAGTCGAATTCTATTCGAAAGGTTTGGGATTGAAACTGCTCCGAATATCCGTTCTGAATCCTTCTCCTGGAACTGTGTTCAAGAATGCCTACCTGTACAGTGACACCTTCCTCCTGGAGATCATAACCGCTGAAAGCTCTGCAATCCAGCCTCCGAGTCCTGAGACTTGGCAGAAGACGATGCGAGGATCTATCGGCATTACTCATCTAGGAATGAGAGAGCGAAATCTGGATGCGGCAATCAGTAGGTTGAAGGCAGCAGGAGCGACCATGATAGGCGAACCATTCGAAGTCGCAAGAGGCAGGACTAAGATCGAATACGCCGCGGAGAAGGCTCCTCCCAAGATACGATATGCGAAGAAACCTGGCAAGAAGCCTTGGAGAATCGCTGTCTTCGAGGATCCCCTTGATGGCGTCATTATGGAACTTGTCGAACGATAAATCGGTTGTGAGTGCAAATCAGTACTCATCGACGAATGGAGGTGTACGACAGATATGAGGCTAAGTTGCCTACCGGTTTCCTATTTCCGAGACATCATTGATGCACGCATGAGCATCAAGGATTGGGCGCTCGAGGGGGCTCGGACCGGCTTGGACGGGATTGACCTGAGCGTCCTATTTCTGAAAAGCCGAGAGCTAGAATACCTCAACAAGATTCGTCAGGAGATTGAGGATGCGGGAATTCGGGTTGCAATGGTAACCACCTACCCGGATTTCACGCATCCCGATGGCGTCGTACGTGAGCGGCAACTCACCGGGTTGCAGGAGGATATCATTGCCGCGTCAAGGTTGGGCGCAGATCTCCTTCGCGTCACAGCAGGCCAAGCGCATCCAAGCGTCGGCCGGCGTGAGGGCATTGAATGGGCGGTAAACGGACTTGTCAAGGCAACGGAGTTTGCCCGAGGATATCCAGTCAAATTAGCCTATGAGAATCATGCCAAACCTGGAGCATGGCAGTACACAGACTTCTCGCACCCCACTGATGTCTTTCTCGAGATCGTGGAAAGAACTGCGGACGTCTCTTTGGGTGTGAACTGGGACACTGCCAACACAATTGCGTATGGAGACGACCCAATTCCAGTTCTGAAGAGAGTCCTCAGTCGCGTTATCAGCGTTCATGCCGCAGACACTTCAACACGCGGCGAACTGAAACACGTTCTGCTCGGAACTGGCTTGGTTCCGTTCAAGGAGATGTTCCAAATTCTCAGAGGCGCTGGATTCGACGGTTGGATATGTATGGAGGAAGCAAGCTTCAAAGGACCTGCGGGAGTGAAAGCTGCCGCAGATTTTGTAAGACGCGTCTGGAACGAAACTGCACGCAGGTGACATCGACCCGCTTTCAATCGTATTCTAGCGCACTATTCCGCAAAGCCTTATACTTCGCAGAAGCTACTGCAGATGTACCGAAACATGCTTCGGATCAGACGATTCGAAGAGAGGCTTGCAGAAGAAAGCGCTCGAGGAAACATCCCAGGTCTCCTTCACCTTTACGTTGGAGAAGAAGCCGTTGCTGTCGGAGCATGCTCAGCGCTCAGAAAGGAGGACTACATCACCAGTACCCACAGAGGGCACGGTCATTGTATCGCGAAGGGCGGTGAACTTCGCAAGATGATGGCTGAGCTTTTTGCGAAAGAAACAGGATACTGTAAAGGCAGAGGGGGCTCGATGCACATCGCAGCGCCGGACATCGGTATTGTAGGGTGCAGCGGTATAGCAGGCGCGGGAATTCCAATCGCAGCAGGTGTCGGCCTGTCAAGCAAACTCAGAAAAACTGACCAGGTCTGTGTGTCATTTTTCGGCGACGGCGCATCAAACACAGGCGCCTTCCACGAGGGCATGAACCTCGCGTCACTTTGGGAACTTCCCGTTGTCTACGTCCTCGAGAATAATCTCTACGCGATATCTACACCCGCGGTAAGGTCATCGAAACTGAAGAACATCTCCGACAGAGCTGCCGC
>JBEKGZ010000137.1:0-3888 GCA_050012535.1 Bathyarchaeia archaeon | reverse complement strand
TCTACCAACGCTCTACATTCTAGGAATAATCCTGATCGCCGCCACCGACAAGAAACAGCGTCTGGGCGACATGCTCGGAAAAACGCTCGTAGTAAAGGCTTAGGATAGTTCACTGTCACCTTAAGAGCGTGGCGCCAGAGTTTATGACTCATCCATCCACCACCTGTGTCAGCGAAAGCTAGGACCCCCGCGCATCTCATGAATCTCACGAATCGGCTACACTAACCTCATGAATTCACAGTGCGCTCCCGAATACCTGTGAGAATGGAAATGGATCTGTTTGAGCCCTTCAAGAAAACAGTCGACCTGCTACGAAAAGACCTCAACACAAATACACGCAACACTGGTTAGAATAACACCGAGAAGCTACAACTAGAACCTGGGGACCGTGACCGACAACAGACTGCGCCGAGAGTACCTATCAGCAACTGTTATTCATAGCCTAAGATCCTTTGCAGAATTGCAACGCATGCGAAACGAGAGGCACAGAAGAGATGTCAGGAGTCATGTCTCACAGTAAGGATGCCGGGATCTACAAACCTCGACTGGAACGATGTCAACGAATCATGTCTGAGAGAAGCATCGATGTTGTGTTTCTCGCGCCGGGCCCGAATATGTACTATCTGAGCGGCTTCCTCGAGGAGCCTAGCGAACGCCTCCTAGCGCTCATCATCCCTCAATCTGGCGATCCATTGTTCATAGTTCCAGAGCTGTACAAGGAACACGTCAGGTCGTTCAGTTGGATTGAGAATCTCGTCTCATGGAAGGACTCGGAAGATCCGAAGGCTCTCCTGTCCACCACACTGAAGCGCACGCTCAAAAGAGGGCAAACGATTGCGGTTGACAGCCGAATGTGGTCGCTCTTTCTCATCATGCTTCTCTCCGCGGCGCCGGACGCCAAGTATGAGGACGCAGGTTCAGTGATGAACCAGCTGCGCATCAGAAAGAGCTCCGAAGAAGTCGAGTTAATGGAGAAAGCCGCCAATATCGCTGACAACGCCTTCGTTGAGACAATCAAAGAATGCGGGATAGGAATGAGCGAACACGAGGTGGCCGCAAAGCTCGTCTACAACCTTCGAAGGCTAGGCGCAGACGCCGTCGCCTTTGAGCCCGTAGTAGGTTCCGGGCCAAATTCAGCTCTCCCTCACTACAGGTCAGGCGAGCGTAGGCTTCAGAGAGGCGACTTAGTGGTTCTTGACTATGGATGCCTCTGCCGCGGCTACAGTTCTGACATGACACGAACGATCGCCGTTGGCAGCTGCGATGCTGCAAGACAGAAAGTGTACGCCACTGTACGATCTGCCCAAGAGGAGGCATTCAAGAAGACGCTGACGGGAGTTGAGGCGCAGAGCGTCGACAAGGTCGCACGAGATATCATCACGGCCGCCGGTTACGGGCAATTCTTCGTCCATCGCACAGGACACGGAATCGGATTGGAAGTCCATGAGGAACCGTACATCGTGGCCGGCAACTCAATGAAGCTTGAGGAAGGCATGGCCTTCAGCATTGAGCCTGGCATTTATCTTCCTGGGAAGTTTGGAGTTCGAATTGAGGACATAGTCGTCATTCAAGCGGGGAAAGCACAGAGACTGAACAAGTGTACTCGCGAATTAGTCATTGTTTAGCGCGCTCGGAATCAGCCTGCCTGCCCCATTTCCCGAACGATCATTTCTGCAAGCTTGATAGCCGCATCTTGGACGGGGCCGCTCAGACTCTCTCCAAATGCATCTGCTGGGTGAATGTCTATCGTGAAAATGCGGATCTTTTTTGGTATTTTGTCAGGCTGGAGGCTTCTGTAGAGCTCAAGAGCGGTGGAGAAGTTCGCGCCGTGTGGAGATGAAGCATGCACGGTGTCCTCGAAGGCCTCGGGACTGAATGCCCGAATCTGCCCAGCGTCAGTCTCCGTTGAGGCGTACGAGTCTACTATTATCACGTCGTCGTATCCTAGTATTTCTTCGACTAGCTTGAAGCCACTGGCGCCAAGTTCCTTGAACTGCAAGTCGGCTTGCGATCGAGTCCTGTTCTTTATCATCCTGGCGACGTAGATGCCTACACCGTCGTCTCCCATTATGGTATTACCTATACCGAGGATGAGTCTCCTCACTTTGATCAGTCCCTGGGCTGGCTCGACTTCGGCCTCTTCAGGAACTGAGCTCAGTGAGATTGTGTCTTATGGTCTTTGCAGTTTTCGTAGTAGAGCTCTTTCCTTGTTGTAGATGTTGACTTCGAGGGGCATCTGTCCTGGCAGAGTGTGTGTGGCACAACCGTAGCATGGGTCGTAGGCTCTGAAAGCCATCTCTACCATGTTCAGCAAGCCATCTGAAACTTCGCCCTTCTTGATCAGTCCCTGTGCCGCCTGCTTGATGGACATGCTTATCGCGGCATGATTGTTTGTTGTCCCCACGATCAGGTTAACGTTCTTCACGAGTCCTTTGGCATCCGTAGTGTAGTGATGCGTCAACGTCCCGCGCGGAGCCTCCACAATACCTACGCCTTCGTCGGGAGTTGCGGTTGGAATTGTGCGGACGTTCTGGCTTGTGATCTCAGAATCCCGGCTTAGATCATGCATCCGCTCTGCAGCGTAGAGGAGTTCAATCAGACGTGCCCAATGTGTCGCAAGTGTTGAATGAATGGGCTTGCGCCCTAGAGTCTCGTACATTCTCTTGTACTCGGCCTGTGCAAGCGGTGTGGCCATTCCTTCAGCTACGTTGAGGCGTGCGAGAGGAGTGGCCCTGTAGACGCCGCTGTCCTTTCCTCCGATCAGTCCCTTCCATCCGACTTTCTTCAGGTACGGATACTTCAGGTATGTCCAAGGCTCAACATGTTCGGCTAGGTGTTGTTGATATTCGGCCGCAGCGTATTTTGCGAATTCGTTTCCTTCAGGGTCGACTACTCTGACCTTGCCGTCGTAGAAGTTAACTCGGTTCTGGTCGTCTACGAGACCCATGTAGTAGGTTGGGGTTGTGTAGAGGTCGCTCTTTATCAGGCTCACGTAATCCTTGTTCGCCAAGACAATGTCATCAAAGAGTTTCAGAGTGAACTTGGCGAACTCAATTTCGGATTTTGCGATCTCTTCGATCTTTGTTCTTTCTTCCTCAGTGATGGGTTTGCTGACCCCGCCTGGGACGCCGCATGTCGGATGAATCCTTCTTCCGCCGATCATACCTACGACATCAAGTGCGTCGGAACGGTGTTTGATCACGGAAGAGCCGACGTCAAGGCCGACCTTGTTTATCACGCCTAAGATATTGCGTTCTGCTTTCGGCGCCTTTGGACCCATGATGAAGTCCGGTCCGCCGAGTATGTAGAAGTGAGTTGTGTGGTCTGACACGTAGAATGCGCTGTACAGCAGCTCTCTGAGCTTCTTGGCGGAGGATGGCGGGTCGACATGAAAGACTGCGTCCAGTGCTTTTGTGCCTGCCATATGGTGGGCTTCGGGGCAGACACCGCATATTCTGCTTGTGATGTCAGGCAGCTCTTCTACAGGTCTTCCTTCGCAGAACTTCTCGAACCCTCTCAGTTCTGGAACTTGGAAATACGCGTTTTCAACGTTTCCTTCATCGTTGAGGAAGATCTCGATCTTTCCGTGTCCTTCCAGTCGGGTGACTGGGTTTATGCTAACGGTCTTCATGCCTTCGCCCTCCTCAGCAATGACCGAGCCAGAGTATACCTGTAGAAGGTCCCGATTGGATCCACTACTCCACTTGCGATCCGTTCAATCTCCTCTTCGCTCTCGGCGTCAAAGTTTGACGACAAGGCGGAGAGCATCTTTGCGCCTTGATCCAGTACTCCTGGGACCGCGCCGTAGCAACCTCGGCATGGCATGTTGGCGCTTATGCATTGTGCGCCGCAGCCACCACGCGTTGCGGGTCCCATGCAGATAACGCC
>JBEKGZ010000136.1:0-3897 GCA_050012535.1 Bathyarchaeia archaeon | reverse complement strand
CCTGGGAAGACGCGGACAATTGAGTTCAGGTCAATGTTCTGTTTCAGCGTTGCCGACGCGACCACGTTCTCGATGTTGATGAAAGCTTTCCCTTTGGCCAGAGAGTAGCCACTCCAGCGGTATTTAAGGCGCTTTATAAAGGAAGCCTATATAAATGCGACTTGTAAAGGCCGCATTCTCGCGACTTACGCCGAATCAGTATCTGGCCCAAAGCACGAGCGCTGTCGCCGCTAGTCGGTCTTGGGAGTCGTTTTCTTTCTGGAGTCGTAGTATTCGAAGACGATCATGAGAAAGATCAGGAAACCGATCATGATGTATCCACGAGGACCTGAGAGCGCCAGCGTAACGTATCCAACGTAAGGTATCTTCCCAACCAGAACGCCCTTCACATTCTCCGCGGGAACGCCCGGCAGCCAAGGATCGGGCCCAGGATTATGGTCTCCCTTCGTCTGGAAGTACAACTTGTCTCCCTGCTTAGTTATCCCAATTACTCGATGAATGATATCTATCGAGCCGCTCGGGCTTCTGAAAATGATGATCGTGCCAACGGTTATTGTCCTGGTATCCACACCTTTGACGATCACAATATCTCCCACGTTCAGCGTCGGAACCATGCTAGTACTTGGAACCACCATCACCGGCGACTCGGTACTCATGGCAATCTTGGCAATCGCCATGCCACCGTACGTGATCAAGAAGACTAACGCTACGAGAATTGCGACACGAGCGATCGGGCTCTTCTTTATTGTGGTGAGAATACGACTCGTGTTCCAAACCCCGCAACTTTCGAGCCCCTGTCAAAGCGTCTCTTAGATATCAGTTTCGCCCTGAAAACGCAAGGTTACAGGCATTCGAATTAGGGACCTGCTTCGATTTGCATAGTTTGCATGAGCTTCACGAGCTCTGCGGTCATCCTTTCGCCCGCTGAGAGAAACTCAACACCGCTCTGAGTGATCTGGTAGATCCTTCTACCTCGTCCTTTCTCTGATTCCCACACGCCCTCGATTCTGCCACTGTCCTCAAGCGAGTGAAGGAGAGGATACAATGTTCCGGCACTGAGGTACACTTTGAATATCTCTCGAATAGCCATGTTGATTTCGTATCCCCAGCGAGGTTTTGACTTCAGAAGACGAAGTATGATCAAGTCTAGGTTGGCCTTGACCAGCCTTTCCCTCCAAGCCTTATCGAAATCCCTACTCATGTCAAGGGCCCTCGTAAATCCCATCAGTTCAATTGCTCACGCAATGGGGCGATCACCGTAAGCCATCCGTGCATATATTTGGGTTGAGGCCTTCCATGATTTCACCCCCGTTGCGGGCAACGCTATAATAGCGGAGAATCTGACCCAGTGTCGTGTAACATGCCCCGCCTCGCCCATCCGGACGCACGCAACGAGAACGAGATGCACAGAAGGCTCTCCTGGTACGAGATGGTCTCAAATGACCTTCGCCCGGCAAAATACCGAATTGCCAGGCGCACAGCATGCCACATTGATTTGAACGAGGCGTCTGACGAAACGCTCTGGAAAGAACACACACGCCTTGGCGAATTGGCCCGTACACTATTGAATGAGCTCAACTCGCAAGAGCGAGATATCATGACGTTGCCCATGGCCCCAGTCAGCTTCTTGGACGTGAAGGTGAAGCTGCTCACCCGGATGATACGGCGTTGCACATTCTGTGAGTGGAAGTGCAAGGTCGATCGTGTCTCAGCAGTCAAGAAAGGCGCATGCGGGCTCAATAGTGCAAGTCGGGTGAGCACTTGGTTTGCTCACTTTGGTGAAGAACCGCCGCTGGTCGGGCGTGGCGGATCAGGAACGATATTCTTCAGTTCTTGCACATTCAGGTGCGTATTCTGCCAGAACTGGGACATATCACAAGATCCGTTGAGCGGAGCACCTATTGACTCGAGACAACTGGCGCTCGTAATGAAGAGTCTCAGGGCGGAAGGGGTCTTGAACATTAACTTCGTCGGCGGAGAGCCAACTCCGAATCTTCACACGATAGTCGAGGCGATGAATCAGCTCGACTTGAACGTACCGATGTTGTGGAACAGCAACATGTACTGCTCTGAGGAAGCAATGCAGATATTGGCAGACCTCATTGACATCTGGTTGCCGGACTTTAAATACGGAAGCAACAAATGCGCTATTCGACTCTCGAAGGCTCCCCGATACTTCGAAGTGGTCGCCAGAAACCACGACTTCGCACAGCTAAATGGAGACATGATCATCCGACATCTTGTCATGCCGAACCATATCGAATGTTGTACCAGGCGTGTTCTTCATTGGATATCGGAACACTGTCCACGGGCTGTCGTGAACATAATGAGTCAATATCATCCCGACCACCTGGTCCCGGCGGGACATTCTGCATATTCAGACATCACCAGGACGACTACTGCCGAGGAAATGAGAGCGGCGTATGACTACGCCGACGCACTCGGCCTTGTATATTCACCAGTCTCTTAGCAGGCGAATCCTACTTCGTTGCGTACTTGGTAACTGCTTCTGTGAAGATGTCTCTTCCTGATACGTCGTTTGCCACTATTGCCGGAAAGTCGCGAACTGTCAGTCGTCGTATCGCCTCTGTTCCAAGATCTTCGAAAGCGATCATCTCCGACTTCATGACCTGCTTGCCGAGCAGCGCACCCGTTCCACCGATTGCGACCAGGTAGACAGCCTTGAACTTCTTCATCGCATCGAGAACCGCAGGTGCCCTTGGGCCCTTACCTATTGTGGCCTTGATCCCAAGCTCGATGAGCCTAGGAGCGTAGGTGTCCATTCGGTATGATGTGGTAGGACCAGCCGCTCCGATCGGCCTGCCCGGGCGCGGTCGGGTCGGCCCGACATAGTAAATCACCTGACCCTTCAACGGAAACGGAAGGTCTCTCTTTGCATCAATGAGCTCGAAGAGTCGCTTGTGCGCCGCATCACGCGCAGTGTAGATTGGACCATCAATGAGCACTTTGTCGCCGATCTGCAGACTTGATACGTCTGATTCGCTTAGGGGTGGCTTCAACTTAATTGTCCTAACACTCGCTGACATCCACATCTCCTCCTTACAAGACAACGGCCTTCTGCCGATGTGCATGGCAGTCCATGTTCACTGCAACGGGTAGGCTTGTTATGTGGCAGGGCAGCGTCTCGACATGAACCGCGACAGCCGTGGTCCTACCGCCCAAGCCCATTGGGCCGATTCCGAGTTTGTTGATCTCTAACAAGAGTTCTGACTCTAGTTGTGCATAAAATGGGTCCGGATGTTTTTCCCCTATTTCTCTGAAAAGGGCTTTCTTGGCGAGCATGCAACATTGGTCGAACGTTCCTCCGAGCCCGACTCCTACTACGACCGGTGGGCACGGATTGCCGCCGGCGTTCTTGATCGTATTCACAATGAAATCTTTCACGCCTTTTTCTCCGGCAGCGGGAGTCAGCATCTTGAAGGCGCTCATGTTCTCGCATCCTCCGCCTTTCGCCAGGAATGACAATCTCAGCTTGTCGCCTGGCACAAGCTGCAGGGTAACCATCGCCGGTGTATTGTCACCTGTATTCTTGCGTCTCAGCGGATCTGCAACCATTGAGAACCGTAGATATCCCTCGCGATAACCTTCAGCCACTCCCTTGTTTATTGCGTCGATGAGACTGCCTCCCTCGATGCGAACATCCTGACCAAGCTCAACAAAGAAGACGGCATCCCCAGTGTCCTGGCAGATCGGGTAATCTTCTTCCCGAGCGATTCGTGCGTTCTCAATCAGTTGCTGAAGGACTTCTTTGCCAAGCGGCGATACCTCCGCCTGCTGAGCCGACTGGAACTTCTTCACCATGTTCCCGCTTAGGTTGTACGTTGCCTCCATGCACATTCGCTTCGTTTGCTCAGCGATGTCCTCAAACCTGATTGT
>JBEKGZ010000135.1:0-3936 GCA_050012535.1 Bathyarchaeia archaeon | reverse complement strand
TTGTGTACAACGAATCTTGGCAACTCAAACGAGTTCCTTGAACAATCGGTTCCGGTTGCTGGGGGTTCTATTTGATGTAGCTGTTGGTGGATCTGTCGAAATCTGTGATGAGTTCCACGTTCTCTGAATGTTCCCGGAAAGTCGGCTCGCCCACACCTGGGAATATGATAGCTGGACCTTTGTGTGCGATCTCTGTAGCGGGATGATCTGCGCCTAGGTTGTCTTTGGAGATCTCGAAGACTAGTTTCCTTACTTGTGCTTCATCGATGTAGCCTAGTGAGTGGAGATACTCGTGAAGGAGGATCGAGTATACGTACGAGTTGATGTGGCGAATGGTTCGAGCCGAGCGCGTGACGGCATCGAGCGCTTTCTTGTTCATGACGATCCCGTTTGTGCCGACTCCGTGGAATGCGCCTATTTGCTCCGGGAGCTCAGCCAGGTAGAGCATCAAACCTGACCGCCTTTGCCCTAACGAATGTTCTACCGTCTTCTTCACGATCTCGAAGACATCGCCAAAGTTCTTGCAGAGATCGAGTTGCTTGACAATATCTGTCGTCTATCTCACACCCAATCTATTCTCGGTCGAGGAGGATTGAACTTGCTGTGCTTCCTCACAATCAATTCGAGCTTTCCGTCTCTGAAGACAGCCTTGGCGGTGTTAGGGTCAACTCGGAAAGGCAGAGGAATCTCCTTGATCCATGGTCCTGCCGGAGTTTTGACTGACAGAGTGAGCGAATCCTCCGCACAATGGAGGTTCATGTCTTTCTTGTCCACCGATGATAGTTCGACGGTTACTATTGCGTTTCCTTCCTCGGTAGAAACGCTCACTCTTGGCTCTGCGAATCCTTTCAGAGGCTGGTCGAGTCCATCGCGATTCTCTGGATCCGCGTGAGGGGTTTCATCGTCGAAAATTCGATAGGGTACATCCTGATTGTAGCTCGAAGCTGCGACACGGAAACGTGGCTTGCCCTCGTGGAATTCGATTGGCCGCTTCCAAAGTCGTTCGGGAAATTCAGGTGCAACATTCATACGCTCTTCATCTATCATTCTTTGTTTTCCTCCAATACTCGCCGAACCCTCTCCACGAACGCCATGTATTCGCAGAAGATCTGTCTACCAGTTCGTGTCAGTCCGTAGGTGTCGTCTTCCAGCTCATCTATGAACCGATGGGTCAGCAGAGATGTGACGTTCTCGTAGACGAGTTTCGGATTGATCTCCGCCCGGTAGTGTCTCTTTCCATGCGGCCTTTCAAGCAGAGGCACAAGCATGCGGACCCTAGTCTCATTTCCTAGGAGATCCATTATCTCCAAGGCTTCGCGGAATGTGCTGTCGATAGATCGCTCGCGCCAAGGAAGTTGCTGGACCTCGAATTTGCCGGACCGTACCGCCTCTGGGAAGCGTTCAGAAATCTCGTTGGTGTCGATTCTCGAGGGAAACAGCAGAGTCGCGTTTGCATTTTTCGCACCTTCCACGAGCTCCAAGCGCTGAAAGAGGCTCTCGCTGATTGGGTCTGTCTCGCAGAAGACCAGGTTCAGGTTGCCGTGGTCTATTCCGCAGACATCAACATCGAGGACGCGGTTGGTTCTTGGGACCGTCCTCAGGGTGGCTGAGACGAATGTGTCCTGAAAGCGTCGTTGGACCATCGACCTTGCTGCATGGAACTTCTCCAGCATGTGGAGCTCAGTCTCGTCATTCTGGGAGCCGAACGTTTCTCTGAAGGCCATGTAGTCGAGCATGTGGACTGGCAGTACTCTGGCGATCTTTGTGGAGTCGAGCATGGCGAGTCGCAACGTCCATCGTTTACCTTGGGTAACGTCTCTGGAATATAAGTTGTTACATGAGGTAACAGACAACTGTTTGGTGGCTTTACTTTAAGCCTCCAAGGACGAGCGATATCAGAGTCATACGCGTGAGAAGACCGTACCATACCTGCTTGAAGTACTTCGCATGAGCAGTCCCGTCCACATCCGGGCTGATCTCGTCGACCCTAGGGAGAGGATGCATGACGATCGCATCTGCCTTGGCTGAAGCCAGCTCTGCCAGACTGAGCCTGTACGACCCTTTCACCTTCTCGTACTCTGCAAGGTCCGGAAATCGCTCCTTCTGGATTCGCGTCATGTAGATGACATCTAGATCTGGCAGAAGCTTCGTGAGGTTCGTGCTCTCTTCGACGCCTATCTTCTTCTCAACTTCGACGAGCACGTCCCTTCGCATACGCAGCTGATCGGGAGAGATCAGATGCAGCTTTACGTTGTACTGTGCGAGCGCATAGGCCAGCGAGTGAACCGTTCTGCCATATCGCAGGTCTCCCACAAGCCCGACGGTCAATCCATCGATTGTGCCTTTTTCTCGCTTCATCGTGTAGAGATCCAGCAGGGCCTGGGTCGGATGCTCCTCCGCTCCGGTACCAGCGTTGATCACAGGCACGGAAGCAAACTCAGCCGCAAGCCGGGCGGCACCTTCGAGCGGGTGACGTATTACCAGCGCGTCAGCGTAGTTCTCGATAACCCTCACGGTGTCAGCAAGGTTCTCTCCTTTCTCCACCGAGGCAGCTCTCGGATCCGCAAAACCGATACATGCTCCACCAAGCCGGTACATGGCTGACTCGAAACTAAGCCTCGTACGAGTGCTCGGTTCAAAGAAAGCCGTGGCCAAGATCTTGCCGTGGAGCATGTCGGAACCTTTTCTCGCCAGAGGCTCAACCTTGTCGGTCGTCTTGAGGATGTGGTCGATCTCTTCGCGTGTGAAGTCTCTGATCGACACAATGTCTTTTCCAAGGAACTCCACTGAAGCCACCTACGCAACTAAGCCGAAGGTTTAGTAAATAACCTAGCCTCAACTCGCAGAGCACCCTCGCGTTCCAACTCATATATAGAGGCCCTTTGCACATGCGGGTCTGAACGACGCTTGTCCTCGAAAGACCAGCTGTACGTAAAGAAGATCCGGAATGGGACAGTCATCGACCATATCGATCCAGGACATGCACTTGATGTCCTTCACATCCTCAACATCAACGGAAAGCGAGGCGAAGTCGTCAGTGCGGTGTTGAATGTTGAGAGCAAGGAGCTTGGACGCAAAGACATCGTCAAGATAGAAGATCGAGAATTGGTGCCTCAAGAGGTCGACAAGATCGCACTCATCGCTCCAAGAGCAACCATCAACATCGTAAGAGAGTATGAGGTCATCTCGAAGAAACGCGTAGAACTACCCCAGACTATCAGGGGAATCATAAAGTGCAACAATCCTTCATGCGTGGTTAATGCGCGCGAGCCGGTGACTTCGGAATTCAAAGTCGAGGTCGCCGAGCCTCTAAGGATACGCTGCCACTATTGTGGACGAATAATGGGAAAGGATGATGCACTGAAACAGTTCTAGCACTGGGAGGATTCAATCGTGAGAACGGAACCGACAGAGTTCGGCCACCTATGACAAAGATCGCCTTGCTCGGGGATCGAGAGACCGCTGCCTACTTCAGAGTCTCAGGCTTGAAGAGAAGCAGATACGTGAAGGACAAAGTTGAAGCCGAAAGAGCCTTGACACAATTCCTTTCGGACAACTCGATCTCTCTTGTGCTCGTGACCGAGCCCGTCATGGAATGGGTTCAACCATTATTGGCGAAGCATCACAAGGAGTATCCACTTGTTGTGTCGATACCCACAAAGAAGGGCCCAACAAGCAGCATCGACACTCTGGCCCAGCTTGTGAAAAGAACCGTAGGCATAGAACTGAAAGTCAAGAAGTAGGCGACATCGTTCCGCTATATGTGCTAATTTAAAGAGCATCCATCATGCTCATTGAATTATAGCGTTTGAGCAGAGAGATCGTGCTATGTCAGCTTTGAAAGGAAGAGACTTTCTCTCCGTTTCTGATCTCGACCAGTCTGAGATCCACACGGTCCTGAAATCGATAAAGAAGCTGAAACCCGTAGCTCCAGGA
>JBEKGZ010000134.1:0-3969 GCA_050012535.1 Bathyarchaeia archaeon | reverse complement strand
CACTTTCGAAGACGGATACAAGTGCAACGTCGTCTTGGACGCGATAGCTGAATCAGCAAATAGCGCACGCAAGATGCAGGTAGACTACTCGCTATAGCTTCCTCCTGCCCCATTATGAGACCCCATAACTGAAAGCCTATTTGTCCTACAGCGGTCACGTGTAGGGCTCGTTAGATGATCTTCCCTCAACCCGAAGCGCGTGATCGCTAGGCATTGTGTGTGGGTCTCTTGGCGCACACACACACAACGAAATTCGTGTTGACCCCTGCCACGCCGCCGCCAACGACGCACCAAGAGTCACATATACGAAAACGACGACGGATCACTTGGTGCACACACACGAAATACCCAAAGACGAGTTTAGTTTATCTTCTCGGTTTCTGAGCAGCAGATTTTCTGCTTGCGAAGAGCATGATGAATATGCCCAATAACCCTATGGCAATCGTCACACTAGTGGTTCTTTCTCCAAAGATCTGTCCACCCGCCATCATAATAACTCCTGCCGCAACCAATACCACTAATGCTCCAATCAACACGTAATCCCATTTCCTCATTCCGATCTACCGCTCCATATACGACAGACCTGCCAATATCAACAGCAGCCACACATGATATCCACACGGGCGGGATTTGAACCCACAACTGACTTGAGTTTCACTAGACGGGGAACGTTCAAGAATAGGCAACGGATCAATGTAGGGATAGGTGCCCATGCGATTGGGAGAGAACTAGTTATGAAGTCCGATTCCCGGCGGCCACACCACCCTAACGGTTGGTACTGCGGACTCGGGACTTCGACGTAGTCTGCCTGGACACCGAGCGCCACGAGTCAACCGGAAGGACAGTTCCCTCTGAAAACGCCTCGATTGCGCATGGTAACGAAAAGAGAGTTTTGATCGGAGACCGCTCCGATTCCATGCAGGGTATCGACCCACTAGTTTGAAGAGTTGCTAATTCCTACAGAGGTAACCGCTATTAGCGGGCGTGTAGCCTCACTTCTGGCTACGCGTTGGGCCGGTAGTTCAGCCTGGTATGCCCTTGATGGGGCCGAAGAACGTCCGGTTCGCAAGGCATTGCCCGAGCAACCGGAAGGTCGCGGGTCCGAATCCCGCCCGGTCCACCACAAATTTCGAGCGGGTCCCTCTTTCCGCGTCCTGACCTGTTCCTAGGTTCAAATCCGCCGGTATTAGCACTCAATTGAGTGCGCGTCCTCACTCACTGGCATGCGAACTTCAAAGAAGGCAACGAGCTGACCATGGACATTTACCTGCTTCGGCTGACCAGATACTGTGAGGAGTTCGGTACCACGCCGCAAGCCTTAGCGGCGAAGAACAGCAGGACGCGTACAAGCTGCTTGTGAATGCTGTCCAAGGCTTCCGCGAGAGACATTGTGGCATAGAGGCTGAGGCTTCTAACATTCCCGTCCGACCCACAGGAGCTTGTGTCGCGCGACACAATAACGCCTAGCCACGCTGAACTACTGGCAAAACTCGTGGATCAGCCATCGGAACTAGAGGATGCCATCGCAAAGGTTGCCCAAGGCAAGTTGACAACCAGGGAAACAGCAAACCTCGTCGCACCACTCGTCGAGATGCAAGACCTTCACAGGCGGGCCCTGGACTACTTGACGAACGAAGAACGTTGAACGCATGATTATCGACACGATACCTGCGGAACCCAGCGTCTCGACGCTCAGCATGACCAGGATTATCTCCGATTGGATGCCTTACCATACCCTAGACTTCTCTCCATCTTGCCTTGCTTCTCGCCACAATGAGTAACGCCACAGTCACTGCAAGTAGAATGGTCCAGTCAAGGGCCATAGCAGTAGATGAAAGGTGCAGGTACCCGGCAGCATTCTGAGCTAGCTCAGCCGCGTAGGTGGTCGGAGACAGGTAAGCTAGGTATCTGTATGGAAGCGGAATGTAAGTGATCGGATAGTAAACAGGCGGTATGGTCGAGAAAAGTGTCGAAATGAGCCTCGAAAACGCAAAGCTCTGCACTATGTCGGAGGAGAATGTTGAAAGCGTGAAACCGATCGCGACTGAGGTGACGAACATCAAGAGAAGGACCATGATAAGCGAGAAGATGCCAGTGGCGCTGAGCTCCATGAAGTAATACGCAAGTACGCCGAGCACGACGAGGGCTGGAAAAGAATAGACGATCTCGGAAAGGGCCATTCCAAGCATGTAGGTCATCCAATTCGTGGGGGAACTGACTACCATATCCTGGAGCTTGAAATCATTCTTCAAGTGTGAAAGATCTGCCTGCAGCGCCACACCGGCCGAGAACATGCTCATGATGAATCCGCCCTCCACGGCCTCTCCTATCAGGCTCCCGTGGCTCACGAAGACGATCACAAGCAAGAACGACAGGGGAGAAAGAACGGTGTTGATCAGGACTATCGGATAGTTCCTCATCTCATACACAGAATTGACTAGTATAGCAGCGAGGATCTGGCTAGACCTGCTCCTCTTGTGCACTAGCGTCTTTGGGTTCAACAATTCATTTTTCGCCTTTTCGGCTTGCAAGGTAAAAGAATATGTCATCGAGCGAAAGCGGATTGATCGTGAACTTGAAACCGCCCTTCGACAGCTCTCTTGAGAGCCTGAACGCCTCTTCCTCGACCGTGAGAACTCTGATGTTGCCTTCCATCCCAGTTATCACCTCGCCTTTTTCCAACGGCGGAAGAGAAGTCGGAGAGCCTGTCAGGAGTCTTATACTGTAGTTGTAATTCACGCTCTTCCGCAGTTCTTCGAGTGTTCCTATGCGGATGAGGCGCCCCTGATCCAATATGCCGATATTGTCCGCGAGTTCTTCTGCCTCTTCAAGGTAGTGGGTCGTAAGAAACGTGAAACGCTCTTTTCCGATCTCTTTGAGCGTTTGCCAAAACTCTCTTCTTGAAATAGGGTCTAGCCCAGTGGTCGGCTCGTCTAAGAAAACCACTTCCGCTTCCGAAGAGAGAACCGTGGCGACCAAGACTTTCCTTCTCATTCCGCCGGAGAGCGAACGATTCATGGCATTGACTGAGTCGCCCAGCCCGAGCGCCTCGAGCGCCCGCAACGCTCTCCGCTTTGCCTCACCGTAGCCGAACCCTCTCCAGAGAAGATATGCCAACACAGTTTGCATGGGCGTCATCCATGGTATCGGCCTGGCTTCCTGCGGCACGATGGCGATCTTCTCTCTCAGTCTACCTGGTTCCTTCACGACATCTAGGCCGTTTACCGTGGCCGTTCCAGACGTAGGCTCAAGCTCCGTTGCCAAGATTCGCACGAGCGTAGTCTTTCCGGAGCCGTTCCTGCCTATCAGCACGAATATGCCCCGTGAGGGCAAAGAGAAACTTACCGAGTCGAGCGCCTTGCTTCTACTATTGCCGTAGATTTTGGTCAGGTGACTACAGACGACCTGCCGAGCGCTCTCTTCCACTCTCTCACCCAATCCAACCATGAAATTCCTGAACGGTATAATATGCTGACTTCTTTCGTTGAATCCCAACACTTCTGTCGATCAGAGAGTAGAGGGCCATGAATAGAAACATGAGAAAGATTACGATCCCTTTTCACCTATCCGTTTCCGAGGACGATCGTAGTAGCTTGCTGCTAGACCCACTGTCAGCGCATATCGCAACCCGCTTTGATTGAGGCTTCTTTTACCCTTCTAACGGCCCTTCATGGCCCAGACTTGGCGGTTGCCTTACGATCTACTCAACTTGATAGTGATTGTCTTTGAAGTCCTTTAGCATTCTCCTATAGTTTGAGCCGAGGCGCGTTGGCAAGTCGTTGAGCTGTCGCCATGCATACCTTGCCAGTTCCTTCGTCGGCCGCGGTTCCTGCCGGAAGGCCACGCATGTGGAAAGGCAGATGCTCACGTCCGATCTGCGGCTGAAGTTGACTGGGTACACTCCGACGAGGTCATAGTCGCTGCTTGGGCGTAAGCCTATCTCTGTCATCTGGCGATCCGCGGTGTCGC
>JBEKGZ010000133.1:0-3971 GCA_050012535.1 Bathyarchaeia archaeon | reverse complement strand
AAGACGCATGCGTACGAATCCTACCCTGGCATGCTAGACTACTTCTGGGTCGGCGACAATCTAGAAGACGGGTCATTCATACAATTCGGATATTCATTAGAACCAGGGGTGTATTGTCTCAAGGGCGCCATGGTTGCAGGTGAGTTCAGTTGCTTAGGGCCATCGGAACTGATAACGGACTCGGAAGCGCGTTGGCAGTGGCAGTACTGGCCCGATCGCTTTGGGCGCGACTTCTACTACGAGATAGGCCCTGCTAGCTATGTCGGGCAAAACGACAGTTGGCACGTCTACACGATAGACCCGAGCCCCTCAAACTCTTGGCGCTTTGCACTCGACGGACGAGTGGTGGCGAACACGACTTTTCCTGTCAGCTATTCCATAGACCCGGTGTTCGTTTTGGCGGAGAAAAACTCCGCCTCGAACGTCACAGCAGAGCTAGGCCCGGTCGAATTCAAGAATGTGGCTTACCTCGAGGCAGATGGATGGCGCACTGTCGACTCGCTGGTTGCGATTAGCATCTGCCCTACGAATACGTACTGCGCGGAAAACCCCTACGGGGTCAGGGTTATTGAAGCGAACACTCTGGTGGCAGGTTCGTCGGTCCCAAGAGCTAGAGACGGCGTCCTTCTGTGGACGAGCAGCTATGTTACACTCAACATCAGTGTTCACCCTGACGTTCAGTTTCTAGTGATGTCGGTCCTCGGCATGAACTCGTTTTATGGTAGGGCCCGAGTTGACGTCCCCAAGGGCATGTTTGCCTACGTGTCGTTGTCGGCTACCAAGGCCAGCACTCCAGGCGTGTTAGGACTCATCGGTGCGAAAGACCAGTTTCAGGGGTGGATGGGCGACATCCAGTCAAGTAACTCGACCGCCCAGGTTCTCATGAATGCAAGTAGGAGCATCGAAGCAAGATGGATAATAGATATCGACGTACCTGCACTCGTAGCGGCTCTAGCCTTGCTTGTGGCAGGGGTTTTCCTATTCCTCCTATCGCGGCACACCAGAAGTAGATTGAAACAAGTGACTGGTCACTGACATATCCTAACTGAAGCTTGGACAGCTTCGATTCGTCAATAAGATATTCCCATTGAAGGATTGTAGTCGTTCCGTGATTGTCACCTCGGTGGTCTATCTTCGGAACTCGATATTACCTTCTAGACCAAAGGCCGTCTGGGGCGGCACGATGATGCATCATGCCAACACTTCCGCTCATTACCGGGCAGGCAGTGCGAACTCTAGGCAAGCCGGCGACCTATCCTGTACGTCGCAACAGATCAACGAGCTGTCTTGGATCCCTGCCAACTCTCGACGCATCATCGCTCATGATGAGTTCTCATTCCTGCCTGTCTCTTCTTGACGCTCTTCTTTCCAGAATCAACTATCACGTAAAGCGTGCCAAACAGACTATGAGCGCTCGCGGACTTTCTTGATCCCTCTTAGGGCCTCTTCAGCCATCCTCTCACGCCTTTCGACTATCCGGTCATAATACCAGATGGCTGCCCCAAGTGGGAGAAGCCCAAGACCATAGATGGTGACACTTCTGAGCGCATAGAAAGGTGACCAAACAGAACTCAGATAGAATGTGTATGAGCTATTGTAACTAGTAATCGTCAAGAGGTATGGTCCAGATCTACTTGATTTTGTGAAGACGACGAGACCCTTCTCGGACGACGCAAAAACGATGTTAACCAATATTGGCCCTGTTATCGTTTGACGATCCTGATCATAGGGCGCCAATAAGACTGTCGTGGCTCCCGTTCGATCACTGGACACGCTTAGGCTAATTGGGCTGCCTACGTCAACTGGTGGTATGAAGTAAGCGTCAATCCAATACGGAAGCGAAGAAGTGAACTCCACCTTAGGCCCACTTCCTTGAATCCGCTGGGGCGACTTGTAATATGGCATCACTGTTCCTACAAACAGAAAAATCAGGGCCAGAGTAAAGAGAACGATACCTATCGCTTGTCCTTTTCTAACTCGCAAGACTGTACCCTAAATGAACTTATCCGCATGGTGGCAAGCAACGAAGTGCCCTTTGACCAGCTTGTCCTCGAATCTTGGAGCAACCTGCTTGCATATGTCCGTGGCGTGTTGGCACCGCGGATGGAATCTGCACGCTTGCGGAGGATTGATTGGGCTAGGTACCTCGCCGGGAAGGATCATTCGAGTTGTCTTGTGATCAACGTCCGGCACTGGAACCGCGGAAATCAAAGCCTGGGTGTATGGATGCAAGGGTTTGTCAAACAACTGCCCTGAGCCCGCCAACTCAACAATTTCTCCAAGGTACATGACCGCAACGCGCTCACTGATCTGACGAACTGAACTCAAGTCGTGCGAAATGTAAAGATAAGACAGATGTTTCTGGTGTTGCAGATCTATAAGCAAATTCAGGATTTGAGCCCTGATCGAGACATCCAGCGACGAAACTGGTTCATCTAGAATGACGAATTTCGGATCAACTGCCAGAGCACGCGCGATTGCGATTCTTTGCCTCTGACCGCCACTGAACTCGTGTGGATATCGCTCCGCGTGGTACTCTTCTAGATTCACCATCCTCAGAAGTTCATAGACGCGACTTTTCCATTCGCTTTTCGGTAGATTCTTGTGGATCACAAATGCTTCGCTTATGATATCGTAGACAGTCATACGTGGATCCAGAGAATTGTAAGGGTTTTGAAACACCATCTGCATTTTACGTCTAACCCTTTTTGATTCGTTTTGATGCCCATTTGCGAAGACTTCGAAAACATCGTCGCCCTCGAATATCACTGAACCCGAACTTGGCTCTTCGAGGTAAAGGATTACCTTACCAGCGGTTGTCTTGCCGCATCCACTTTCTCCAACAAGTCCGAGTGTCTCGCCTTTCAGGATATTGAACGAGACGTCGTCAACAGCGTGTACTTCACCCGTTTTCTTCTTTCGAAGGATACCACGTTCAAACACGTCGAAGTGCTTAACCAGGGACCTCACTTGGAGGATCGGCTCGTTCTGATCCGTCGATGTCTGCATCTCAGCCAGTTCTGCCTTCAAGCTTCAATTCCCGCCATAGGTGACATGCCGCGTAGTGGCCATCTTCCACTTTCTCCAACAAAGGTTCCTCTTTCACGCAAACATCCTTGACATACTTACATCGGGGATGGAATACACAGCCAGTAGGAGGTTCTATCAAGTTCGGGATGTTGCCGGGTATGACCTCAAGCGTACGCGTCTGCTTCACACTGGGGACAGCTTTGAGAAGTGCTTCGGTGTATGGATGCTTCGGCGACCTGAATAGCGTAACTGTGTCGGCGACCTCCATAACCTTGCCTGCGTAAAGGACGGTGACATGTTCGGCCATATCTGCTATGATTCCCATGTCATGGGTAATCATAACCATAGTCATTTTCAGATCCTTCTGCAACTTCTTAAGCAATTCTAGGACCTGAGCCTGGATAGTAACGTCCAAGTTCGTTGTCGGTTCATCAGCGAAGAGGAGTGTCGGTTCGCATGACAAAGCCCTCGCTATTGCAACACGCTGCTTCATGCCGCCACTTAATTCATGAGGGTAAGTCTTGAGTCTTTTCTCTGGTTCCTGAATTCCAACGAGTTCCAGAAGATACAATGCTCTCTGGGAAGCTTCGGATTTCGCCAGATCTCGATGGAGCGTCAAAATATCCGTCAGCTGCTTCTCCACAGTATAGACAGGGTTAAGTGACGTAGTTGGATCCTGGAATACGATAGCCATCTTGGGGCCTCTAAGTTTTCGCATATCATCTTCGGATTTCGAAAGCAGCTCTTCGCCTTCGAATTTCACTGATCCATCCACTATGCGTCCCGGCCGAGGAACTATACGCAGCACAGATTGAGCAGTTACAGACTTGCCTGACCCGGATTCCCCCACAAGGCCAACTGTCTGTCCTTTGTTGACCTCCAGGGACATTCCATCTAGTGCCTTTACCACGCCTGCTTCCGTGAAGAAGTAGGTGCGCAAG
>JBEKGZ010000132.1:0-4045 GCA_050012535.1 Bathyarchaeia archaeon | reverse complement strand
GCGGCCGTAGACGCGCGGCCTGTCTGGTACTGGCTTAGCGAACAAGGTCAGGGACACATCAAGGATTTCATGAATGTCACACGAGACTTGAACGAGTTTGACATCCCAGTCTTCGTGTTTGCGTTCACAGGCGACTATGAATTCGCTTTCACGTTCAAGGAGTCAGTTTCAGAAGACTTTGACAGAACGATCTGGGGAGTAGCGCTGTACGATCTTGTACTGATCAGTCATTCCACAGAGGACTTCAGAAGAGGAGACACTTGGAGGGCAGATCCGCCTCAACCTGGAAAAGGTTTCGGCTTCACGAACACAGTGATTCACGAAGTTGGTCACATGCTGGGCCTGATGCACCCATTCGCGACACTATCTGACCCAACCGAGAACTTTGTCGCGTCCGTGATGGCTTACTATCCATATGAAGACAGTTTTAGCGTATTCGATCGGGATGCGCTTGGTCGCGGCCAGGCTGATCAGTTGCTGCGAGTCACCGCGCAGCTGCTTGCCGACACCCCATCCATTCTTGTCAACCAAGGAGATATCTCATCCGCCAAAGCGAGCGCAGCACGAGCGGAGGAGGCTTACTCTTCTATGAACTACACAGATGCGATCAAGAACAGTGTAGATGCTCTACTCTCAGCGGCTAGGGCGAGCTCAATTGGGGCCGGATTCATACCCGCGTCAGTCTTCCGAACGATCCAGCTGATCGGCGCTTTCGTTTTGGGCGCACTGATCGCATACCTCGTGGTCCGAAGAAGAGGGAAGGTTAGAGCACAAGTGGCCCCCACGCAGACTGCACATGTGAGTTATTGTCCTACGTGTGGCAAGCCACTGACCTGGATCAACGAGTACAGTCGGTGGTACTGCTACACCTGTCGGAAGTATCAGTAGTCAGGTCACGAGAAAACACCATATAAGCTGTAGGTCGACAACCCAGGCTGTGATTGTTTTGCCGCGAATGGTCAAGGCATTCGAGCTAATTCGGGCGCGAACAGGCAAAGAAGACTCGCTCATGCAACAGCTCATGAAGTTGCCCCAAGTGAAGGAGACTCACCTCCTTGCCGGCAGCTGGGACATCATGGCAACGCTTGCTTTCCCAGAAGAGCCAGTTGACCCGAGAGAGCGAATGCTTGACGTTGTGACAGACAAGATACGGAAGATGCCTCTTGTCAGGGACACAAACACGATTGTGCCGGCAATATCTAAGATGCGTGAGATGCACTTGGCTCGTCCAGAGCGACGAGCATACGCGTTCGTCTTCATAAGTGCCAAGCTAGGCAAGAGTCAAGGTGTGATGAATGCGGTGATGAGGTACAATGAGGTCATGGAATCGCACCTTCTACTTGGCAAGTTTGATGTCCTTGCTGTGCTGGAGTTCGAGAAGGGAATTGTCCCGCCGGTTCCTGAAAGAGTTGCTCGCATAGTGACGCGAGAGATTGCCAAGATTAAGTACATCACTGGCACGGAAACCCTCTGTCCGATAAAATCTTTGGTGAAGGACTAGCCGACTGCCGCAGAACTGTTACTGTAGGGAGTCAGCACATTTTCTTGAGAAGCCCGTGCAAACCTTCCTTTCGAAAGCCAAGTTCGCCGCTGTCGGCGAACGGTCGCTTTGAACTATTCGGGAAACCGCCCTTTGGCGGGTGCAGCCTGAAGCATGGCTCTATTCCCATCTCCCGCAATCTGGCAAGTGTGACTTTGCCAGAGTAAAGGCCGAAGACAAGCTCACTCATCCCTGCAAGATCCGACTTCTCCTTCACGAACTTGGAAGTCAGACCCAAACCATCAGGCGTTCTTGCTCTATTTGATAGCAGTAGCTCGATATCCTCCTTCCTAGCCTCAGCCCAAGTCACGTGGTCCTTGATGCGTTGGAGCATTCCTCGCACAGATGCGTCGTCTCGAAGCAGGACCGTACTGTATCGGCTCTTCATCCTCAGTGAGTTGAGCGTCAGCTCTTCAGGATGCTTGACGGTTGGTCTGCCGTCGAGACGGATCGCAACAAGATAACGTTCAGCAGGCTCATGTTCCCTCTCAACTGGTTTCTCGGCCGGTTTGGATGGAGGAACCTTCGGGGAGGCACGTCGTGGCCTTGCAGTCTTCCTTGCAGGTTTCTCGGCCTTCTTCTCTCGACGGGGATGTGCCACCTTCGTTTTCTTGCTCAACTATCTTCAGGCCTTCTTCTCAAAGGAATGTGCAATCTTCTCGGTCACTTCGTCAAAATGCGCCGGGATCTCCTCGGGTTTGAGTTTGTGCTTCAAGTAGGTAGCGAAGCGTTTTTGATACAAGTCGGGTTTCTCAGAAAGCAGTTTGCCGTAGGCTGCTATGTGCTCTCCTCGTAGCCGTTCTTTGGCTGGAATCGTGTCGTCGCCGTGGGGGATCTCCATTCCGGAGTCCACGGCTCCGCTCATTGCCGCGTACAATCGTGATCCTGTGCTGACTGGTCTTGTTCCGACATCTAGTATTGCCTTCTCGATTCCTTTGCTCTTGGCTCTGTACCCTGCCAGGCGTCCTGTGAGATAGGCTGCAGGAACGTTTCCTCCCGCGCCCTTCCAAGCGTATTTCTTCAGCTCGGATGAGTGCGCAGAGGCGAGGACCAAGTCGCCAGTGGCTTTCGCCTCGACCACCTGGACTGTAACGTGTTTGTTGGCAGGCCGCACAACTAGTCTAGGTAGGCCGGACAAGACTAGGCGTTTTCTCTTGCCGTAGTCGGTTCTTGCGTCCCTTCTTCTTCGGTACGACAGGTTGTATTGCGAGCCTTTGACCATCTTCAGTCTACTTCCGTCAATCATCTAGTATACATATGCTAGTAGTCTGCCGCCGACCTTGCGTTCCTTTGCGTCCCTTTGTGAGATAACCTCGCCTGGGCTACTTACGATTAGCAGCCCCACTTCCTTTGAGGGCAGGAATCGTTTCTCCCAATCCTCGATGCGGTCGGACTTGACGGAATACCGTGGTTTCACGACAGCGCAGCTGTTGATGCGGCCGAGGAGCTGGATTCTGAACTTGCCCGAGCGTCCATCATCGATGTATTCGAATTCTCCGATGTAGCCGTTCTTCTGCATCACGCGCAGGACTTGACCCATCAGTTTGGAAGCTGGCCACACAAGGCATTCGCGCTTGTGCCTGCGTTCATTATTACTGATTGTTGAAAGTGCATTGGCAAGGGGATCTAGCAGTGTCAATTCAAGCCTACTCCGTGCGTTTTCTCCTTTTCGACCGGCCACTCTGTCTGGCTGCTATTAGTCCTACCTTTCGTCCGGGAGGTGTGTTCCTACCGACAGTCGTCGGCTTGCCAGCGTGCTTGTGACGTCCGCCGCCGTGCGGGTGCGAAGCTGCGACCATGGCTTGTCCCTTTGTAATGGGCCACAGTCGCCCTTTTGGTAATAGCCAAGCTCTTCTCGCTCCAGCTTTCATGAACGGCTTCTCAGTGCGGCCTGCACCGCTCACGACACCGATCGTGGCTCTGCAGTTGTCCGGCACAAAAACCGAGGTTCCTGAAGGCAACCGTAGTTCCGTTTTGCCTGGTCTGTGTGCGACGACCATCGCGTAGCTGCCTGAGGCTTTTGCCATCTTGCCGCCGTCCCCCGGTTCTCTCTCAATACTGGAGATCATTGTTCCTTCGGGTATCTTGCCTACTGGGAGTATGTTGCCGATTTCGGGGGGTGATTCGGCGCCCCGGGAAACTGTCTGGCTGACTAAGATCCCTTCTGGCGCGTTGAGGCAGCACGACTTTCCGTCGGAGAACTGCACAAAGGCTAACGGTGACCCTCGGCCTGGGTCGTGAATGATGTCGACAATTGTACCATCCACTCGTCCGGCACTATCTGTGGGTGTCAATGGGGGATACGAGGCAGGAGCGATTCTCCGATAGATATGGGCTCTGAATACGGTGCCCCCTCGCCCTCTTCTCTGAACGCGAATTCGTAGGCCCATCCATTTTTCCTCAAGACGACCTGTACCTTCTTGGCTGCGAGCCGTTGCTTGCTCCAGAGGACCGGTAGCAGAGTCTTTCGATGTCACCCTTCGGACTCAAAATAAACGTTGCGGT
>JBEKGZ010000131.1:0-6108 GCA_050012535.1 Bathyarchaeia archaeon | reverse complement strand
CGTTCCTTCACGGTAATTGTTACAACGTCGTCTTCGCCACGCGGCAGCAGGCTCATGGGAACCTCGTCCACCCCGGGTGCCCAGACCATTCCGAATTGACCCGGCCCTGCGGCCGCTGTGAGCTTATCTCTGAAACTGAGCGATCTCGTGCTTGGAGTCTCGTCAACAGCCTCTAGGATAGACACCACTCTTGGTCGACTAAGCACTTGACACTCCCACGACTGAAGTTCGTGGGATTCTCTAGCCATTCGAGGCGTCTTCATGGCTCACACACGACTAGAGTTCTGGGCAGTGCCAATACGGCCCCTGCTTAATGGCGTAGTAGGCCATGAGCCCGTTTCCCTATGTTCCAGGCACCGTTCACGTCGGCATCACAGACCAGGCCACAGCTTGGACATGAGAATCTTCCAGCGACACGCTGTCCTCTCACACCGCAACGGTGACACATCTGCGACGTGTACGCCTCAGCAACCGTCAGAACGCGCATTCCTTCCCAATTCGCCTTGTAGGTTAGCAACTGCTTGAACAAGTAGAACGGCTGACTTGACAAGCGACGATTGAAACTTCTTCCACGATCCTGCCCTCGTATGCCCTCTAAATCTCCAATCACGATGAGGGCGTTGGCGCGCTTCGCCTGCTCAACGATGCGCCGCGTTATCGCGTGAACCTCATGCTTCACGGAGACTTGCTCTGCATGCCTCCACTTCTTGATGATGCTGGGCTTCCCGACGGCGCGTCGGAGACGGTAGTGGTGTCCGCGTATTGTCCGTACCTGCTTGCCGTAGAAGTTTGGCTTGCCGTCCTCGATGGTTGTGGCAAGTTTACGAACGCCCATGTCTATCGGTAGAACGGTGGCATACTTCCGTTTCAAGCGTGCCTGTTTCTGAACGGTTATGTTCACGTACCATTCGTCGTCTTCTCGGCGGAGCAGCTTGCATTCTCGCAGCTCATGCTTCAGAAGCGGTTCCTGCTCGTAAGCTAGCTGAATCGGCGCCCAGATGCCTCTCGGGTAGGCTGGAATACGAATCCACCAGTGAAACATTGAACGCTCTTGTTCTTGGAGCTTGACGCAGTCGCGGCGCAGAATCATCGGGTACTCCCGTGCCTTCAAGCCACGATGGTTCTGTTTCTTCACTCGCCGCTTGAACCGTTCCGCCTGCTGCTTCGTCGCAGAGTAGAGCTGTTCATTCCTGCCTTGCAGTTCTCGTTGCCACGCATTGTACTCGTGCTCGATTGCGTCGCGCTTGCTCTTCCTATCCAGAACTAGTTTCGCGTGGACCGTTCGTTGCAGCTTCAATCGCGCGACATACTCACAATGATGGTTTCTTCAAGCGATCATATTTAAACCCGAGAGATGGATGAAGGTCCCCCGAACGCAATTCATCTCCATGAATAAATTCAGGAGCTTTCTTGCGCGGATATGGTAAAGACTTTCGAACGATTTGCTCGTGTCAGCGTCTTCGTCTGCGCTACTTTGGACACGGTATGCTGTTCGGCAAGTCCTTGACGAGCAGCTTGACGCTCTCGCCGTCGATCTTCGCGGCTCTCGCAACGACATCTAAATCGCGCTCATTTGTGAAGTTGAAGAGGAATATGTTGTCTGCCTGTCTGTAGATGCTTTCTTGGATAGTGTCGGGCTGATTCGTGATGAACGTGGTGAATATCCCAAGGTGCCGCATTCGGGTGACTATGTCGTCCCAGTATGTCTCGCGTAGGTAGAGGTGAGCTTCCTCCGCAAACAAGAACACCGCTCTGAGTCGGTTACGTGAAAGTAGTTCGGTGATCTTGCTCAGAAGGAGTTCGACAACGATGCGGCGAATCATGAACGATTGATTCTTCATGTTCACGACGACGGCTTCTCCTGCTGTTAGGCGTTCGAGTATTTGGCGCGAGTTTGCCGATGAAGGGTCGTCGGTGAAGATTCCAGAATCGGCGAGCGTATTATATCTGGATTGCAGAGCGTCTCGTACGCTCTCGTGACAGTCAGAGTCCGCTATCGCCTCTCCGAGCGACTTCACCGTCAGCTCATTCTTCTGCTCGAGTTGACGCCAGATCCTTGCGAAGACACGAGCGGATGTTCCCGGCAGGTCTAATGCGTGAAGGAGAATATCCATCATTGTACCCAGGCCTAGTTCGGCCAGGGTGAATCTCAGACTAAGCCTGGGCGTTAGTACTGCGATCTTGCCTTCGTATCGACTGCCTTCACCATTTGCTCGGCGCGTGAGGTTCGTGTATTCTCCGTTCACGTCGAGAATCAGACAGGGAGCGCCGTTGTCGAGAAGACTCATTGCGAGCAGCTTGGAAAGATGCGATTTGCCCGTTCCCTTCTTGCCGGTGACGATGCTGAGTCTGCCATCGAGCGTCTTTGCGTCAACTATGAAGTTCGGGTTCTGCTTGATTCCTCCGAGCAAGATCGGCCTTCTAGGCGACTCTTCAGTAGCCACGGTCTCGATCGGGAACTTGGAGATCGAGGAATTGATCCTCGAGGGAAGCCACGAAACGTCGTGTGTTGGGTGGCCATTCTCAAGAGCGCCTCTGATCTTGCAAACGAGGAGTTTCGTGTCTTTCAATACAGCGACTTGCGACGAAATGTCGAGAGGATCGATGTCGTTTCCCTGTATCGATTCCTCAGTCATCACATCCCGCAATATGTCTTCTAATATGCCTGGGATGTTCGCGAATTGTATGTCGATGACTTGAATGATCAGCCCTCTTCGTGATCGTTGATCTTCAACAAGCAGGTAGTCGCCCTTGTTCACTTCTTCCTCGGGAAAGCTGATCAGTTGCATCACATCGCCTTCCTTGCGGTAGATCTTCACTGTGTTATGCCGCCCCCCAAGTTCCGAATGGACCGAAGAGCGACTTTCTCAGGTTGAAGCGGGGCGCGATCCTAAGTCCGTGAGCGAAGGCCAGGTAGCGCTGCACACCGATTACGTCGGTCGCAGTGAATGTTGAGAAGATATGGGCGAGCCTGAGCGTCTCCGGATAACCTTGCATGACGACATCGCTTGCGATGAGTCGGTTCATCGCTTCAACTCGCTCCTGCTGCGGAACTTGGCGATCTGCATCCAGTCGGAAGGCGAACCCGTTGTCGACGAGTTTGGCAACGTAGACATGGCCGGCGAGGCGGACGGGGTGAGACTCAAACCGTCCTCTGACGGCTTGATCAACGTCGACTAGGCAAGGTGCCTGTGCACCAGAGACTAGCGAAGTGATCCTTCTGCCAAAAGCGCAGAGCTTCGTGCTTTTTGAAAACGCCAGCACAACGCTTCCTCTTTCTCTTGCTAACTCCAAGATGCGAGCGAGATGCGCTGTCGGGTTGTCTGGCGTTCCGACAGTGAGCGAACCGTCAAAGAGAACGACTGCATCTTGAAGAGAAGCGCAGATTTCTCGCTGCATCCATCTTTCGAGTGTGTTACGTAGTCGATTTATTGCACGCTCGGTGAAGAATTGACTCGATCCATATCCAAGAGCGATGGAGGATGACGCCTCGTCCGAGCTCTGCCCCAAGTGGAAAGCCAGAGGCCCGCATCTGACGTATTGGTATCCTTGACCAGACCGCCATACAACCGCTCCTCTGATCGCGGCCAACACACCGGTTTCCGTCTCGCCGATCTTGAGACTGGAAACATCCACGGCCGCCACGGGCGATTGCATCGAGGGCGTCAAATGAATTGTTTCGCAGTCATCTGAGTCGCCAACTCCAAGAGCAGAGGTGACATCAGGCGACTCGTCATCGATGCTCATGGCGAAGATCGATGTCTCTCTGGGACTGAATGCTCGACCGTTCACCTGCCGCATTGTTTTGCTGCTCAGTTCTACGAGGAATGGCGGTAGTAGTGAGCGTTCGCTATTCTCCAACCGTAGCGAACTGCTTATCTCTTCAATTGAAGCATGTGTCATTTGGGTGCGGTGGATCGTTAGATTCACACCCCCCCTGTTACGGGAGCTGCCAAAAGCTCCTGTTGCCGCCGCACCCGAATTTCCCCCATCCGAGCGCGACGGTTGCGACCCTCACGGTTTTTGGGCGACCCCTCCTTCAAGATCGCCAGGCGAACTCTGCAGTTCCTGTTCCATCTTCATGATGCCGGCAGTTGTGATCCGGTAAGTTCCGCGGGCGGCTCGTTCGATGAGACCTTGTTTCTGGAGTTCCGCGATTGTGTTTCTGACTGTCTTCAGCGCCTTGCTCACGGATCGCGCTATCTCTTCAGCATATAATTCATCGCTTGAACGTTTCTGGAACTTGCTTGCCACGTGAGCGCCCAGTAGAACTGCAGTGATTGCCTTCTCAGCCGGCAGATCCTGCTGCAGTAGAAGGACCTGTCCATCAGGTGCGATCTTCAAAATCTTGGAAAGCGAATCAAGCAAGGTTCCGTATTCCGGAAGATAGAGGAGTTTCGACGCTGCATCGTAGCCAGGAATGACGCGTGACAGAAACGCAAGCACCTCACGGAGTACCTCGTCTACTGTTCCCTTCGCGGTGTGCTTCATTTCGCCGAGTTGTAGCTCGACTGCGAGAATCTTCTCTTCGTTCAGTTATGATCAACCCTTCAGTTTTGGAAGCATGTCCTGTCGGAAACGATGTAGTCCGAAAGTTGTGACGCGGTACTCGCCTTTTCCAATTCTCTCTACAAGTCCTTCGCCTGACAGTTCGCTCAGTCTGCCTGCCACCGTGCCAGATCCTTTGCCGGTGAACGAGATGAGATCCGATGCGAGGACAGTTTCCATTTCTGACTTTCCGGTTTCGAATGCGACTTTCGCCCTGATGAGATAGAGCATGACAAGTTCGCGATCCGTCAATGCTTCCAGCGGTGTTAATACGACAACGCCCTCTGGCGTGACTGCAAATACTCCTGCGGCTTCTCTGAGAAAATCGGCGAAGTTCACCGTGAGCGTTATCCGTGAAACTACATCTAGTGCGGGAATAGTCTCAGAGAGGAATTGGAACACGCCTCTGAAGACCTCTTCAGGTTTGCCTCTGATTGTCTTCTCCACATCGCGGTATCTGATTACCACTTCAACTTGCCCTTGTTCACTCAATTCGTGTCCCTCGCCGGCGCGACCTATTGACTGTCGCCGCGCACCGCTGGCTATCACATTCACCTCTGTAACCATCACGCACTCTAAAAGCTCTTGCGCGTGCGCCCTATCGTCACGAGTAACACCTTGCATAATTCCGAATGGGGCGCTCATGAAAGCTCGTAAGAAAATACGAGTATATGTGATCAGAGGTTCCCGCTAGATGTTACTCGACATCACTTCACTTTCACTCAATCGCATGGGGGGTCAACAACGATCCTCTCACGCAAACTTCATATTCAGTGTCCCAACTACGCGTTGTTGGGAGCGGGCATGAAATACAACGAACTAAAGACAACGATTCTGAACCTGCTTACCACCGAAGGATGGTGCGACTCCAACCAGATCATAGAGCGGGCACGGTCAGAATCAGGACTGGCGCTTCTGCGATACCATCGACATGGTCTCTTGCATAGAGAGTGGCGTCGAGGCGAGTATGTCTACAAGCTCTCCGACAGAGGGGCAAGAAGGTTGGTTTGGTTGAGAGGCCTAGCTCCTAGTCAGTTGGCAGGCTCCCTCGGATCTATGACGCGTTCAAGATTGAATGGACCGAACCCCTCTCAGTGAGGGGATAACCTCTGCCCTTACCCACTGGAGCCCGGCGCCAGAGAGCGAGTACCGGCCTTTCTCGGTGATGAGTTTTCCGTCTTTGCGCAGTTCGCTTGCTCGTGCTCTGATGACGTGCGGTTTGGTAGTCTTCCAGCTTGCGTTTAGGAGATCGCTCAACTCCTTGTCGCCTAATGGGTTGGGCTGAGCCTTGTAGAGGACTAGGCTTATGGCCTCCTTGGCTGTGAGCGAGTCGAATGGAATCGTGAAGTGCGGCTTCCCATCGGGTCCTGTCTCCAGGATCCCTTCCAGATCCTCACCGCCTAGGATGTCCATGCTGGTGGGCTCGGTCCGAGCCACTTCCTGCGCAGAGCCGGAGTAGGATGGTTGCTGAGCCATCAGTTCCTCGAACTTTTCCTTGACGTATCCGAACTCGCCTTCAAGCTCAACCTCGAAGCTTCCCCGTCGAATTCGGAACCGCAA
>JBEKGZ010000130.1:0-7967 GCA_050012535.1 Bathyarchaeia archaeon | reverse complement strand
CCCGGGTAGGCCAGAAACTTCAGAGAGCGGGACGGCGGACACATCAGATGAAACCCAAAGAGGTCACCAAAAGCTGGAAGTTCGGCGATGATGAGCAACCACCGTACCCGACGATCAAGATTCCAGCATTGACCCCACAGATGTTGTGGAGAACGGCATCCTAGGTAAGTACCAGATTCTAAGGCAAGCAAAGGGCATGGGCGAGTAGCTTGGCCGACCTATGCATCCTCGGAGAATAGTACATTAACCTCGGCGAATGCGACAATGGCAACTGGGCGTGCATATCAAGATGCATTTCAAGCTCCCATTCGGACATCACCAGAAGGTCGAGTTCGACATACCAGACAAGAATCTGACTTACTACGTAGAAAGGAAGAAGCTGCCGGCGGTTCCAGATGTTCGCGGCTCGGTCGCTGAAGCGCTCAGGAAGCCGATCGGAACGTCTCCCCTGAGCAAGCTGACAAAGAGAAGCGACAAAGTCGTAGTCCTTGTTGATGACCTAACCCGTCCGACTCCGCAGAACGAGATCCTCCCGCCGGTCTTGGAAGAACTCTGCGCAGGAGGCCTTGGTGCCGACAACATAGAGATCATGATCGCGCTAGGAACCCATCGACCGATGACGGATGCCGAGATTGTAGATCATTTAGGTCCAGAGGTGGCTGAACGATTCGAGGTAACCAACTCGGACTACAAGGACGAGAAGAGGCTAGTGAATCTCGGAGTGACCCAACTTGGGATTCCGGCTCTTGTGAACAAGACGGTTGCAGAAGCAGACTTCGTGCTCGGTGTAGGGAACATTGTTCCTCACAACGCCGCGGGATGGGGTGGAGGAGGAAAAATAATCCTGCCCGGTGTATGTGGCGAAGAATCTGTCGGCATGCTCCACATCGCGGCGGGGAAGGTAGTACCGATTGGAAAGCTAGTTGCGACGCTCGACAATCCGATGAGGCGAGACATCAATATGATTGCGCGAAAAGCCGGCCTGAAAATGGTCGTCAACACGGTTCTCAACAATGAGGATAGAGTGGTACGAGTTTTCGCGGGCGAGCCAGAGCAGGCTTTTCGTGAGGGCGTCGGAACGGCACGCCAAGTGTATTGTCAAGACGTACCCGAACTTGCCGACATAGTGATCTTCTCGACTTACCCAGCGGACATCGACTACTGGCAGGGGATGAAGGCTCTTGATTTTGCCCACGTTGGCGTCAGAAGAGGCGGAACGGTAGTGTTGATCACGCCCTGCACAGAGCGGATCTCACCGACTCATCCGAGCTTCAAGGCCCGAGCTACGCAAAGCTACCCCAAGCTGCTTGAAGCAGTCAACAGGAGAGAGTTTGAGGATCTTCCAGCTGCTGGCGCGTTGCTGATGCACTCGCAGATGCTTGAACGCGCGAAGATCATCTGCTATTCAACTGGCTTGACAGAAGAGGACAAGAGGGCTCTCGGTTTCGAGCACGCCTCAACCGTCGACGAAGCCATCAAAATGGCATTGAAGAGACACGGGGAGCATGCAAAAGTAGGAGTCATCGAGTGCGGAGAAGTCGTTCCCCTTGCGCGACAGTCGGATATTTGGAATAACTAGAGTTTGCCCATCATCTTGAGGAGTGCTTCCTCTGGTCCCGGCGGAATGAGTATCCATTACTTTTTTAGCCTCGTATTTCTCTCCCACGATCTGAAGTCCTCGTCTTATCCCCATCTCAACGATCTCTGTTGGGGAGATGCTCTGTGAGAGTGCGTCAGTCACGAGCGCTTTCGCGTGGTCCGAGGAATCCAGTTTGCTGATCGCTAAAGCAATATTCTCCAACACGTTAGTCAAGGCTTATCGTCCTCTTGCGATCGCACTATTCCTGCGGTGGAACTATATCAAGAAGAACCCTGTCTAGCTTGCTCTTCTTCTGCTTCGCCATTTCCAATATGGTCAGGGGATCGCATAAGTTGCTTTGGCGTTTGGCGAAGAACGTTGATTATTGTCTCCAGACGCGCTTCGTGATGAATATCTCCTCTCCGTGCATCCGATCCGCGAGAGCTTTTCCCGTAAGAAACGGGAAGTCTGCAAATTCCAACCTGACGTCAATCACTTTCTGTAGCAGGTCCCAGGAATCGAGATGTGTGGCGCGAACGAACGCCTTCACTAGGGCAGACCTCGCATCGAGCACCCTAGACGTGCAGTATTATAGGATTCTCAATCATCATGGAGGGTTCCTTGCAAAAGCAAATGGTCTTTCCGAATTGAATGCTTAAATTTGGCACGTGAATCGTACGGGGTGGGGTAGCAGCGAAGATGGAGAAAGAAATCAAGGTGGTCCTATTTGGAGTGGGACCTCTGGGAGTAGCCATAGCTAAAGGAATGCTCGAGAAGAAGGGAATGAAAATAGTTGGCGCAGTCGACACGGCCAAAGATCTTGTTGGAAAGGATCTCAGTGAGGTCCTCAACTTGGGCAAGACCTTAGGTGTTACGGTGACCGATGATGCTAAGCACTTGCTCTCAAGGGTCAAACCCAAAATAGCGATCATAGCTACGAAATCCACGGTCAAAGGCATCTACCCGGAGTTGACAATGTGCGTAAAGGCTGGAGTCAACGTAGTCTCAACATGCGAGGAATTGTCCTACCCATACCACAAGGAACCGCGGCTGTCGGCTGAAATCGATAAACTTGCCAAGAAACACGGCGTCGCGGTTCTCGGAACTGGCATAAACCCTGGATATCTCATGGACGTGTTGCCGATAACGCTCACAGGGCCATGTCTGCGCGTGGATAGCATCAAAGTTACAAGAATGATGGATTCCTCCAAGCGTAGGATTCCATTTCAGAAGAAGATCGGGACGGGCCTTACGCCCGAGCAATTTGAGAAGAACATACGTGAGAAAGTCATAACCGGGCACGTGGGCCTCGTTGAATCAATAGCCATGATCGCCTCGGCTCTTGGATGGAAACTCGATTCAATAGCCGAGTTCCCACCTGAGCCTGTCATAGCCGAGAAGGAAGTGACGACCCCATACACTACTGTCAAGCTCGGGCATGTTGCAGGTCTCAGAAGCGTGGCACATGGAACCAAAAGCGGGAAGCCGGTCATACTACTTGAGTTTGTTGCAAACGCATTGGTAGAGGAGCAATACGATGCTATTTCGATCGAAGGCGTTCCAAGCGTGAACCAGAAAATCATCGGCGGAGTCCACGGAGATGTTGGAACAGTCGCAGTTGTCCTCAACATGATCCCCAAAGTGTTGAAGGCCGCACCTGGCCTTGCTACAATGAAAGACCTGCCCTCGCCCTCGTGCCTAGAAAGGACTTGAGCGCCCACCCCGTCCTGATGGCTCTTGCAGTAGAACGAACCGCTGCGCCACTAGTGCAGCGCAATAGGGTAATCGTTCGACTGGAAGAACCGTTTGGGGTAGACGGAGCCTCGTCGATGTCTGTCTGTTCTAGCTGCATGAATACAAGAAGGCCTTCAATGATAACACACATGATCTTCATATCATGTGTACTGTACCGAACCGGCTTCGGACTTTATGGTGATGTTCGACGATAGGGCTCCGTCCACTGCTGGTACGTGTCCAATGACGTAGTCGGACAGTCGTGATGCTAGGAAGAGTGCTGCGCCAGCGATCTGTCCGGGTTTGGTTACGTAGCCAGCGGGGATCCTCTTCCCCAGCTCTTTCATCAGTGCTTCGTTCAAGTACGGTATGCTCATGTCGAAGACATTCGGATGATACAGTTCCATGCAGCAGTCGTATCCGATTCGCAGTTTCACACCTGAACCCGCGGCACACCAACATTCTGTAGGTATAAGAACTCAATTCACCCGAGCTACAGACGGTAATCAGTAGATCAGGCAGGCCGTGGTCTTCAGATTCCTTGCCAACCGCTTTCCATGCTTTGCAGCAAAGCGATTTTATGGAAGCAGAGGTGATCGCGAAGGCTCTTGCTCACAGAGAGGTCTACGATGTCTGTTCTCCGCTCGTCGTGGGCGATGCCTCTGTGATGAAGAATGCTCTCAAGATTGTGAAGAAGAACCTGAATGTTCAGTCTGTTGATGATCCATCCAAAGGCAAATATCAACACGGTACGATCGATGTGCTGGACCTACACAACATTGACGCAAGCAAACTCCAGGTTGGAAAGGTTCAGCAGATGGCTGGAAAGGCCGCGCTAGAATACATAGAGACTGCTGTGAAGCTGGCGCAGCAGAACAAGATCAATGCGCTATGCACAGCCTCGATCAACAAGGAGGCCATCAAGTTGGCAGGTGCGAAGGTTCCAGGACACACGGAGATCTTGGCCAATCTCACTAACACAAAAGAAGTCACAATGTTGCTGATTTCAGGGAAGATACGCGTCTTTCACGTTACGATACACGTACCGCTCAGCAAGGTCCCGTCATTGATCACCAAGGAATCGGTGCTTGAGACGATCAAGTTGGCGTACGACTCGCTCCGTGGCTTAGGAATACCTGACCCGAAGATAGCTGTCGCAGGATTGAATCCGCACGCGAGCGACGGCGGATTGTTCGGCCCGGAGGAGAAAGAGAAGATAGCGCCCGCGGTGGAAGCCGCGAACAAAGAAGGGATGAAAGCTCTCGGTCCAATTCCACCCGATACGGTGTTCGTCCGAGCCAACAAGGGAGAGTTCGACGCCGTCGTTGCCATGTATCACGACCAAGGACATATCCCTATCAAGCTGTTAGCGTTCGAATCTGGCGTCAATGTAACGATAGGACTACCGATCATCAGAACTTCCGTTGATCACGGAACAGCGTTCGACATTGCTGGCAAGGGAATAGCAGACGAGATGAGCATGGTCGAGGCTATCAAACTGGCAGCCAAAATGGCCGAAGTCAAAATGGCCTCGAAACACTGATCGCTGATTCCTGTCTTTCTGCATGACGCGCTTGGCGAGAGCTGCTAGGCCTTTAGCGTGGCGACTAGTTCGGGAAGGATCTTCCCATTCGAGAAAATGACTTCCGTTCCGCCCAGCTGCAGCGGATTGCCTTTGAAGTCGGTCGCTTTGCCTCCGGCTTCCTCGACAATCACAACTCCTGCTGCGACATCGACGACCTTTGTCCTGTGCCATATCCGGGCATCTGCGACTCCAGACGCGACCAGACATGCGTCAGTGGCCGCGGAGCCGGAGATTCGGACTGTGAAGATCTTCGGGTAGAGCTTCTGGAGGTTCGGGAACATGTCGTCTCTCTTGTGGAACTGGTTATCGTACATTACCAGAGCTTCGCTCAGCTTGCTCCTTTCAGAGACATGAGTTGGCTGGCCATTCACGAATGCACCCTTTCCTTTCTCTGCATAGTACATCTTGTCATGAACTGGGTCATATATTGCACCGAGAATCAGCTGGCCACTGCGAGCCAGTGCGATCGAGGTATTGAAAAATGGTAACCCGTATGTGTAGTTGTGTGTTCCGTCAAGCGGATCCAAAATCCAAACGTAGTCTTCTGCCGTGTACTTCTCCTTACCAAGTTCCTCGGATTCGAACTTGTGGCTCGGGAACTTGTCTCTGATGGTGTTCAGGATGACGCCTTCGGATTCGACGTCAACGTTCGTAACGAGCTCCTTGGCTTCTTTGTGATGAACTTGTTTCTTTTTCTCGAAGTTCTCCATCAGGATCTTTCCAGCCTTCTTGGAGGCTTCGATCGCTGCATCCTTGAACTGTCGCATCCTGAATCACGCCGTCATGTTGGCCAGAACTTGGCTTTAAATCAATACTGGAGGATTCACCGGATTCTTCTCTGCTTCAGGAAGCTCACCTGTCTCAACGACGATTCCGGCAGAATTGTGAGAGCTTTTTAGCAAGATTCTTACCGCAATGGGCTGGATCAGGAAAGCGAGCTGAATTCGCTTGAAGGCTATAAGGAAGATTGAGCCGAGGCCCGGGATCGTTGTTCAGGAAGTCGAAGAGCCCAAGATTGGACCATCACAAGTCCTAGTTGAGATCAAAGCCACTGCGATCTGTGGATCAGATCTTCACATATATCGCTGGGACGAGCAGACCACACGTTGGAAGACTCCACTTCCGATGACCGTGGGCCACGAATTCTCCGGAAAGGTCGTCGAAGTGGGAAAGGAAGTGAAATCCATTCGACTAGGCGACAACGTCGCAGGTGAATCACACATTCCGTGCGGGATCTGTTACTACTGTAGGACCGGCAACATGCACATCTGCCAGGACATGCTGATCTTCGGATTGCAGACGAAAGAGGGGTCCTTCGCCAAATACGCAGCCGTTCCGGAAGTCATCGCATACAAACTGCCGCCGGGTGTGTCCTACGAGGAGGGCGCTTTGTTGGAACCATTCGGTGTGGCGGTTCACGCTATTGAGAGAACGGGCATACAACTTGGAGATGTTGTCCTCGTGATGGGCGTTGGGCCAATAGGAATTTTCGCGCAACAGGTTGCAAAGGCGTCAGGCGCCTCGATGGTGATCGCCGTAGGACGTAGAACATTCAGGTTGGATCTCGCTAGAAGGATTGGATCAGCTGATGTCTTCTTGAGCACAGAGGAGGACGACATAGTCAAACGAACAATGGAGCTAACCAACGGAGAGGGAGCCGACGTCGTCATCGAGCTCGCTGGAAGTCCGAGGACTATTCGCCAATCATTTCAGGCGCTTAGGAAGACTGGACGCGTTGGCCTAGTAGGTCTTCCGGAAAAGCCTGTCGAAATAGAAGCTACGAGCATGATCATCTACAAAGAAGCAACAGTTTTCGGCAGTACTGGGAGACTGATGTTCGGAACCTGGGAACGAATGGCCCGCCTTGTATCGAGCAAGCGCGTCAATCTGACGGGAGTGATAACAGATCGGCTGCCACTGGACAACGCTGAAAAAGGCTTCCAGCGCGTCTTGAAAGGACAGAGTGGGAAGGTTCTCTTCACGCCGTAGCTGGATCACGCTCGACCGTTCATGAGGCCAGGTTCTCCGGGGGCTTCCAAGAGCTGCTTGACTCTCTGCAGGAACTTGGCAGCTAAGACGCCGTCAATAACTCTGTGATCGAAAACGAGCGTTAGCGTCATCATCTGTCTAATCGCCATGTTCTCTCCCAGAACGACAATCTTCGGAACTATCCTACCAACACCGAGTATCGCTGTCTCTGGAGGATTGATCACCGGTGCGAACATGTCGACATCATACATCCCCAAGTTGCTAATCGTGAAAGTTCCGCCAGACATTTCCTTTGTTGCTAGCGTACCGCTTCTTGCTCGTTCGATGAGGTTTTTCGCGTTTCTTGAGATGTCTGCGAGTGATAGGCGGTCCGCATTTCTGATGACAGGCACTAGCAGGTCGTCTCCTGATCCGACAGCCACGCCCACATTCACTTCGCTCATCGCCCTCAATTCCTGACCAAACAGCATCGTGTTCACTGCAGGGAATTCTCTCAGAGCTGTTGCGGCTGCTTTAATGATGAAGTCGTTGTAGGAGATCTGCCGCCCAGCTTTCTCTTCCTCAGATTTCGCTTTTGACGCCGATGTCATGTCAACTTCCATGGTGATGGGAACGTGTACTGCTGTTCGAGCACTCAGGGATAGACGGTCGGCTATGACCTTTCTATGTCCTGCTAACGGGGCTGAGTTGTACTCTTCGGCGGAAGGCCCAGCCTCGGGCTGGCCTGAAGCTCTGAGGACATCCTCCGATATTATGCGGCCGCCGGGGCCTGTGCCTTTGATCCTGGTGATGTCAACTCCGCGTTCTCTCGCTAGTCTCCTAGCGGAAGGCGATATCCGGATTCTTTCGAGAGAAGGTTCTGATACCTCTGATACCGCGACAGACGGATGAGCCAGCTGGGGTTTCTCAGCCAGACTGGGCGGAGGCGCGGCTGCAGGAGCGGATCCGCCTAACTCAGGAATGGATGAAATATCCTCGCCGTCCGATCCGATTACTGCGATGACCGCGTTCACGGGTACAGCGGTCCCTTCATTGCGAAGGATCTTGAGGAGAGTCCCGCTTACTGGGGCTTGAATCTCG
>JBEKGZ010000129.1:0-7232 GCA_050012535.1 Bathyarchaeia archaeon | reverse complement strand
TACCCGCAAAGGTTCTCAGCAAACTTGATTTACAAAGATACGTCTGAGAGGGAAGTGCGCCTTCAAGGAGCCTGCAGAGGTCAATGTGCTCTCCCAACCCCGACAACAAAAAGGAAACACGCACAAACAGAGTGGCAGAACTTGAGGCTTCACTCGAGGAGAAGACCAAACTCGAGGAGACATACCTTAGCCAGCTCAAATACGCCCGAGCTGACCTTGAAAACCTTCAGAAGCATATGCAAAGCCGCATAGATGAAGGGGTCACGAGGGAAAAAGAGAGGATGATCAGACAAATATTGCCCGTCGCTGAGGAGGTCGATCTTGCGCTAGAGGAGGCGAAGAAAACGAGCGATCCCGCTCTCCTAGAAGGCATGGAGATGGTAACGAAAAAACTCTGGAAGGCGCTCAGTGGCGAAGGACTACGTCCCATTGAAGCCGTCGGAAAACCCTTTGACCCGCACATACATGAAGCTGTGCAGGAAGTTGGGACACGCGACTATCCTGACGGAACGGTTGTACAGGAAGTTAGAAAGGGCTATCTCCTAGGCGGCAAAGTACTTAGACCCAGCTTAGTGAAAGTAGCATCCAGTCGTAACTCTGAAGTCAAGACGGTGAATGAAAAATGAGTAGCGAGAAAAGAGAGAGGATATTGGGAATCGATCTCGGAACCACAAATTCAGCCGCGGCTGTGGTCATAGGAGGAAAACCGACCATAATTCCAAGCGCTGAGGGATCAACCGTCGCAGGAAAAATGTTCCCGTCTGTCGTCGCTCTTACTAGGGACGGACAGCTGCTTGTTGGTGAACCTGCAAGAAGACAGGCTGTTACCAACCCAGAAGGGACGATACGCGAAATCAAACGAAAAATGGGTACGGATTATAAGGTTAAGGTTTACGGGAAAGAGTACACACCGCAACAAATCTCAGCGTTAATTCTGCAGAAGATTCTGCGCGATTCTGAAACCTATCTTGGGGAGAAGATCACCAAGGCGGTGATAACAGTTCCCGCGCATTTCAACGACAACCAGCGCCAAGCAACCATAGACGCTGGCGAGATTGCAGGCTTGAAAGTAACAAGAGTTGTAAATGAGCCGACGGCAGCAGCCCTCGCCTATGGTCTGGACAAGGCTGGTCAAGAACTGAAAATCCTAGTATTCAGTTTCGGCGGTGGCACAAACGACACCACGGTTATGGACTTCGGCACAGGCGTCTTTGAAGTTCTAGCCACGAGTGGAGACACAAAAACAGGTGGAACAGATCTCGACCAGGCCGTTATGGATTATGTTGTTTCAGAGTTCAAGCGTGAAACAGGAATTGATCTCAGAGGAGATGTGAAAGCTATGGCACGCTTGAAGGATGCAGCCGAGACTGCTAAGATAGAGCTATCAAACCTGATAACTACCGACATAGATCTCCCGTATATTGTCACTGATGCTACAGGCCCGAAGAATCTTCACATGACTCTGACAAGAGCGAAACTCGAACAACTGACCAGACCTATAGTGGAGAGGATCAGGGAACCCATCCTGAAGACCCTATCGGATGCAAAGTTGACCCCAGCGCAGATCAACAAGATTATCCTCATAGGCGGGCAAACAAAGATGCCGCTCGTTCAGCAATTCATCGAGGACGTAGTAGGCAAAAAGCCTGAGAGAGGAATTGACCCGATGGAATGTGTGGCAATCGGCGCTGCCATTCAAGGGGCGGTCTTAACAGGAGAAATCTCAGATATAGTGCTCCTTGACGTGACACCTCTTTCCTTGGGGGTCGAAACCCTGGGAGCGGTCCTTTCAAAGGTCATCGAGCGAAACACGACCATACCAGTTAGGCAGAGTCAGACCTTTACGACGGCTGCCGACTCGCAGACGGTGGTCACGATACATGTGCTGCAAGGGGAACGCACCATGGCTAAGGACAATATTAGCTTGGGACAATTCAACCTTACAGGCATTCCGCCTGCACCTCGAGGTGTCCCGCAGATTGAGGTGACATTCGACATCAACGCGGATGGCGTCATTAACGTTTCTGCGAAAGACTTGGGCACTGGGAAGCAGATGGGAATCAAAATAACTGCGTCAACCAAGCTTAGCCAAACAGAGAAAGATCGAATGATAAGAGAGGCAGAGCAGTTTGCCGAACAGGATAAACGCGCTAAGGAGGAAGCCGAAATTCGTAACACTGCCGATTCCCTGATCTACACGACTGAGAAGACGTTAGGCGAGATTGGCGACAAACTCACTCCCGAGCAGAAGACGAAGACCCAAGAGTCCCTTCAGGGACTGAAAGACGCATTGAAGTCGGGAGGATTAGCTGAAATCAGTGCCAAGGTCGAAGAGCTAAGAAGGGTAGTTCAGGAGGCAGGCGCAGCAGTCTATCAGCAGGCGGCATCTCAAAGATCTCAACAACAAGCGAGTCAGGAAGCTCCGCCATCGGGAGAAGAGCAACAGGGAAAGAAAACTGTTGAAGCAGAGTACAAGGTCGTGGACGAGGAGAAGAAATAGCTTTTTCACTTGTCATCCATTATGAAGTATTCAGATGATAGTTTAGCTTGGCGAAGCTCGATTATTACGACCTACTAGGGCTCAGTCGGGATGCGTCTCAAGAAGAAATTAAGCGCGCGTTCCACAAGCTCGCCTTCAAATATCACCCAGACAGGAACAAGAGGCCTGACGCTGAAGAGAAATTCAAGGAGGTTTCAGAGGCTTACGCCATACTCTCCGACCCCGAGAAGAGGCGCCAGTACGATGCCTCGGGTTTCGAAGGAATAAACAAGCAATACAAGCAGGAAGATATCTTCAACCGCAAGAACTTCCAAGAGGTCTTTTCAGAATTTGGATTCGATGCTGACGATCTCTTCAATCGAATCTTCGGCGGAGGCTTCACCTTTCGCCAAGAGCAGCATGAGTCCCCCCGCGGCCGCGACTTCGAAGCCCAAATGGAGATCACGTTCGAACAAGCTGCTTTCGGAACTAAGCTCGAAGTCACTTTACCAAGAATGAAGAAGTGCACTAGATGCAGTGGTTCAGGCGTTGAGCCTGGCAGTCATTTGGTGGCTTGTCCAAAATGCCAGGGCTCAGGAAGAATCGAGCACGAAGCTGTCTCGGGTTTCGGGCAGGTGATCGTTTCCTGCGACCGCTGCAATGGCAGAGGAGAGGTAGCTCAGAAGCAGTGCAGGACATGTGGAGGCAATGGACTTGAAGAAAGGACGGCGCGGCTTGAGGTTAAGGTGCCATCGGGTATTGACAATGGCGATAATCTCGTCCTTCGAGGACAGGGCGAAGATGGCCCTTATGGCGGTCCGCCAGGAGACGCTTACGTGACGATAAGAATCAAACCCCACCCGTACCTAAACAGGAGAGGCTTGGATTTCGTGTATGAGGCTAATGTCAATTTTGCCCAAGCCACTCTGGGTGCTGAGATAAGAGTTCCGACACTAAAAAGCGAAGCAATAGTCCGAGTGCCACCTGGGACGCAAAGCGGCACCATACTCCGACTAAGAGGAGCAGGGATAAAAAGCAGCTCAGGTCAAGGAGACGAACTCGTCCACGTAAACGTGCGAACTCCTGAGACGCTGACGCCTAAGGAGAGAAACCTGATCGAGGAGCTCTCAAAAGAGTTCGAGGCTGACAAACTTGACGTAAGTTAATGAATAGGCCTATATTCTGTAGTTTCCGCTGCAGCATCTGCCGGAGACCAGATTCTTCCTTACCTCCGCATGAGATGGAGCACGTCCACATCGCCGGATTCTTCCACAAGAAATGCGCGAGGAGGGGGTTCCGACTCAAACACGGGGGACAGATGTGGGTAGCTAGAACACACAGCCTTCAAGCGCGAAAGACATTTTAACTCGAATTCAGGCAGGATCTAGGAGTGGTTGATAATCCTGGGCGTAATCGTATTCATCGCTGGGAAGCTAGCGAAATGGATCGGCATCATAATGGTCATCGTCGGAGTGATTCTCCTAGCCTTGCCGTTCCTAATGCACCTCATCTAGGAATCTTTTGGCAGGATTGAAGACATCATTCTTGCCAAACAGACTGGATGACCCGGCCCACCGCCGGGAGGGATGCCTCCCGGGATGCCCCCTCGAATGGGCATGATGTAACAAGATTACCATCATGGATTCTCTGCAGCCGTCTTCCGTCCCGTTGTGAACGGGGCGACAGCTGGAAAAATCGCCAGTTTCTGATCTAAGACTCTGTTTCTCTGAGTTCGCTGCTTCTCGTCCCAATGGCTACGCTGATCCGTCTATGCGCGTCTTTGACTTTGCTAGCCCACCTCGTGCTAATTAGTCTCTCGAAGAGGAGATTGTCTGCCTCCTTAACATCATCCAGCTCGCTGTTGTTTCTGGCGTTCTTTGCACATGTATTCAGATAACCATAGGCTGTTTCAACCTGCTTTCCTGTTGGACGTCCAGACTGCATGACCACTGAGACAGGATCGAGCCTTTGTCTAGCTTGACGGCTTTGAGAATCCTGTGCAAGCCTGTATTCAGGAGATCGACGTTTCCTTGGCATCTCACGATTCCAGTTGACGAATGCGCTAGGCGGGTAATAAGATCAACACACAAGACAGCGAGCGACAAACCGAAGGCGAAGATCGAGAGGGAAAGCAAGGGGAGGTTCAGATTATAAGCGTGAAGACAGAAGCGTTGATCGAGAAGATTTGTCCGCACGCAAACGCGACCACAAGTGGAAGGAGGAATGGACTGGCCTAAGAACGGGAGAGTCGAAGCCACGAACCCGCGGAGTCAAAGGAAAAGAGAAGGGAGGAAAGGGAAAGTTTCGACTCCGGGGAATGGGAAAAGATGCAAGGGACCGAAGCCGATGGAGCCCAAGACAGAACAGACAAAGGAGAACAAGTCACCAAAGGTAAGAGACGTAACACCCGAATTAGGCTCAGCGCTGGGTTCTTCATACCAGAACAGGCCCAATCGGGTAGCGAAGCATGTTGCCGCCGATTTCTCAAGGTCGAAGATTGAACTATCCTAAACCTGAAGCAACGGCTACTGGTTGAGTCAAGCGCTTACAGGACGGCAACAGAGGTGCGAGCTTCAAAAGCTGCGACTTCCTCAAGCTTGAGTAGCTTCTGGCGTGATCTGTGGAACTACTTCGGCCCCGCGCTTATGGTAAGCGTAGCTTACATGGATCCGGGCAACTATGGGACAGATATCAGCGGAGGCGCCTCGTTCGGTTACAGCATGCTCTGGATCGTCTGGCTGGCCGGAGTCATGGCTATGCTGCTGCAATACCTTTCCGGAAAGCTCGGTATAGCTACAGGGCATTCTCTTCCGGAGCTCATACGTCTTCGCCTCAGTAGACCTGCCTACATTTTGCCCTACTGGTTTGCTTCTGAAGTGGCCACGGTGATGACCGACCTCGCAGAGTTCCTTGGCACGGTCATTGCATTCAACCTGCTTTTCGGTATACCACTCTTGTATGGAACGTTCCTTTCGGTTCTGGATGTTATTCTAGTCATGGGGGTCACAGGAGGGAGGGTTCGCCGTTTGGAGTACTTTTTCATGAGCCTTGTGTCAACGATAGGGATTGGGTACGTTTTCGAGATTCTCATTACCGGCCCTAGTTTAGCTCCTGTGATAGCAGGCTCGGTTATCCCTAACCTCGCCTCTACCGATAGAGTTCTAATCGCAGTGGGTGTGATAGGCGCGACTGTCATGCCGCACGCAATTTTCGTTCACTCGGCCCTTGCGAACGATAAGGTAACCGAGCCAAGCATAGAAACGAAACGTCGAGTGATGCGACTACATGTTGCTGAGAGCGTCATCATGTTCACTTTTGCAGGTCTTGTCAATGTTGCTATTATGGTGATGGCCGCAGCCGCATTCGGATCGCATAGATTGAACGTTGTCACCATTCAGGACGCTTATCTTACTCTTCAACCCCTCTTTGGGCCGGCCGCAGCTACTGTGTTTGGAATAACCCTGCTCGCCTCAGGACTCTCATCTTCAACTACAGCCACTATTGCGGGGCAAGCAATCATGGAAGGGATGCTCGGTCGGAAGATGAACCTCTGGATTCGAAGAATTGTTACACGTCTGATAAACACAATTCCAACTACGATCGCGATCCTCGCTGGAATAGAGCCGCTTTTGATTCTCGTCTACAGCCAAGTCGCCTTGAGCCTACTGGTACCGCTTCCTCTATTGCCCCTCCTGATACTCACGAATGACAAGAACCTAATGGGATCCTTCGTTAACAGAAAAATCACGACGATCCTTGCAGCAATCTTCATTGGAATCATCATCCTATTCAACGGTTTCCTGCTCTACTTGACATACGGCTGAGCAGGGAGATCCTACGGCGGATTGGAGCATGGTTATGCGTTCGAGTTGTACCGAATAAGGCTTAACGCCCATGGTTCCTCAATACGCGTCGTGTGGCTATTCGGGACAGCGGAGCAGCCACGAGCGTGCGGATCGATTAGAGGGGTGACCGGTAAGTGAGTGAGGAGTTCAGAAGAGACTATCCCATTCGAGGAGGCTCCCTCAAGCAGCTGGGTGGATTCGATATCTACCGTTCTCCGAACCTGATCATGGCCATTGTGGCGGTGGAATCGGAGCGAGGCACACGAGACATCCGATTCTACCGATGGCAACTGAGAAAAGACGCACAGTCGGGACAGGAAGCGTGGAAGGTTGACCTAGCACGCTTCAGCGTAGAACGGTTCGATTTCAAAGATATCGCGGCGAAAGTGGAGCGGCTGAACCAGCAGTTAAGAGATGCAAAATACGAATCCAGCCTCCGCTCGTGATCACCTAGGACCATAAACGGCGTGCATATCCCCTTCAAAGTCAGAGGAAATGTCGGGGCTTCTTCAAAAAGTGCGGGGGTGGGATTCGCGCACCAGTCTACCAGTATGAATTACCCCATCCTCGACACTGAGTAACAGCCTTAGTCTTCGCCCCAATACAAGTCCGCAGAAATCAGTGGTTCAGATCCGGACGCGCTCACCATTGGACCCACACACAATGACTCTCCTCATGACGAGGACTACTCGAAGATCTTGGCCAGATGCGCAACGCTAGGCTGCTCCGTCTAGGATTACCTAGAAATTGCTCTTGAAACGGACATCATCAATAGCCAGACAAAATGGATTGAAAAGCATGAAGACTCCAAAAGCGCTTCCGAGATTGCCCAAAAGATAAGAAAGTTCACGGAGCAGCAGAATTCGGACAGCCCTGGCGTCGTGATTTGAACCATTTTGTATGTGCCC
>JBEKGZ010000128.1:0-4125 GCA_050012535.1 Bathyarchaeia archaeon | reverse complement strand
TTCTAGCTCTCGCAAATATGGGCCTGTAGCTCAGCATGGTGGAGCACACGGCTGATATGCGGTCGTACTCCGCTTTGCCACCGTGACGGGCAGGGGATCGGTCCCTTTCCCGCGGCATGGGTCGCCGGTTCGAATCCGGCCAGGCCCACCATCTTCCAATGAAACCGGCAGAACATGCCAAATCGAACTAGGTTTCAAGATTCTAGTTCAGCGTAGTCTCGGCACGATGATGACTCTCTTCTCGGGGAGTTCGGCTTTGATTACTGTGAAGGTCGGGCCATCGAGCCTTCTAACATTATCCTCCGGCCTCGTGAAGTCTTCGACTTTCTTCAGTGCCCGGAACATGATTGACATTCCAGGTGCTCTGTAATGCATAGGAACCGCAACCTTAGGATTGAGTGACTCCATGACCTTTCGAGCTTCTTTCGGACCGATTGTGAAGAATCCTCCTACTGGGAGAAAGAGAACGTCCACAGAGCCTATCTCGTTCACTTGGGATGAGGTGAGCTCATGTCCTAGGTCCCCCAAATGACAGAACGCGATATCCTCGAAGTGCACGGCGTATACGGAGTTTCGTCCTCTCTTGCTGCCTTGAGAGTCGTCATGGTATGAGAGTACTCCTTTGATTGAGATGTCATCGATCTGCTTTGTTCCGGTGAATGCCTCCATGATTCTGCTCCCCTCGTGGCTAACGGGTTTTGTGTTGTTGTGGTCTTGGTGGCCGTGGGAGCAGAGCACGATGTCAGCTTTTGCTTTCGGTTCGGGAAGTCCAATTCCCTTGAACGGGTCGAACATCAGAGTCTTCGTCTTGCCTCTCACAGCAAAGCACGAGTGTCCAAACCATTCGACATCAGCCAAACGAAATCCTCTCCTTAACCTGTCTACTCGAGCATTGGCATCTTGAGTTTGTTTTCGCGTGCGACTTTCTTGGCCAGCTCGTAGCCGGCGTCAGCGTGACGGACGACGCCGATTCCTGGGTCGGTGGTCAGGACGTTCACGATCTTCCTTTCAGCCAGCTCCGTTCCATCCGCAACCAGGCACATTCCGGCATGAATGCTGTAGCCCATCCCTACGCCTCCTCCGTGATGAACTGAGACCCATGTGGCGCCAGAGACTGCGTTCAAGAGCGCATTGAGGATTGGCCAATCGGCGATTGCGTCGCTCCCATCCATCATGCCCTCTGTTTCGCGTCTCGGCGAGGCGACACTTCCCGTGTCCAAATGGTCGCGCCCAATCCAAATCGGGCCGTGAAGCTTACCGTTCTTAACCATGTCATTGATGCACTTCCCGAACCTTGCCCTCTCTCCTAGACCAAGCCAGCACACACGCGCCGGCAAGCCTTGGAAGCGCACTTGATCACGAGCCTTCACTATCCATCGGCATAGTCCCGGATTATACGAGAACACTTTCAGTACGACATCATCGATGGCATGGATATCCTCGGGATCGCCGAGCAGTGAAGCCCATCTAAAGGGACCCTTGCCCTCGCAGAAAAGGGATCGAATGTACTTCTGTACGAACCCCGGGAAAGCGAACGCCTCGTCAAATCCATTATCGAGCGCCTGCTGGCGTATGTTGTTACCATATTCGAAGACGGTCGCACCTCGATGCATCATCTTGACCATGGCCTTGACGTGGTCGCGCATACTTTCTCCGGCGCGTCGCACGTATTCCGAACGATTCGTCTTCCTCAGTCTATCGGCGTCTTCCTTTGACAGACCGGCTGGATAGTATCCGTTCAATGGGTCATGTGCGGATGTTTGGTCCGTCACGATGTCCGGAGTGAAGTTCCGCTTAACGAGCTCCGGAAGGATCTCGGCTGCGTTACCCAGGAGGCCTACACTGAGCGGTCGTCCATCCGTTTTAGCCTCAGTTGTGAGCTTGATCGCCTCATCGAGGTCATCGGTCCACGTCTGCAGATACTCATGCTTCAGCCTCCGGTCTATTGCCGACTTGTCGATCTCAACGATGAGAGCAACGCCCTCGTTCATTGTGACGGCTAGAGGTTGTGCACCGCCCATCTCACCCAACCCGGCGCTGAGTACAAGTCTGCCTTTCAGAGATCCCCCAAACTGCTGGCTGGCGGCTGCCGCGAGTGTCTCGTAGGTTCCTTGAAGGATCCCCTGAGTTCCTATGAAAGCCCAGGATCCAGCTGTCATTTGCCCGAACATTATCAGGCCTTTCTGTTCAAGTTCGTAGAAGTGCTCCCAAGTCGCCCACTTCGGGACGAGCATACTGTTTACAATCAAGGCTCGGGGTGCCATCTCGTGCGTCTTGAACACCGCGACTGGTTTGCCGCTCTGTATCAGCATGGTTTCGTCGATGTTGAGATTCAGAAGCGTCTCTCTGATCTTCTCGAATGAAGGCCAGTTTCGTGCGGCCCGGCCAGTGCCGCCGTATACGATGAGGTTCTCAGGGTCCTTTGCGACTTCAGGATCTAGTACGTTGTGAAGCATCCTGTAGATGCCTTCGATCTGCCAATTCTTGCAGTGAAGTTGAGGACCAGTAACCACGCGGACACTCTTCCCGAGCTTGAGCAAATCCGTGCACGTCATGTGAGCTGTGAAAGCGAGTACAGATTAATCTATCCATGCTGAGTAGGCACTGGGAGAGCTTCGTTGGTTGAAGAAGGGTCGCACGTGGTCACCAAAGAAGATCCCGTCACAGTTGACGACACGTTCTGCGAGGTTTTCTCGGCATATTTCGCAAGAGTGCTGATCACAGCAGCGACGAATCGATGGGCAATGGAATCCGCGCTAGAAGCGAAGGGCCTTGGGAGATCAGCAACTCTGCCTCCCTCCGAAGCGTTCATCGAACGGGAAGCGCGAACCACCGAGAGCCCCGACGGAAGACCGGGATGCATACTGCAGATTGGTGACCGCAAGAAAAGCGAACTTGAGTACTGGCTTGTGGCGAGAATTCGAAAGGGTGTACTTCCGTTTCCGACCACTGCAGTGTTCGACGCGTTCCCTAGGGACAGAGTCGAGTATTCTGTCAAAATAGAGAATACTCCTATCCAATTGTTCGGCGACGGGTACGAAGAGATCGTAGACGTTTTCGGAAGAAGAGTGTACAGAATCCCTCGCATGGACGGATTCTTTTACGTCGAGGAGAAATTTGGTATCGGAAAAGGTGTTTCAGGCGGCAACTTCTTGATAATGGCAGATTCTCAAGGTTCAGCCTTGCTGGCAGGCGAGATGGCGCTGGATGCAATCAAGGAGATCCCATACGTGACAGGAAGAATGGCGGCTTCCGGAAGCAAAGTTGGCGGGCACGTGTACACGGAAGCGGTTGCCACAACAAACGACGCGTACTGCCCAAGCATCTCGGATAAGGTAAAGCACAGTGAAGTGGGAACTGATGTGAACTGCGTTTACGAAATCATCGTCAACGGCCTGGATCTGGAACATGTGAAGGCGGCGATGAGAGTCGGGATTGAGAAAGCAAAGGGTGTGCGCGGGGTCAGGAGGATTACTGCCGGAAACTACGGCGGGAAACTCGGAAGTGGCAAGATAGATCTTCGAGATCTGGTTGGGAAGCAGTCATGAGAATAAGTGAGGTTCTGGTTTCAAGCCTAGAGATCCCGATGAAGAAAACCTTTGCCACTTCGAGGGCAAAGCAAGACATCGCGAAGCACATCATAGTCCAGCTTCTCTCCGATGACGGCCTTGTAGGCATCGGCGAAGGAGCCCCGCGGCCACACATATCCGGGGAGACACTTGAATCCGCCTTTCTACTCATAGAGAAGTATCTCGGACCGTTCTTGATAGGTAAAGATCCAGCGGACACAGCAGCCATTCACAGAGGGATGGATCAGATAATTGAATTGAATCCATCCGCGAAATGCGCCATCGATCTCGCTCTGTATGATCTTCTCGGTAAGCGATTTGATGTTCCAGTCTACGAGTTGCTCGGCGGGAAGACCAAAGACAGCCTCCACATCAACGGAACCTGTGACATCCAAGCTCCCGGATTAGTGTCCGAGGTCCTGAGGAAAAGAGTCAAGGAAGGATTCAGGTACTCGATCAAAATCAAGATCGGCACAGATCCAGTCACAGACGTAGAGAGAGTCAGGATCGCGAGAGAAGCTATCGGGCAGGGAATAGACCTAATTGCAGACGCCAA
>JBEKGZ010000127.1:0-5426 GCA_050012535.1 Bathyarchaeia archaeon | reverse complement strand
AATGTTATGGCTATCCCAAGAGCGGCGAATGTTGGAATTGTCTCTCCCAACATTAGGTAGGCGCCTATGGACGCGAATATTGGGGACAAAGCCATGAGAAGAACCGAACGCCTAGGCCCGATAGTGACAAGCGCCGAGAAGTATCCGGTATCACCGATACCTAAGCCAACAACTCCACTCATCCCCATCCAGAACCATTGTCCATTGGTCGCCACGGGCAATATGGTCCCTAGCAAGATCGCATGTGCAATCACAAGGAGCCCCACCGCCATGATTATGCGATAAGCGTTGACGCTGAATGACCCGATCCTTTTTCCAGCTGAAGCGAAGAGCAGGGAGTTCAATGTCCAAAGGCATGAAGTAGCTACTGCAGCAATCTCTCCAACAGTATTTGGGTCCAAAGCATTCACTGCAATCGTACTGTATTTGTGCGCCTAGAGTCTCGAGGGTTCCTTTTTCGTCTTTAGCGTGCATGAGTTGCTTGGCACACGCACACATAAAGTCACTATTGTGTGGCGGTTCAAATCCGGACGACCGGGCGGAGCTTGACTTCTCTCGCTTGGAGTAAGCAGCATCTGTATACTCTGTCTTAGTCGGCCAAGGCGAGTCGCGTCCGTCCTTTTCCTTGCGCCCAGACATTGTAGGCTTTCACGTGTTCCCCTAGCCAGCGAGGGTAAATGCCTGAGAGAGTGGATTGGCAGAAGTCAACAGTCCATTGGACCTTGAAATGACAATTCTGGCAGAGCGCGGCCAAATTCCACGGCAAGAGATTCCACTTGTTACTGTCCAGATGGTGAACCGTGAGTACGTTGGGAGCAGGCCCATTCTTTACTCCGCAAAGCTCGCAACGCCAGCCGGCTCGCCCCCTCACCCATCTTGATATCCTACTCCAGCGTGGTGGATATTCCGACGCTCCGCGGCTAGGTTCCGCACCGTTCACAGGTTCCACATCTGAAACAACGTCCGTTAACGAGTCCCTTTCCGCAATACGTGCACGTTTCATCTGAGTCCATACGCGTCACGTTGGTCTTGTTCGAGTGAAAAGAACGAAAGGTGATGCAGGACATCTCAGTGAGCCCCAACCGAAACTGCAACCGGTAAAGATGAAGCACTTCACGAGAGCTCAAACATACATGGTGGGTGTAGTCTGCTGCTGAGCCTCCACTTCTGACAGAGCTGCTTCCGTTCTAGTTCACTCTTGACGGAGGACCATTCAGCCAACATTCGGCGCGTCTCATCATTTCTCATGGTTGCGTCCCTCGCAGACCACTTCTAATCAACCTCTTGCCTTCGTTGGGGCAAGCTCGCCCAATGTCATGACTTTTCCGCACACATCACAACGGAAGACTGTTTCATCGAGGTCGTTGAATTTCAGCAGAGCAACTGGGACTGGGTGTGGGCAGATCTTTGGGTCAACCCACGGCAGTTGTGGATAATCTCTTAGTCGTCTCGTTCTTCGCATCATAGCAAACGCGAAATCGATCGTTCGATAAGAGAGGAAGAGATGACCGATTGACCGTCTGAGTCCTCAGTGAAAATGGACTGCCGACAATCAGGTTAAATCCAATAGCAGCATCGGTGAGCGGACGATAGAGAGACTCCACGCGAAGCAAAGCCGCATAGAGAACGTCAAGCTCATGTTTCCCGAATCTGAGAACCGGGGACAAAGGACTCGGGTAGTGCATCTTTGAACCAGCCGGGGATGAACTTCCAGCACTTTCCGACGAGTCTTTGGAAGCTGCCGTCCACGATGTAGAATCTTGCTTTGTCATCCTCAGCTCTAACGGCGCGGCCGTAAGCTTGAATGACTTCTAGCATTGCTTGATTGTCGTACCATTGCTGGCGCCCCATATCGAGTCGTCTCTTGACTCGCTTGTCGCCTAGGTCTGGAAATGGTACTTTGAGGAGGATCTGTGCGTCGCATACGTCATACTTCCAGTCTTGCCCCTCATTGAAGGCAACTGAGAGGAACACTTTGCCGCGTGACTGCATCCATTCTCTGAGTCTCTCCTCGCGGTCTCTTCTTGTGTGGATGACGAGTCTCTGCCCAAGGTCCTCAGGAAGATTCTCGAATAGTGCCTTCTGATGATCGTAGCTATGACAGTGTATCGCCACGTTGCCTCTCTCTTCTCTCAGTATCTGCTCTACAGCCCGCACCGCTTTGGGCATGTTCTCTTCCCACCCAGCCCTAGATAGCGGGCCTACTGTTCGATTTATGACAGGACGATTCTCTACTGGGAAGGTGCTCGGCACTTGAGGCAGGATACAGATTTCATCATTTTCCAGCAAGTCATGCAGCCCGATCAGCTCGACATACTCTTGTGGGTTCATGATCGTGGCAGATGAGATGATGTAGTGCTCGGCGCGTTTCCAGATTAGCTCCTTCATGAATTCTCTCGCGAAGAGCGGCTGCACGAATAGCTGGTCACCCTTGATCTGCCATACCCATTCTGATTTCGATGATTTGTATTGCTGGTATGTTTCAAGGTATCGTCCAATTCGTTCCATGTCTTCTGCTTGCATGACTGAAAGCCCTGTGGTTTCTGCGATCTTGCGCGCCTGTTCAAGTTGTGCTTTGAGACTCGCTTCGATGCTCTCCAACAGTTTGTCGAGTTGTTTTTCGGTCTTGACTTCTCGCAATTGTGGGAGGACTTTGGCGTAGGTTTCGCTTGGAATCGTGAACGGTGTGACGTTCACAGATACGTGGTTGAGGCATTCTTCTTCGATGTTGTGGGCTTCGTCAAGCACTAGGAGTGTTCTTGTTCCAAGGTAGCTTTCGCTGTGGCCTTCCGTTTGGCCTTCAGCTACAAGATACGCAAAGCTCAGTAAGACAGTTGGGGCCTTGATCGCTTTCGCCTTTTGGACCCAGTATGGGCATACTTCGAAGCGTTCTTTGCATACGTAGTCTTCGGTTACGCATCTGCCTATGTGGACACTTCGCTGCGGTTCATAGTAGCAGGGGTAGTTTCTGCGTCCCTTGATCTCTACGAACCTGCTTCTTAGGGTTGGATCTCTAAGCATCTGGTCAATCAGGGCCAGTTGTGGCGTTGCATAGAATGAACGAGTAACAGAAGCGAAGGAAGCGTTCACGTATGACTTACCGAACCCTGTCGGAGCTGTGAGGATTACACATTTCTTTCCGGACTTGAAGGCTTCAACCATGTGCTCTATGGTCTCTTTCTGATATGGTCTCAATGACCTGCTTGGGAAGCACTCGAGGACATCCTGAACAGTAAGCTCTGAGGGTCGAAGCTGTTTCAGTTGCACCTTGAGATCGATATCAGCTCGACACTTGGGGCATGACTTGCGCCCAGTCGGTATGTATGCACCGCACCGTCGGCAAAACTTCACCAAGGTCGATCCGCTCTAGTGAGGCTGACTAGCTTTCCAATTCCACTGCTAGGATTTGCTCTCGTCTAGCCTGCTCACCTGAATGCGGCATCATGAGAACTGTTCCGGACCTCCTTGAAAAAAGGAGTCTCACATCGCTCCACCGAGATAGCGGCATAAAGATACATCGCTGCAGACCAAGTCTGCCAATCCTGGCCACGTAGCGCCCCATCCTGTGCCCTTAGCCATTCATTGAAACCGAAAGACACATTGGCTCTCTTTGCAGGTCGTACTATCCTTGCTAGCGCCTCAAGCTTCTTCGTTGCGAGCCGTTGCCGACCTGCAGCCACGAGCGCCGCCACATAGAAACCGCATACGAAAGGCCAAACACCGCCGTTATGATACTCTCCTGGAAGGTTGTAATCTTTGTAGCGTGGTCGCCAGTCAGGATCCGACTTGCGAATGAAGGGGAAAAGGTTCGGTGGAAGGTCGCCAACCAGCTGGCCTCTCTCCCGCATCGCAGCGCACTCACGTTCAACCCATGATATGATCGCGTTGGCTCGTGAAGACGAGGCGATTCCGGTAAGTATGGCTATGCTGTTTCCCAGCAAATCAAACCGTTCGCTGCTATAGTTCTTGTATGACCAAAGGGCATAGTACGGTTTTTGCCGCAGAGCCAGCCCCTCATGAACATGACGGTGCGTGACGCCAGCTGTTATGGTGTACTTGCTCATCAGACTACGGAGGAGATTGGCTTTTTCATGTTCGCCGTAAAGCCTCAGATACGAGTAAACCAGGGTGTTGACGAAGAGGCCAAACCCTAGAACCCACTGCTCATCACGCCAGTCGCTGGTGGGCAACTGTCCGACCATTATCCTATCGGAGGGGCTTTGATAGTCCATCCACGTCATTGCTTTTTGGACCGCAGTCTCAAGGAAGCTACTCTCGCCTGTGGCCATGCGAAAACAAGCCACAGCCAATAGAAAAAGTGGCGTAGTGTCACTGCTCGCTCGGTCCTCAGGATCATGAACCAGTCCCGGAATCAGCCCTCGGGGACTCTGGTTTCGAGCGAGAGTCTCGAGCACATGACGAAGCGAAGAAGTCAGCCTTTGATTGCCTGATGCTAGGATTCCTAGGCTGGAGATCGTGAGGTCGCGAGTATACGGTTCCGGGTAGCCCCATCCAGCAGTCCTAGGCAACCCATCACATGGGCCATGTATGTTATGGAGTAGAACGTCCAGCGCTGCTCTTTTTGCCTTCTCGACGATGTCACTTCTCTTGGGCATTTGAAGGAATCCTCAGTCGTTCCGATACTATCTGCATGAAACTCCTTGCCACAACACGATAGTCGAATCTCTCTACTATTCGCTTTCTCGCAGCTTCCCCCATCCTCTGACGGAGCTTTTCATCTGTCATGAGTCTCAGTAGATACTCTCCTATGTCATGCACGCTTGCTCGATAGTCGACTGTTTGTGGTCTCCCGAAGACAACTCGATGCGGATGTTCGTATCCCTCCTCCTCTCCTGAAGTCCCCTCCGTTATGCGGACCTCCTCAGCAACCTCAGCCAGAAAAGCGGTCTGCCCGTGGACTAGGGTATCGAGCATCCCCATGGCCTTGATACCGATCACGGGTTTTCCGCACGCCCCTGCCTCTACCTGCGTCATTCCAAACCCTTCCAAACGGGACGGTCCAGCGTAGATGTCGCACGCGGCCATTAAGTAGGGCATGAAGTTACGGGATGCACGGCTCGTGGCATAGATCACCTTCTTGTCGATTCCGAGATGCTTAGCTAGTTGGAGGTCAGCAAGGTTTTGTTGCTGCGTCCGAGGTTGAGGCCAGACTTTGCAGACGTATCTCCAATCAGGCGCTTCCTTATCGATAATAGCGAGCGCCTGCATGACCTCCTGGGCTCCCTTGGATGCCGCGTCTCCGCCCGCTGTGAGAATCATTATCTCTTCAGGGGACACTCCCAGTGCCTCACGCACTGCTACGACCTTTGGATCTTCCTTTTCTCTCGGGATGAAGGAGTCTGTATCGCAGCCTACTGGAAGAACTTCAATCTTTGAGGAATCTAATCCGTCACGCGAAAAAACAT
>JBEKGZ010000126.1:0-4612 GCA_050012535.1 Bathyarchaeia archaeon | reverse complement strand
GACAAGGCAAGCCTTTGTGAGAGATACTCGGTGGAAGTGTATCCTACAGTGCTCGTATTTGACAAGGGGAAGGTCGTACGACGACTAGACGGGGCGCTCGGAGTTGGACTCAGCGAAGAACAACTCAACCGACTGATGATTGGCAAGTCAGTAGGCTAACGGGTCCGCCTTCATGAACTCTCCAAGAATCCTGGTTGCATAGCTCTGAACCCTGAAACAGGGACGAGCTTTGACCGAAGCGCTGCGAATTGTGCATTCGGAGCTGAGTTCTGGAATAGCACGAACGTAGAAGTCTCTCGGGCTCACGCCCTCACGATCCAGTATCGCCTTCGCGATCTCACATTGCAGGCTGTCGCCAATTTCAGTTCTAAAACCCACTACGTGCACAAGAAGAAGCACCTTAACGAACAGTGCCCTGCTTTCTCTCGACAAGATACAAGTGCTTGCAGACCAGGACGTGCAAAAGCTCGTTGAAAAAAGATTTCAGCGGGAGAAAGCGTCCTACGACACGAGCTACACAACACAAGTCGGGCTTGCCGAGACAGCTCTAACCGAGGCAAGAGAGTTCGTGCTAAAGGTGCGCGAGATTCTCGAAGACGCACTAGGAAAGGACTTCATCAGAGGAGTCTAGGCTTCGCCGTCACACACGAAAGCCGATACCAGAAACCAGATCCGTTCTAGTCTATGCGAAGCCATTTATCTCCGGTGGGAGAGAATCATAATGACATCCGTCTTCGGAATCCTGGTAGATGAATGAATCCGATTTCTCTTGACGAGATTGAGCAGGCTCGAGAGCGCATCGCAGAGTCAACTCTCCGCTCCCCCTTGGTTCGTCTTGGTGTTGACGACGCGCCAGCCGACATCTACCTCAAGCTGGAGAATCTGCAGGCAACCGGATCTTTCAAGGCCCGTGGAGCTGGAAATGCGATCGCTCTGCTCTCCAACCATGAACGCGAACGAGGGGTGTATACTTGCAGCGCGGGAAACATGGCCCAGGCTCTCGCATGGCATGCGCGTCGGAATCGAATCCCATGTACCGTAATCGTACCTGACACTGCTCCGGAAACGAAGGTATCAGCGATAAAGCGGTTTGGTGCAAATATCATCCAACTGCCTTGGGCAGAGTTCTGGCAGGTCATGATAACCCACCGTTATGCTCCTTTGGAAGGGAGCGCGTTCATTCATGCATTCAGCGATCGTAGAATGATCGCGGGGAATGGAACGATTGGCCTTGAGATTCTCGAAGATCTCCCGAACGTAGATTCGGTAATTATCCCATTCGGCGGAGGAGGACTAACCACCGGGATCGCAACTGCCATCAAAGGACGGAAACCGAATACGAGAGTGTATGCTTGCGAAACAGAAACCGCAGCACCTTTGGCAGCTTCATTCGCCGCAGGTTCCGCGCAGGCAGTTGAACGGATTCCGAGTTTCGTCGATGGTATAGGGGCTGAGAATGTCCTCTCCGAGATGTGGGAGCTTGTCAGGCCTCTACTGGAGGGATCTATTGTTGTGTCGTTGCGCGAGATTGCCTCCGCGATTGGATTGCTGTTTGAGCGCAATCGTGTCATCTCTGAGGGAGCTGGGGCAGCGTCAGTTGCGGCAGCACTTTCGGGCAAGGCTGGAACGGGGCACGTGGTCTGCGTGGTTTCAGGCGGAAACATCGACCTGTCCAAGCTGGTTAAGATTCTACACGGCGAGATCCCCTAGGGACAATTGAAGTGGTAGAGGCTCCTGGACGAGATTGCGCACAACTAGTTTCCTGAGTCGTTTTGAGCCCTTCAAAGCCTGCTTCATAATTTTCCCAGCGGGAAGGTAGAAGTGCCAGACATCATTCATACGCCGAGATTTTCCTGTTTGGCTCCAATTGCCAAGACTACGTTCAGTTTGCCGGCTTTGAAACCCTCAGGCACCAAATGTTATATTTGGGCGAACTCCCGGCTTTTTGTGCGAATTATTGATGATAGCAGCGAGTGACCTCTTCGACCTGAAAGGAAAAGTTGCAATAATCACGGGAGCAAGTCGTGGTCTGGGACGATGTGCTGCGAGAGCGCTTTCAAGAGCCGGTGCAGATGTTGTCGTGACCGATGTTCTTGACGTAGCAGAAACCATGAGAGAAATTCAGAGTCTCCGAGGACGAGCAACGGGCATGAGAGTCGATGTGACCAAACAAGATGACGTCCAGCAGATGGTTCAGAAAACTCTGCAGGAACACGGCCGAATTGACATCCTCGTCAATAATGCAGGCATCCTCTTGATGGCCCCTGCAGAAAGAGTGACCGAGCAGGATTGGGACAGGGTCATGGCTGTGAACCTGAAGGGACAGTTCTTGTGTGCCCAAGAGGTCGGGAAACTCATGATTAAACAGAAATCCGGGAAGATAGTCAATATCGCAAGTAGTGTCGCCGTAGTAGCCTTTCCCCAAGCCTTGGCGTACAACGTCAGCAAGGCAGGAGTTGTTGCTATGACGAGAACCCTAGCACTGGAATGGGGCAAGTACAACATTCAAGTCAATGCTATTTGCCCAGGCACGTTTTCTACACCGATGATAGCTTCTCTTCTCAATGATCCCAGCTTCGCTGAGTGGTTGGACACCAAGATACCGCTGGCCAGACTAGGACACGCGAGAAGACATGGGGAACCTGAAGACTTGTCTGGAGCCGTGGTCTACCTCGCATCGAAAGCGTCAGACTATGTCACCGGTCACGCCCTAGTGATCGATGGAGGACTCACTGTAGGGCTACTGTAGCTCGTGCCTGGGGCTTCACATTTTCTCATCGCGTGAGACACCATCAAAGGAGAAGTTCTTTGCATCCTTTGTGACCACGAGTTTTATGTTTGGGCGCAGGCAGGTTCTTCTCCATCCCTCAATGCGGTGTCAAATACGCGGACTCTCGCAGGGGCCTCTGTCATCAAATTACTTCCGGCCGAATTCTTTGGACAACAGCTTGAGCGAATTGCTGAGTGGTGCAGTTCCCGCCCAGATCAGGCGTTATGATCCGGCCAGTCATGGTTTTGATGATCGCGTCATCGATCGACCATGCAGCTGCACGGCACTGTCTGTCGTCGTACTTCTCGCCGAGCCAATCAAGCATCATACTCGCCGAGAGGATCGTTTACGTCGGGTTTGCGATTCCTCTCCCCGCGATGTCCGGAGCCGAGCCGCGCACGGGCTCGAATATCGCGAAATCATCGCCTATGTTCGCTGACGGTGCAAGCCCAAGACTTCCGACGACTTGGGCCGCCTCGTCACTTGGTATATCATCTGATCCTATTCCTTGTTCGTGAGCCTTGGTTTCAAGTATAGAAGAGCTGAGAACACAATTGCTCCCACAACAGGGGCCGTAACCGGATTCGTCTCTCCCTCGGTCAAATAGATCCAGCTCATTTCACTGAATCCTATGATACCGCTTACGACACTAATTCCTATGAATAGCATTGCGAGTCTCCTTGAGAGAGGGAGCAAGAGCGCTATCGCGATCACGATACCAACTCCGGCACTCAAAAAGTACGATGCAGGAATGTCGGAGTGAATCGTATAATGAGCCACGGCCCCTTCCCCAGCATACAGAAGTCTTGCAATTGCTGCGAGAACATAGACGATCATGATGCTATTTGCTTTCAACACAATCACATAGAAAGCGACAGTATCACTTCATCCATATTCCACTTTGCCTTTACGTCCGCGAGCGTCCAGTAGATCATTTCTTGCTGAATAACAAGGCCATGTTGCCACCGGCGCTCACGGACACAAGAAGAATCACAGTGCATGATGGTTCAAATTCGGATGCCCGCACCAAACTACACGCACAGACGACGCCCGCTTCTACTTCTGACGTTGTTCCGAAACAACCTGAAGAATGGCTTCAGACAGCACGTCTGGCACTTCCTCTTGAAGGAAGTGCCCCGCATCCGTCTCGACCACCTCGGCTTTGGGAAATAGTCTCCTCATGCTCCTCAGAGCGCGTCCCATGATAGGATCTCGTATTCCCCAAACGAGACGCACCGGGCCTGTGAATTTACCTGCCCAGTCGTTAACTTCCTCTAAGGGCTGGACAGTTGGGTGTTCCAACCGCGTCGGGACCATTCTTGCTAGCGCCAGCGGGGCAATTCGATCCTTAAAGGACCTGAGGGGGTACCGATACGCCCTTCGCTCTTTCGCGCCGATGCTGCTGCGATCTCCTTGAACCAAATGCATTACTGGAATCGGAAAATTCAGTACTCGAAAGGCGAAGTCACTGAGAAGTGGTACATTCGAGAAGCGGTGAAACGCAGTAGCACGTACTCGACGGTGTGGCGCGATAAGTGATGTGTTAGCGAAAACAGCGCCTTGAACCATTTCTCGATTTCGAGCTGCAACCAAACCCAGAATTGGACCTCCCCAATCTTGCCCCACGATCGTCACGTTCTGCAACCCGAGTGCCTTTGCGAGTGCTCCAATTCGATCGGCGTGAAATGATAGTGTATGTATCTTGGCATCACGTGGCTTGTCGCTCAGCCCGAGACCAACCAAGTCTGGAGCGACTACACGCACATTCTGTCTCAAGAGAATCCGAATGACCTTGCGCCAAAGGAAACACCAAGTTGGATTACCGTGTTGAAGCAGGACAGC
>JBEKGZ010000125.1:0-4216 GCA_050012535.1 Bathyarchaeia archaeon | reverse complement strand
TTCTTTCGTCATTGTCGCTCGTTGTGCCCTTATTCTTTCAAGAAGATCTGATGCTAGTTCGTCGTTAGGGTCTTGAGGGACTAGTTCACCACGAGACCCACACAAAATAGCGAAACGCCGACGGTTCAAATTACGATGCTCGCGAATGGTGTATTCACGGCGTACTGGTCTTGAATGGTATCTTCTCGTTCTTGCATAGCAGCTTGACTGTTCTTCTTGCGGACAGGGCCGCGCCGGGTAATCCGCCGCCTGGAGAGAGCCATTGGCCGGCCATGTAGAAGTTGAAAAGGGAAGGCAGTGTCGGTTTGATGTTCAGACGCATCGTCTCTCTCGTGAACTGCCAGCCCTCGTATGATCCGCGCCAGTTGCCTGTGTAACGCACGAACGTCAGCGGTGTCGCAACATCAACAGCCTCAATCTTGGATCTGATGTCCGGATACCGCTCAACGACTGCGTTGATGACCGCTTCCTGCACGTGTGCTTTCTCAGCATCATACTTCTCCCTGTCCTGACCGATTTCTTCCCAGAAGACGTAGTCAGTTGGAATCATGATGGTCAGCACCGTCTTCCCTGTGGGCGCAAGGGTTGGATCGAAACTATGATTCGTGAGGGCGATTCTCTCATGTTCGCTATTGCCGATTCTGATTGGGTTCTTGACCGGGTAACTGGCCATGATGGGTTCCTTTGTAAAATCCTCAGCGACCCCTAAACCGACGAAGATGATTGGAGGGAACACTGGCAGCTTGTCGTAGTATCCTCTGATTTCGTCGTCCACATACTTGCCGTCTAGCCACTCGAAGATTGTTGAGTGACCATCTGCTGCAGAGATCACGATGTCGGCTCTGTGCTCCGTCCCATCTGCCAGCTTAACTCCAACAGCGCGATCGTTCTCTACAAGTATCTTTGACACTTTCGTTCGGTAGCTGATCCTGCCCCCCAGCTTGAGGAACCTCTCTTCGATCGATTTCGCAAGAGGAAGAGATCCACCGATTGGGTAGCTGGCAGATCCGTTACTCATCCAAGCCAGCGTCATCATGAGAAAGATCAGTGACATCTCGTGCCATTGTAGCGCGGCAGTGAAGAGGTTCCGCAGAACAGGATTTCTGATCTTGCCCGCGAACTCCTGAACTGGCAAACTGTACTTCGGGAAGAGCCTGAACAAGTCTGGGATGAGTCGCAACAGAGAGCTGTCAGGAACAGGATTCTGTATCGTGCAGGAGGCCTCTATCTTCCTCATGTTGCCTCATGGATAACAAGCATGTGCAGAGCCAGACTTCATAGCGACCTACACAGATACAATGCAATCGATTGTGCAACAGATTCATTCAAGATAACTCAGGAAATTCCTGAGAGCAATGCATTAGGTGGATTGAAGCTCGACTGCGAAGGTCTGCTTCTCCTAATCAGGCCCAAGGTATACGCTATATTCAGTCGTGAGGTCCAGAAAGAAGCGGAATCACATGGTGATCTTCGCCAATACCTGAAACAGAACCTAGAACGCCTAGATCTAGCAGAGGATGTCGTGCGCTATGCTACTCATGGATTCTGGGGCACACCTAGACAGTTATTGGAACTCTATGTAGAGAAAGGCAACGGATACACCGTGCATCACATGCTGAAGATCCGAGAAGCCATACGGCAAAGCAAGCAGGCCAGAGTCATGGAAAGCCAACTGCGTCACATAGGCATTAACTGGGAGAATGAATACGGCTTCTGCGGACAAAGGAAAGCCCAGGCCATAATCCACACGGATTCCTGCACAGACAATTGCTTCACATGCGCACACAATACGTTCGCCTGAATAGAATTGGACCGTTGTCGTTTCTCTCAAAAGGAAAGATTGTCAACTCGAGTTCGTCTTTCGAAAGGACGTCCTAACAATAAAAGGTTCAAATTTGGTTGCCCGCACCAAGGGACCGGGGATATAACATAAGGGCTGATTTTTCGTTGCCACGTGGAACAGCGAGTAGGGACGTGGAAGTCCACGTGTAATACGGAGGCGGTAAGGAAGACTGGGCTATCCCGAAGCAAGTGCGAGGTCGATTAACTGGGTCCCGCCCCACCCGGGATACCGCCCATAGAAGCCGGGATCCCTGTAATTGTCGGAGCCACCCCAAATCCCGACCTCCGTCCCGACGACCTGCCCAGGCTCGGTCATGATTCCGCCTTCGCCGCGCAAAGGTATCTTCATCTCCACTACCCAATGGCCAGCAGGCTGCTCATGATAACGGCCTTGCATGGCCCCTGGCTCGTTCAGAGGCGTAAGGCAGAAGGGTAGCTTGCTGTAGCTTGCTGTACCGAAGTAGTCGCTGACTAGGGAGAGAAAGTTGAGGCGACACTCGTCGGAGTAGCGGATGAATCCACTGTAACTTGCATTCGACGAGTAGACATAAACCACATCTCTACCTGCGACCCACGTGTAGTCATGGTCCACATCAAAATATAGGCGGACCTCGAAACGGCTGGACGCAGCTGTTTGTACGCTTGGGGTTATTTGCACTGCAACATATAGGAAGTCTTTGTCGTTCTTCGCGTAGAGATCCACATCTACGTTGCCGCCGCCAAGAGATAGCTTCCCCGCGTCAGACCACTCACCAGGACTCATGGACCCATCTATCGTAGGTAGCACTCTCAATAGGCCTGAATCTACGCGAGAGTGAGGACGTGGAGGAATATGCAGCAATTCCCTCTGCCATAGTACTGCTTCATCGCAGCTCGAGAACTCTCCAAGTAGTTTCTCGCTTTCTGGCGTGTCCGGCCGCGGATGCTTGCCGAGGTTGTAGCCTAGAAGGCAGAGATCTCCTACATTGGTGGCGTTTACGTTTCGGGTGAGCAGCCCAAATGGCAGCAAAGGCTCATCATATCCGATTGTGACAATCAGCACGTACTGTGCTATCGACAGCCCGTTTTCTGGATCGGCAATGAAGGCGAGATCAAGGTCAAATGTGCCTTCACCGGTTCGCGTATAGCTACAGGTGAAATTGCTCGTCGCATCCTTGGTTGGTATTGGTATCGCGAACGGCCAGTCGCGCCGAACGGGAAAAAGCGGGTTATCGAAGGGTGAATACTTTGCTTTCTCGAATAGTCTGCATTCGAGTCGGAGACTGACTTCTGGTGGAGGCGGAGGTTGAACCACAAGCCTATACTTGGCGTGGAGGCCTCTCTCACCAGGAGTGCATAGGCCCAACTCGCGAGCCTTGCTGGGACAGAGAATCATTAGACCCGTGAACGGTGCCTCATGATCCTCAGCGGTAATGCTCAACTCACTCCGTACGGGAGGCGAGACATAGATGTATCCGGCGATAACCATAGAAAAGGCCAAGATGATTATTGCGACTGCGATCAAGAGCCGATTTCTACTCAAACGAGGCACCCGCGCTTATCACCTAGGACAAGCAACTCTGCCCAACGCTGACTGGACACCTAGAAGAAGCAGGACAACGACGACTGATGCCGCTTTCAACGACTTTTCGTCGCTCAAATTCAGTACGGAGCCTTTTCCTTAAGGGTTTCTGAACTCTCACTTTGCACTATTGCATCTTGTCTGAGAGCATCGGAACGACATGGGGAGTACCAGTTTCTCCTGCTTCGCCAAATCGTGAAAACGGATAGATGGTAGGCACCTAGGCAGTAGGTGCGAGGCGACGGAAAGTGGAGACGGCGTCGCCTGGTGAGGAGGCGGCGGAAGAGGATAGGAGGAGTCAGCAGCAGGAGGAGGAAGAAGATGACGGCTGCAGGAAGCTAGAATGTGGCAGCAGCACGAGAAAGATGAGGGAGCAGCAGGAGGAGTCTTTTCGTGTGTATGCCCCATGGTGCCCACGCAGAATCAAGTCCAGATTACGACGCAGATTCCTCAGACGACGTAAGAAACAGGCAAGCATTTTCTTCTTGCTTTGAAAAGCATTGAGCGCTACATTTTCCCGTGTAATTCATGTATTATTCCCGCAAGAAACACTAGACAATTCCGAGAGAAATCCTCTTCTTTCAATAACTAATGCAGCAGAAACCACGCTGCCGCTCAACCAAAACCAGATGATGACATTATTTCAACCATTCCAGTCGTTTTCAGACTTCCCGTGTAAAAGTGCGAAAAGGGGGGAAAACGATAAAAACCCAAATTTGAACCGTCGATCTGAGCAATTTTGTGTGTGCGCGCATCGAACCTTATGGTAACCTTTGCAACAACAAATTCCACGAGAATATCATAGCATGCCAT
>JBEKGZ010000124.1:0-4301 GCA_050012535.1 Bathyarchaeia archaeon | reverse complement strand
TGGCAGCGTAGGCTCCTGGGCAGACTATGAGGAAGCCGAATACGCTGCTTATTGTGCTCCCGGCGTCTCTGAAGTCGAGAACAAACTAACAGTCACAGGCTAGACTAAACAGGCAAAACCCTGCTCCTATCTTCTCTCCTTTTTTGTGTGCAAGACTTACTGGGCATGCTGAAGCAAATCGGCGTGATGTAAGGAAATAACAGCCTACCACACACAGTAGTTCAAATTGGGGTGGCCCGCACCAGGCTACCCGACGACGACTCCTTATGTCATGATACTGTTATGATACTCCCGTTGACCGGGCCAATACACGGCGACATTCTCAGTATGGCGCTTCCTGAACGTCTCCCAAAGCTGACTCCCAGGCAGCATTCCAAGCATCATCTTGCCGCCGGGTCTTCGTTAACATTCTATGCGTTCAGTTATCTCTTGTCCGCCGAATACGAGGAGCCGAGGTTTCCCATCACTCAGTTCGACATATGTGTTGTAGATGGCAGCGTCTTTAACCCATGAGCCGCTGTTCACTACGTTTTCCGCTTTGTTGACGAAGGGAACGTGCGTATGACCGAATACGAGAACCTCGCCAGGCTTCACTTCATTGCATGCCGCCGAACTAATCTTTGTGAGAGAGTCCTTGAGTCTATCCTCGGGACGCCGTTGAAGCCTCTCAGTTAGCGCTGCTATGTCCGCTTTTACAAAAGAGGGCTCTATTCTCGAAAAGATATTGTTCAGACTACCAAAATCTGTCCACAAGTTATCTGCCAGAACCCCTTCCTTGTCAGACATTAGTCGACACAAGAATGCCATGTAAGGTGCTTTCTGTTCTGGATCGAACTGGTAGCCGTGAACGAAGCGATAAGTGACCTGTCCGTCAGTCAAACTCAATTCTCTCCTAAACTCAAGCGGGTATGATGGGTTAACAAGATCTAAAACATGATAGTCATGATTTCCTGCCACGTAAAATATCTGGACTCCTTTGGATTTAAGAGAAAGAATCTTCGCAACTGTATCGTGGTTTTCCAGAAAGACACCTGAAGCGTCTCTTCTCCACATATCAACCACATCTCCAAGGAGAACCAGGTGCGTAACATCGCCTTCTTCACCAAGGTAATCCAGAAACGCATTGAACGCCTTCTTGTCAGCTCCCGCGTAACCTAAGTGATTATCAGAAGTGACAACGACTTTCGTAGCACCACCCCCAAACGGAGTGCGTATTTCCAGAGCTTGCATTAATCTCTTATGTGATTCAAGTCCTGAAGGTCAGGAGCAGGAGTTGGAGGAGTAGTTCTGTGTGTGCGCACCAGCCTACTGGGAGTCAAGGGTATATTCCTCCATGTATGCCGGCGCGCTTACTTCCCATCCATCCTTGGAACGCAGATAGTCCGTTAGGCTCAAGATCGATTCCTCTTCGCCGTGGGTCAGGAAAACATGCTTTGGCGGAGACTTGAAGCTGTTCAGCCAGCGCTTCAGGTCGTTCATGCCGGCGTGGGCGGAAAAGCCATCGATACTTTCAATCTTCATCCGAACCGGATAGGACTGTCCGAGTATTCTGACGGGAGAAGCGCCATCCGAAATCTGGCGCCCCAGCGTCCCAGCCGCCTGGTACCCTACAAAAAGAAGCGTGGACTCTGGACGAGTGATATTCATGACTAAATGATGTTTGATGCGTCCTCCCGTGATCATCCCCGAGCCGGCCATGATTATGGTTGATCCTTTGATCAGGTTGATCGCCTTGGACGCTTCAACAGACTGGACGAGCTTCAACCCCGGAAAATCAAATGGGGATTGACCGTTCTTGAATAGCTCGAGCGTCTCTTCGTCAAAATACTTCTTGCATTGTTCAAAGACCTTCGTGATCTCAACAGCCATTGGACTGTCAAGAAAGGCTATGACATAGGGGATCCTTTTCGCGCGTGCTAAGCGATTGAAGTGATACAACAGCTCCTGGGCACGCTCGATGGCAAAGGTCGGAATGACGACATTCCCGCCCGCCTTCACCGTGTCATTGACGACCCTGCACAGCTTCTCTTCCACATCTTGGGGGCTATCATGATTGCGGTTCCCGTAGGTGGACTCCATAACCACGTAATCTGCTCGATCAAAAACAGTCGGATTGTTGAGAAGAGGCTTATCCCACTGGCCGATATCCCCGGAGAAGATGATGTTCCGCGACCCATCCTCATCTTGGACTATGACCTCAATCATGGCCGAGCCAAGGATATGGCCGGCATCGTGAAAACAGACCTTGACTCGATCATTCAGCGAGAGATAGTCTCCATAAGAAACGTCCTTCAGAAGAGGAAGACACTCTTCCGCATCCCGGACGGTATACAGAGGGATTTCTGGATAGGGCCCTGTTCGGCCTTCCCTATCGTGGCGCTTCTTCTTGAAGGCGGCATCTTCTTCCTGGATCCGGGCAGAATCTGAAATCACGATGGGAAACATCTCTTTGGATGGAGAGGTCAGGAGGATGTCTCCAGCGAATCCTTCCTTGACAAGCTTTGGAATGAGCCCGGAGTGGTCAAGGTGAACATGGGTGAGAAGGAGACAGTGGATCTGGTTCGGAGGAACAGGGAAGCCCTCCCAGTTCCTGTAGGAATAGTCCCGCTCCTGAAACAACCCGCAATCGATCAGGATCTTCAATCCGCCGACATCCAGAAAGTAGCTTGACCCCGTCACTTGACGCGTTGCACCCAAGAATCTTATTCTCATGAAACTCCCTCTGGTCGAAATGCGAAGAGGAAATCAAACTAGGATAGAGAAACTTGTGTGCGGGTCGCTAGGGATCCATCGTCCTAACCCGCAGGAGGAGTAGTTTTGGTGGTGGTGGGTAGGCTGGTGCGGCCGTTAGAATTTGAACTCTGGTTTTGTCAACTTTCTTGCTTCGTAGTGGTTGTCGTTGTTGTCGTTGTTGTGTGTGGTTGTCGTTGTTGTGCGGATTTTATTTTCGTTTCCCATTCGCCGGGTTGGCTGACGTGGAATTTTCGTTTTTCGATTGTTTCTGGTGTGTTTGGGTTGCCTTTTGACGAGTTCACTTCCACAGCCAGTTTTTTCGTTAGCCGTCCCTCGATCCATACGTTTTGAACTGAGCTAAGGTCGGCTGAGAATTCGGTCACCTTCTTTTTCGAGAAGTGGCCGCTTTCAGTTTCGAATGTGAGGTGGGCGTCGGTGAGCGTCAAAGTCCCTTCATGTCCGTTATCTTCTCTGCATTTTTCCTGTAATAGTACGTGCTCGTCGCCCTTCGGCATTGTCATGCGTCCTTTCACCTTTACGAACGCGTAGTATGTTCGCTTCCGCTTAAAAGGTTACACGCTCATATCGCTAATGCTGAAAGCTGCGAGCCCAAGAAGGGCCGGGAGAAACGTTTGAGTCTCTAACCAAAGCATACACTGGGTTTAGGGATGCGATACTTGGCCAGAAGGATCATGTTGGCCGCTTCCTGTCCGAGTACAGTAGTCTCTCGAAAGAGGAGAAGATCTCTGGGGGCTAGGAGGCTGCAGAGAAGAAGAAATGTTATATGTGTAGATATATGACGTGTTCGTTGAGAAGCTTTGGCTAGACATCACGGCGAGTTAGGTCGGGCTGCCTACTACCTCGTCCTCATAGGTGGCATTCTACTGGTCGTCTTGGGCCTCCTGGCACTGGTCGGATACGCTATTTCAATACCCATCCCGTGGCCCGGAATGTCATTTGGCTTCGTCTGGCTCCCGATAATTCTGGGAATAGTGGCAATCATCCTAGCCAAGCGTGTCACTGAACTCGTGTGGGCGATTATTTTGATCGTCGTTGGTTTCCTCGGCGGTGGCATTGGCGGTATTTTGGTACTGTTGGGCGGCCTGCTGGGTCTCCTATCTCATTTCATCTAGAAAGCATCCTCTCGTATACCCCTAAAACAACTTAGGCATGCCTGGGGGAGCAGGAGATTCGGGGCTGTAAGCAATAACGTTAGGGTTCGACTTCAAGTGACTAGGAATGTTGCTACTGGTTCTTCCCATATTTTTTTCCCAGGCAGAGCAAAGAATCCCACTGCCCACAGTATCACGAGAATAACAACAACTGTCCAAAACGTGTCTGTTGCCGATTCCCTGAGATAAGTCGACATCCCTTGCATTCAAAACTTCGTAGAACCTAGTCTGGCGGGTCGCGTGGTGCGCGCGCGCGCGCGCGCGCGCGCACACACACACACACAAATCACCAAATGACGACGGGCGGTGGTTCAGATTGGGCCGGTCGCACCAAGCGACACACGTAGAGAATATCTAGGATGCCAATCAACGAAGTTATCGTATTCAGAGAGAGCG
>JBEKGZ010000123.1:0-5482 GCA_050012535.1 Bathyarchaeia archaeon | reverse complement strand
AGACTAAACAAGGTGCGAGCGTTAGCCGCATTCTCACCGGACGCTCTATCATCGATAGGCTATGCTAATCAGGAAATCTATTTGGGACTGGTCGTCGCGGGCGCCGTCGGGTTGTCATTTGCGCTTCCCATAGCCCTAGTGATAATCGGCCTGCTGATGCTTCTCGCCTTATCATATTACCAGATCATTCAGGGATACCCATGTGGCGGAGGCTCATACGCTGTCGCCCGATCAACATTGGGCACAGTGCCGGGTCTGATAGCGGCAGCTGCACTGATAACAAACTACTTGTTGTGCGTAGCGGTCAGCCTGACTACAGGCGTGGACGCAATCGCTTCAGCCTTCCACGAATTGTGGCCATATCGTGTGTACTTGTCACTCTTGCTTCTGGTCGCTATAACTCTGCTTAATCTCAGAGGTCTACATGAGACTGGGACAGTGATGGCGATTCCCGTCTATCTGTTTCTGTTTGCGTATCTTGGAATGCTGGCCTATGGAGTGTTTCGTCTTTCTGTAGATGGGCCGGTCTCTCTCGCCACGGTCACTACGCGGGCAACCCAATCTGTCACGTTATTCCTCTTGTTGCACACTTTCTCGACTGGATGTACTGCGATGACCGGAATTGAGGCCATAAGCAACGGGGTTCCCTCATTCAAGCCCCCAGAAACCAAAAACGCCGGCAGAACCATGATCGTCATGGCGTTGCTGATGGGTGTCCTGTTTCTCGGCAGCATTGGGCTGACCCAGGTTCTTGGCATCGTCGCCGGCCCAGAGGAAACAATACTCTCAGCACTGGCACGACACCTACTGGGCAGCGGACCGGCATACCTGCTAATCCAAGCTAGCACAATGGTGATCCTAGCCCTCGGGGCGAATACTAGCTTCGCTGGCTTGCCGCGTCTCATGAGTGTCATGGCAGATGACGGGTTCCTCCCGAAACAACTCACCAAGCTGAGCAGCCGCTTGGTGCATGCCAATGGGATCCTGCTTCTGGCGTTGTCGGCTGGTGTGCTGATCGTTGTCTTCTCAGGTAGCAGTCATGCATTGATTCCTCTATTTGCGGTCGGAGTGTTCTTGGCGTACACACTCTCGCAGACCGGCATGCTGTCCCACTGGTGGCGCGAACGTGGCAAAGGATGGAAGGCGAAGGCAGCATTGAACGGCACAGGAGCTTTGGCTACTGGTATCACGTTTGTCATCGTTGGAGCAAACAAGTTCTTTGAGGGAGCATGGGTTGCCATTCTGCTCATTCCGATTCTTGTCATCCTTTTTCTCCGAGTCCACGCCCGCCACTCGCTGTCCGATCGCGGATCATCATTACATGACTTGACCCTGTCCGAACTCGAACCGTCTTAGTCTCCACGGGATGTCGTTCCGTCTCACCGATCTTGAACTACACGCGTGTGGCCAAATTCGGTCGGATAGCCTCAGCCGGCTGTATCCTGACCAGATCGTTTCTGGTTGCGTGCCAATTCCCATAACAATATGGGAAGATTGTGGTGGATGAACTTCACCGCGGATTCGGACGGGTTCCTTTCGATGACACTGTGTATTATTCCGTCGAGTATCAGTATCTCTGGATGACGCTTGGCTATAGGATGGATGAAGGCGTCAATCAGTCTGTTCAGTTCGCCCAGTGTATACACGCGTGGTGGCTGGGATCTTCTTCGTACCAGACTATTCACCTCTAGTTGATTCATCCTGAGAAAAGGGGGGTGGAGTGCGGTCGGTCGGGTTCTTTCAGGCGGCTGGTGGATCGACGATAGCGATGAGTTCTTGGATCGTCTTCTTGTCTTTGCATGAATAGGTTCTTGCGGGCCGCATCAACTCCTGAAAAGCGTCACGACCAATCTCGGGCTATTCGCATTCTTCTTTGTGAAGTTGCGGAAGCACGGAAGGAAGATCAAGCCTTCCGGTATCAGGTTGGGGAACATCGTCGGGATGCAATCGGGTTTAGAATAGTTCGCGTTCTTTGATTTTCGCCGCAAGTTTCGGCGGGGCGCGGATCGGCTTCAACTCTTCTCGAGGTCTGGTCGCAACAGTCTTCGTTTTCACGGTGAACGCACAAGTGCCGTTTGGTAGCAGTTTCCCTTTCTGACACTGTGCCAACTTGCAGGTTTGCGGCGTACATCTATCATCCACATCGCTGCACCACCCGTCGCCTTGCTTGAGGCTGAACTTGTGCTGGGAGCACTCGAAGAACATGCATGTATTGAAACACGGTTCGGGGGCAGTGGCATCATAATGAGGAGGAAGACCACGCATCATTGAAATCAACTCCAAAACGAAAGAAGCCAGAATTGTAGGTTCGTGGTTTCGCTTGCATCACGTGTCTCAAGGCCTTATTACCCTTTCCTTCAAGAGCCGACCTACCTAACCAGAATCGAAAGCGCCGGGTTGGGACTAGGCTATATATGCGAGCAGACTAGCAAAGTGACGAGGCAGCATAGGAATGTCGAAGCATCAGAAGGAATCTGCACCGGTGATCGTGAAGCACAAGCACTGTCTTATCTGCGCGACCCCGATTCCTATGAGCAAGGACTTCTGCAGCACGACTTGCGAAGATGATAACAAGCGATCAGCTCGACGGCGCAAGTACACGTTCATATTGACTCTGGCGATGTTTCCTGTGCTCTTCATTCTGCTGTTCGTGTTGCGCGGCGTCGGCAAGTGACGGGCTCTTAAGTCGTTCGATGGTTGCACACGAAATCGTCACAAGTCTAATATACGTTCAGGAAGGCCATTCATTACTCACTAGGGTCACGTGGACCCTACAACAAATAGAGGAATTAGAAAAATTGGCAACAGAAAAGAAAGTCTTCGTAAGAAAGGCTACAGGGCTCGTCAGAGAAATCGGATTCTGGACCGCAGCGATTATCGTCTTCTGCAACGTCGTTGGTCTGGGCTGGCAGAAAAGAGTCTTCCAGTTCACAGGACCCGCAATTGTGCCCGAAAGCAGCTGGGTAATGGGAATACCACCTGTTACGATGTCATTCATGATCGTGGGAGTTTGTGTGCTGCTGACCGTCTTCATGTTCGCGGTGCTGTCGGCGGCCATGCCTAGATCTGGAGGCGGCTATGTGTATATCTCGAGAATTACGCACCCAGTCGTCGGATTCTTGGCATCGTGGCTTGAGTACTTCAGCATCACAGTCTCATGGGGTCAGATAGGAACCGCAGTCTTCGAAGCTATCACCATATACTCATGGCTTGCAGGCTGGTCAGCAAACTGGTACTCTCCCGAAGTAGGATTGATCGGCGGCATGATCATCGTCATAGTCTTCGCCGGTATTGCATACTTTGGCGCTTCAATGACTGGAAGGATCCTACAAATCATGTTCTGGATCCCCGCATGCATCACAATAATTCTCTATTTCTTCATGCTCTCAGCAACCCCAGCAATCATGGAAGCAGGAGTGAAGACCTTAACCGGCCTCACGCCGACACAGTTCACTCAAATGGCTCTGGATCAGGGTATGGCAACCTCGTATAGCGGTGGCTACTGGGGAGCAATGGCTGCCGCCACACTCGGCACATACTGGGCATTCATCGGATTCGCAGCATCCACCTTCGTGGGCGGCGAGGTCAAGGAAGCAGGCAAAGCGCTTCCAAAAACTCTCTTCGCTGCAAACATCATCATCATCCTGCTCTATACCACCATATCCTACGTGTCATCGCATGCTGCACAACTGGTCGGTAAGATTGGTGACTACTCATTCTTTAGCGCCTATGCGTTTCTATCCTACGGCCCACACACAGGACCAGGCCTACCCGCAGGCGTAGGTAGAGCTTGGATGCCGAGCATTGCAGGATTCAGTGCTGCCGGCATGGGAGCAACATGGTTCTTGGCAATCATCCCGATCTTCGCAGTGCTATGGGTCGCAAACGACATCCCACCGTTCATCATAACCTCCTCGCGAATCATCTTTGCAATGTCATTCGACCGTGTGCTTCCGGAGAAGCTCTCAGAAGTAAACGAGAGATGGCATTCTCCCACGAACGCAATAATCGTCACAATGGTGATCGCATTCATCGGATGCTTCTGCGAGTCTGACATCCTTGTCAAGTATCTGCCGGGGCAATGGATAACGGCATACATCAACTCAGGCGGAGGAGTCGCAGCAACCGACAGGTGGTTGGTCGCAGGCATCGGCCTCATCGCCACGGTGGCGGACCTCTACCTACTCTACCTTGTCGCCCTTGGATACGGCAGCGCAATGGAACCATGGATATTCACGGTCTTCATGCTAGTGGTGGGCGCCATCATCTACTACTACTACAGAACGAAGGGCAGCAGAGTCGGAGTCGACTACGCCACAATCTATACAGAGATACCGCCAGAATAGGCCCCCTCCCCTCTCTTTTTTTCTTCTTTTTTCCCTCTTTTTCTATCCTAGCACCTTGACGTGCAAGTCTATCGGACTTGTGCGGTAGCGACTCGTTCAACTTATAATGGTCCTCTGCATGTGACACGACCAGACATTCCCAGATGTGCTTCGCCTTGCCTGCCACAAATGACACTATGATGCGACTCGAGAAAGAGATGATGACCGGGCAGGCCCGCTGGGTGGCGGACTTCAACGAGTCCTTCCTGAACTATCGAGAGGGAGACGTAGAATTCGACTTGTTCATTGCTGGAAATACGCGATCAAAGGGTTTCATCCTATCTCGCTTGTTCTCGTTCCTGTTGAATCCAAACTACGACGTAGGATTCTTCGCGATCTTGCTAGATGAAGATAGTGAACCTAATGATCGAAGACTGAGGAAGTGGATCCTCGCCGTCAAGTCGTGCATGCATAAGCATGAGATGAAATGGGCTTGGCTCATGCTCGTCGGCCAATCCCCAAGCGATTCGGTCAAGAAATGCATTAAGGAGGCACAGGATCGCACCGTCGGAGTTGCGTACGCCGATGCCAGCTCACGGCAGGTCATCTCTGCTGACGCATATCTCGGAAGACAACTGAAGAAGTACGTCAAGATCAAGTGATGAGAAATGGAGCAGAAGCGCTCACCAATTCAACTGTACAATCTCTTCAAGTGCTTCGTGGCAATGTTCATGATTCAGGCAGTTTTGGTTCTCATCATGCCAAGTGGACTTGTCGCTCCAATATGGTATCAGATATTTGCCGTGAACGTGATCGTGTCAGGTGTCCTTGGCTGGTACCTATACAAGTATTGGTACCACATGGTGTTCTCATACGATGATGCTGGATTCAGACTGAGTAAAGGTAAGAATCCACCGGTGGCCCATCAGTGGAGCGAGTTCTCGAAAGTGTCGCTCGCTCGAAGCGAGTACAATGAGTTCAATATCAAACTCTACAGCAACGGAGACGCTGTTGAGATCCCTGCGTCGAAGCTCAAGCTTGACCCTTTCAAGTTTAGGCTTCAGGTCATGGATCTTGTGACGAAGGCGTCGTCGCCTGGCTCTTGATCAGCCTTCAACTCGCTGCAGCCGCGTTACTTTCGCCCCATCCAGTTCAAC
>JBEKGZ010000122.1:0-4432 GCA_050012535.1 Bathyarchaeia archaeon | reverse complement strand
CTCACTCAAGATGCGACGGGGACCATGGTCTATCTTGAATTGGAGGCACTTGGGATCCAAAATGTGAAGACAAGACTGTCTGTCAGCTATGTGGACCATAATACCCTCCAAACAGGGTTTGAGAACGCCGACGATCACCTCTACCTTCAGACAGTTGCTTCCAAACATGGAGTGCTCTTCTCGAAGCCGGGAAACGGGATATGTCACCAAGTGCACTTGGAGAGATTCACTGTCCCAGGCGAGACGCTCCTAGGCTCGGACAGTCACACTCCCACAGCGGGAGGAGCGGCCATGCTTGCCATTGGAGCTGGCGGCCTGGATGTTGCCGTTGCAATGGCCGGGAGGCCGTTCTATCTGACAATGCCTAAGGTCATTGGGATGCGGCTGAATGGAAAACTGAAGCCTTGGACATGTGCCAAAGATGTTGCTCTTGAAGTGCTTCGAAGGTTTGGTGTGAGGGGCGGCTTCGGTCGAGCCCTCGAATACGGAGGCGACGGCCTCAGGAATCTCTCAGTTCCCGAAAGAGCGAATATTGCGAACATGGGCGCTGAGACAGGTGCTACAACGTCCATATTCCCTTCAGACCAGATGACCCTTGATTTTCTGAACCTTCAGCAACGCGAGCACGATTGGAAGCCGCTTTGTCCGGACGGGGACGCCATCTATGACGAAATTGTCGAGATTGAGTTAGAGCAGCTTGAGCCCCTCGTGGCGAAACCTCACAGCCCAGACAATATCGCAAGGGTCTCAGACCTAGAGGGAATGAAGATCGACCAAGTTGCCATCGGAAGCTGCACCAACTCGTCCCTCGAAGATCTAATGACCGTTGCCTCTCTCCTTAAGGGAAGGAGAGTCCACCCAGATGTCAGTCTCGTAATCTCTCCCGGATCGAGACAGGTGCTCCTTGAGATTACCCGAAATGGTGCGCTGACCTCTCTGCTAGAAGCTGGAGCACGGGTTCTAGAACCCGCATGCGGACCATGCATAGGTATGGGTCAAGCCCCGCCTTCCGGTGGAGTGTCGATCAGGACTTTCAATCGCAACTTCGTCGGTAGAAGTGGCACGCAGGATGCTGAAGTCTATTTAGTGGGCCCCCAGGCAGCCGCCGTCTCCGCAATGGCGGGAGTGTTAACCGATCCGAGAAAAGTCGAACCGGTGCCAAAGATCCACCTTCCGCCTATTGTCAGCATTGACGACAGCATGATTATCAAACCAGCAAACAACCCTGAAACCGTCCCAGTAGTCAGAGGGAAGAATATTCGTCCAGTTCCGATCAGGAATGGACTTCCCCGAGATCTCGCAGGAGAGGTCTTGATCAAAGTCGGAGACAATGTGACCACCGACCACATAATGCCAGCCGGGCCCAAGATAATGGCTCTTCGAAGCAATGTGGAAGCCATAGCAGAGCATGTCTTCGAATCAGTAGATCCGACTTTTGTGAAGCGAGCCAAAGAAAGGAAGGGGGGATTGATTGTCGGAGGTGAGAACTATGGGCAGGGATCCAGTAGAGAACATGCCGCAATGGCCCCGATGTATCTGGGGGTCACCGCTGTAATCGCTAAGTCATTCGCCAGGATTCACCAAACAAACTTGGTGAACTTCGGAATAGTACCGCTGAGCTTCAAAGACCCGCAAGACTACGAAGAAACACACCAGGGGGATCGAATCCGCATTGACGACATCAGGGGGACTCTGCAAGCGGGAGGAACAACTCTCTCGTGCCGGAACATGACATCAGAAACGGAGTTCATCGTCACTTGTTCTCTGCCTCCTAGGCTAGCGACGGTGCTGGTTGACGGCGGATTACTCAACCATACTCGACTAATGGGCGTCAAGAGCCGGTGAATAGTTTGGGCCCTGAGATGCCGCAAGTATCGTCCGAAGGTGAACGTGTAGAATTCAGAGACGGAAAGCGAACAACTCCTGACAGGTCCGTAATTCCAATGATCGACGGAGATGGAGTTGGACAAGACATCGCACCCGCCGCAAGGGAGATCGTGGACACCGCTGTTTCCAAGGCCTACGGATCTCGCAGGAAGATAGTATGGCTCAAGGTCTATGCTGGCGAGGAATCACACAGACTGTTCAATACTTGGCTTCCGGAAGATACCATCAACGCGATCAACTACTATGGCGTGGCCTTGAAAGGGCCGCTTGCTACGCCAGTAGGCGAAGGGATAAGGTCGCTGAACGTCACTCTAAGGCAGAGACTGGATCTCTATGCCTGTGTGAGACCAGTAAGGCACTTCAGAGGAGTCCCTTCACCATTGAAGCGTCCGGAACTTCTCGATGTGGTCATATTCAGAGAAAACACCGAAGACGTCTATGCCGGCATCGAATGGCAAGAGGGATCTCGAGAGGTCAAGAGAGTCATATCGTTTCTCTGGGACGTGATGGGGAAAAAAGTTAGAGAGGACTCGGCGATAGGCATCAAGTCAATCAGCCTAGCAGCCACTAAGCGACTTGCCAGAGCTGCTGTCAGATACGCAATAGAACACGGAAGGAAGAGCGTAACTCTAATGCACAAAGGCAACATCATGAAGTTCACCGAGGGCGCATTCAGAAACTGGGCTTACGAAGCCGCACAAGAGTTCGGAGACAAGATCCTCACTGAGGAGGATCTTTTCAAGACGCGCAATGGTAAGCTGCCGCAAGCTACGGTCCTGATCAAGGACAGAATCGCTGATTCGATGTTCCAACAAATCCTGCTTAGGCCGGAAGAGTATGATGTTATCGCAACCCCAAACCTCAACGGGGACTATCTATCTGATGCATGTGCAGCTCAAGTGGGCGGACTGGGAATAGCGCCAGGCGCCAACATCAACTACGAAACAGGAAGGGCCATCTTTGAGGCTACCCACGGAACCGCGCCAAGATATGTTGGACTCGGGAAAGTGAACCCCGCCTCCATGATACTGTCAAGTGCCATGATGCTCGAATACATAGGATGGAATGAACCCGCGAAGAACATTGAGATGGCCGTTGAGAGGACAATAGAACAAGGGAAGGTAACCTACGATCTGGCAAGGCAGATGAAAGGAGCCACTGAACTCAGCACGCGCGAATTCACAGAAGCTGTCGCAAGCAATCTGTAAGATGATAGGATGATGAGAGGAAACACCCCAAGGCGCTCTCGATACTGCTGAAAACGATCACACGCCGCCTGAATCTTCAGCCTGAATTTCCGACGGCGATTCTCCTTGAACAACTTTTGGATTAGAGCTCTCTAGTAGCCCTCCGGGATCGGACTGTCAGTCGATGGGCCTTGCTGATATATTTCAATCCAGTTGCCGTCTGGGTCTTTCACGTATGCGCTCCATCCGCCATACACGGAGGGATCGATTTCAGTAGGCTCCGCACCTTTGCTTACCAGCATTCCAAAAGTCTTGGTGACATCGTCCACCTTGAAGGCTATGTGGTCAAGTCCTTCGCCGGGCACATAGGGCACGCCATACCGTGACCTCTCTGGATACCAGTTCAATTCCAATTTCTGGTGAGACTTGGGATCACGAAGCAGCACATAGATACCAGCGCCGTGCTTTGTTCTGTCTCCTCTGCCAACTTCCTTCAACCCAAACAATTCAGTATAGAACCTCAGTGATCTTTCGAGATCGGTGACCCTTATCCCGCAGTAACTCAGATACATCAAATTCCCCTCGAAAACGCGAATTTCCCATCCAATACTGTTGCACATCTGTGTCGTATTTGTGTGTGTGCGCACCAAGACACCCACCACCAGGTCAGCCGGTGCAAAGCCTGAAATCCTGAACGATCAGTATGTTCTGGTTGTTCTCAGGGATTCACTGAAGACCTGTTTAGAGCTCACTGATTTCTCTTGCTCGTCGAGGGAGCGCCGAGGAGGGGCGCAATGACAAGAAGTACCCAACCGATAGTTCGAGAAATCTACAAGGAACGTGAAATTGTGAGGGGGAGCTTGATTAGGATAAGTCTAATCCTATTCCTGCTTCTGTTTTCTTCTCTGATTGGGACGCGGCCTGTGATGTCTCAGTTTTGTGGATCTGCAAACGGGGACCTCTATGTGTTGCCAGCCTGCGCGGTAGAGGGGCCTTCTGGTGACCTTATTGATTTTGCGTATCTAACGTCGGTGGCACCGCAGACCGTCATCGTTCTGCCTGGACAAAATGTGTCATTCGCAATAAGCTATCAAATCTGGCTGAACCCAAAGCACCCGGGCGTCCCGTATCAGCTTCTGTTCATTGCTTCATGGACTCCAAGCTGGCCTCCCGACCAGAATTTCTTTCGGTCTGTGTACGCGGGCGTCCCGTCGAGTACCGGTCCTCCAGGAACGAAGGGATCTGCATCATTCCAGATGACGGCGCCAATTGAGACGGGGACCTACCTTCTATGGTTCGTTTGGTTGACTGGTTTTAAGAATGCAGCATATGGTGTAGGCGTCTTGTTTCCCTCTCCA
>JBEKGZ010000121.1:0-10339 GCA_050012535.1 Bathyarchaeia archaeon | reverse complement strand
GTCCATGCTATTTCGGGGAATGAGACCTTGGTCAATCGACCACAAACTTTTTTCCCTAATCTCAGGATTCAAGGCAACTTTCAGAAACTCGTGAGCGAATAATGTCACGAACCGAAAGAGTTAGCGCAATAGTCGACGCCGAAAAAGAAGCAGCGAAATTCATTTTCGGACTTGCCGTGGCAATTGGTACTGTTTCCCTGATCACGCGGCTCCCTGCCAAGCCGTTCGGAATGTTGATCGATGTTGCGGAGTTCGGGTTCAGTTTTCTAATCTTGATTTCTGTATGGCTAGGGTATTGGAACATAATGTCGGTTCTTCCGATTGAGGATAATACCATAGTCATCCTCAACCTTGCATTGTTGTTTCTAGTCTCGATCGAACCTTACCTTTTCTACCTGAACATAACCTTCGACATCTTAGCCCATGAACTACTCTTGAACTATGCTTCAATTCTATATGCGCTCGACATGACTGGGCTGGTGACTATCATCGCATTATTCACCCATCAGCTCGCCCGGGAGGAGAGGGGTTTAGTGCCGAAAGAATCACTGGCCACATACAAGCGATTCAGGAACACGCTCTTCATATCAGCAGCCCTCTTCTTAGTAACAGTCCTTCCAATATTCTGGAGTTTCAAACTTTGGGACCTACCAATACGGTTCTATTTTTGGTTCATTCCACTAATCCTTTCATTCATTAGGCACGTACCGGGACGCGGGAAGATCTGAAAGGAGAATCGGCCCGACACCATCCAGCACCTTTCCCGAAAGTGCTCCCATCAATTACTGCGAAACGCTGAATTCCTGAAATGGAAGAGTGGAAGTATGCCGTCGGCATTTGTCACGCAATCTCGGACGTATAGAGTCTTATACAAAGAACTGGAATCACGAATACGAAAGGAATTCTCGGTCAACAAGGGGAAGATTGGAGCGATTAGATGAGAATCTTACTCGTTGCCAGCGGCGCTGTCGTGATCATTGCGAGAAAACGCTCATCAGGCATGAGCTCGTATGCAATAGAGACATACGGGAGGTGAACATTGTCCCATGGGTTGCCATTATGAGACGAAGGAACTGTCGCCTTCAACTTGGGTTGACTTCGAGAAGCTATTCGAGAAGCATGGCGGTGTGCAGGGCGGCTGTTGGTGCATGTTCTATCACGTGGCAAGAGGTTGGAGAGACAGGAGCCGAGGGCAGAACAAAACAGAGAAGCACGCGCTAGTGACGCATGGGAAAGCGCATGGAGTGATCGTATATCACGGTGGAAGACCTGTCGGCTGGTGCCAGTTCGGTCCAAGCAAAGAGCTGCCACGTATCGACAACATGAAGGACTACAAGCCCTCGCACCAGGGCGACCTCTGGAGGATAACCTGTTTCTTCACCGACCGGGACTACAGAAGGAAAGGCGTAGCAACAGCGGCCTTGAAGGGCGCTCTCGACTACATGAAAGAGCACGGTGCCGAATTAGTTGAAGCCTACCCGGTAGATCCTAAGAAGAGGCATTCCTCAAATATGCTCTGGAACGGTACCCCAGATCTCTTCGGCGCCGCGGGCTTCACGGAAGTACGCAAGCTAGGCAGGGAACGATGGGTCTTCAAGAAGACCCTGTAAGGAAACCGAGCCCGCACTCACCCCTCCTCAGTAGCAACTGTGTCATAGTCAGAGAGCTTGGCGCCGAGAGAGCGCATCCTCATTCAGATTGAGATCCGGTTCACCTAGCATTGCTGGAAGAGTCTCGCTTCAAGAACATCAGAAGCAGACACGATGGTAAGGCATATGAGCGACGAGGAAAACGAGTAGTCGGTGTGCGGATCGTTGGGTGAAGTAGCGAACGGAGGTCATATGGAGTACTGTTCGAACTGCGGCAAGAAAATCGTGAAACCCATCCTATCCAAAGGGTACGTTTTCTGCTCAGACAAATGTCGGGAATCGCTGTAGGCTCGATCGATTCGAGGGGATTTGGATTTGACTAGACCTGGATGGCAGAAGAACCGGAAGAGAATGGCAAGCAGAAAGGGCCAGAAGAGCGGCAGGGCGAGGTAGGCAAGCTCGACGGCTCGGCTAGATCCGATCCTCGTACTTCGACTTTCTCAGAGGCACAAGGCAATAGGGACAACTGGATTGAAACTCAACGAACACCGAACGACACTTCGGACAATACCAACCCATCACGGGCACGTTCCTTACATGCACACATCGAGGGCGCAGAAGCATAGAAAGCCTGCGCAGTCGCCTACATCTATTTGATCGCAAGCTGGCAAGCATCACTGACCGAGGCGAGACTCGAGACAGGACTCTGGAAGATTGCTGAGTCACAAGCCAGGACCGATCCTAAGAATAGCAACCAAAAGGATTCCTATTGTGCTATTTCCGTCGTGGTGAGCCTTATCTTCCTCTAAGAGACCCTAGAGATCGTCTGACAGTGCTCTGAGATTTAGGAGACGACGTTAGGCATCCAGATCTGGCAGAGACTCGCGAATAGCTTTCGGTAGTTCCTCAATGTCCTTCTCTGTGTGCGAATACGAGAGGCCATGGTGATAGATGTGCCTTGGCAGTAAGCGAATGCCACGGTCTTGTAGATGTTTCTGAAGTTTGAGGAATTTCGCTCCGGTGCCTCCGTCCGTTGAGATTGCTTCTCTGAAGTTGGTGAATTCATGGTCACTGAAGAAGAATGTGAACTCTCCTCCGAGTCCATTTACTCGGATGTTCGAGCGCAAGTCACGGGCGATCTCTTCAACGTTCTTCTTCAGCATGTTCGTTAGATGGTTCAAATGCTTGGCGACTCTGCCATCTCTCAGTTCAGCCATGGTTGCTTTGCAGGCTGCCACTGCTAGATGATGGGCGTGGAAGGTTCCTCCGAATTTTTCGTGTCAGGACCCGAGACTTCGAGTATGTCCTTCTTTCCAACCACCGCGGCGATAGGATAGCCATTCGCAATAGCCTTCGCGAATGTTGCAACGTCTGCTTCGACACCATAGTATTCCTGGGCGCCTCCTGGCGCACCGCGAAAACTAGTAATCACTTCGTCAAATATCAGTAGGACATCATGCTTGACAGTCTCCGTGCTGCTCTCACTCTTCTTGCCACGAAACAAGTTACTGAAAGAACCGAAGCTTCATCTGAATAGCCGAAACTTGTATGAGTGAAGGCTATACGCATCTTGGCTGTGAGATGAGCTTGAAATGCCCACAATGTGGCACCAGCACGGAGCCGGCCAACGAGTCTTGCAAGAAATGCGGTCGACCGTTCTCCTTCAAGGCAACTATCGAGTCGCCGCGAAAACGTGTGACGGAAACGAACAATCGGAAACGTGGCATCATCATGACTGCTGGACTAGCCGCAGCTACAGTGGCCGTCGCTCTTTGGTTCGATCCTTCTGTTGGCGCGTACTCTCTAGGTTTCGCCTGCCTAGCCTTGGTCCTGTGGCATTTTATCTCGCCGATGATGGCGTCGCTGATGATTCACGGAATTGGCAAGTCCAGATTTCACCCAGACCTCGGTAAATACACGTTATTAGGGACAGGGTCTACCCAGCGACCGTTCACCGAACGCCAGATCATCGCGAGGTCGATCTTTCCACTTCTCTTCTTCTTTGGATTCTCAAACATAGCGTTGCAGGTCCTCCATTACGCAGCAGAAGTGAGCCGTCCTCTTGCCGATTCGCTGGTAAAGCTTGGTATCCTAGGAGGGCACCCAGGTGATCCTGCACTCGAACTAGCCTACAACATCATTTGGACCAGCATCTGGCTTCTGCCATTTTCAGCCTTCGTTGTACCAGTAAAATTCATCGTCGAGGGGCTCGAATTAAGATTCTTCGACAGAAGTAAGTTCATTCTTGAAGACTTCAGGTGGAGTCCGTTTCTCGCGAATCTATGGGGATTGGGTGCATTCTACTCACTTCTGGTGCGTCTATTCACTGCGGGCGGAGCATTCACCTCGGCCCTGCTTGGTCTAGCTACTTTGCTTCTGTTCCTGTTGCCGGCCTCGCTACTTCTCTCGGTGCTCTATCATAGATTCTCGCTCCCAAGAAACATACGAAGGGTGCAGCACACCTTTCGTGAGAAGGGAGCAGTTCCATTCATTGGGTTACACCTGAAGATATCAGGGGAGACCTAGTCGATTTGAACAACGATGGCCAAAGCCCTGAGTGAACCAGTCTAGCAACCAGATGCTATCATTTGACACTATGCATCGAGCACACGAATTTGAACTCTCATGCGCGGAGTCATTTTGTGTGTGTGCGCACCAGCCTGCCCGACGACGAAGAACGCCCCTGTAGGCTTCTCAACGCGGGCAGTACCAGAATGCTGGATTCCCACGTCCCGATTTCACGTGCCTACACAAGGTTCACACGGATGGTGCGCACACAGCTAGTCTCCTGTTCTCTCTTGTCGTCCGAGGCAACAAATAGATCCTTAACGGAGGCACAACTCACAATTTTAGCGAGGAGTCGTAGGTGAATCTTGAAATCAGAGCTGCCACGGAGGCGGATTTGCCCTCAATCCTTGCCCTGTACGTTGAGGTCGAGGATGACGGACCAGTCCTCTCGATTGAAGAGGCTCGCTCGATCTTCGCACGGATGAAAAACTATCCCGACTATACGATCTACGTTGCAATGTTGGATGGATCGATCATCGGCACATTTGAACTTCTGATCATGGATAACTTGGCGCATATGGGGGCGCCGTCGGGCGTCTTAGAAGATGCCGTCGTACACAGAGACTGGCGGGGCAAGGGTGTCGGCAAGCAGATGGTGCGGTTCGCTATGGATCGTTGCCGGGAAGGAGGCTGTTACAAGCTGGCACTGTCGAGCAATATCAAGCGGGAGTCCGCTCACCGCTTCTACGATGGCCTGGGTTTTCAACGGCATGGGTATAGCTTTGTTGTGGAACTGAATCGCGCGTAAGACTGCGACAATCTCTTGCGTCAGACGATCCTATGATAGACAAGTCTCTGAAGTAGGCGCGTGAAAGAAGCCAAAATCACGGGTTCAAATCCCGGTGCGGCGACCCTGCGTTTTGGGTGGGTTCGGATTATGTCTTCAATGTCGTTGATGCAGGACAGCTTGTGGCTGAGGTCCTAGTATCATTCCTCCTTGGCGATGTGGTATTCTGTCATGAGCTAGGCGGGTGCGGGCGTCGTAAATTGAACCGTCAGTAGACGTTGTTGAGTGTGTACACGCCACGGGTGGCGTACACAAACAAGCAGGTCGTCTGTTCCCTTGGCATCGGGCGTGAGCATCGTGATTTCAGGAATCCGCTGGAACTACCCTTATGCATTTGAAGTGTCAACTGCGAGGAAAGGGATTTATCAATTGAAAGGGTTGCTAGCGAGATGCGTGTTGTGGGAGAGTCGTGTCGATGAAGGTTAGTCCTGTAGTGTACCAAGTGGCGAACGTGGTTGCGGTTATTGCCGCGCTCATTGTGAATACGCTCGCAACCACTCTTCCACTCAACGGCGTACCCACCTACCGGGTTTCCGATTCATATCCTAACCTGTTCACGCCACCCGGATACGTGTTCTCAATCTGGAGCGTCATATATGCCCTGGCGATAATCTTCATGATCTATCAGGCCAGGCCGAGCCAACGCAAAGAAGCCTATCTGGCGCAGATCGGTTTCGTTTATTTGCTTAGTGCTGTTGCCAACACTTCCTGGCTGTTTGTCTTCCACTACTCTTACGGAGTATCAGAGTTGTTCGTTTTTTCCCTCGTCCCGATGGCCGTGCTGCTTTTCTGCCTACTCGCAATCTACCAGCGTCTCGGCATCGGGGTCAAGGATGTGCCCAGGAACCAGAAGCTCGCTGTTCATCTTCCGATCAGCGTCTATCTGGGCTGGATCTCGCTTGCCATAATCGCCAATATCGCGTCAGCCTTTAATGTCCTAATCCCAGGCATCCCAATGTCGATGCAAGCGCTATGGAGCGCCATCGTGATCGTCGTCGCCCTTGTAATTACAATTCTCATGGTATGGACTCGCAGAGATTTCGCGTTTGGATTAGTGGTCATTTGGGCTTCGATCGGCATTGCCCTCAATCGAATCGCAATACCACTCGTATTCGCAACTTCGATCACAGTGGCAGCCATCGTAGCGATTCTGATACTTCTAACACCATTCCTGAGAAAGAAAGGCATCAGCGACTTCTATATGATGCACAGCGATCGTTAACTCTGCGAGCATCTGTCAGTAGCGTGCTCAGGCGAATGTTGAACGATGACGTGGCCGGCACCATGTGTTGGGCCCTCTCTAGTTACTACGAGATTTCCTAGGTGACCACGGGAGTCCCTCGGCGTATGTGGTGGCGTTGGATACGAATAGTGCAGTTGTATGGCTCAATGCAGAGGGATACTCCGATGAAAGGGCACGCGAGCTTTCCGATGTTCTTCGAAGGCTAACAGGCTCGACTGGGTGAGACGGCTGGCTTTTCTCTCATTCTGCCTTCTTTAGTTCGTCCAAGAAGCGTTTGCGGAATTTTGCGACCTTGGGCTCGATTACTATGCGGCAATATGCTTGACTGGGATTCCGTTTGAAGTACTCTTGATGGTAGGGCTCAGCCGCGTAGAATCTCTCGAACGGTGTCACTTCGGTTACGATCGGACGATCCCAAACTCTCGACGACTCAAGCTCAGCGATCAACTGCTCCGCAGTCGCTTTCTGCTCCGGGCTGTGGTAGAAAATCGCAGATCGGTACTGCGTGCCCATGTCAGGACCTTGACGGTTCAATGTGGTCGGGTCATGAATCGTGAAGAACACCTGTAGGATCTGCTTGAACGATATTATGTTCGAGTCGAAAGTGATCTGGGAAGCCTCCGCGTGCCCAGTCGTCCCCGTGCAGACCATTTCATAGGACGGATTCGGTACAGTACCGCCAGAGTAACCCGAAACGACATCCTCAACGCCTCTCAGTTCGTCATATACAGCCTCTAGACACCAGAAACAGCCCCCAGCCAGAGTTGCGATCTCTCTGCCTTTAGGCTGCGGAGTTGGTCGTGGTTGTAGTATCTGCATATGTAGCCATCCAGACACATGTTTAGACACCGAATAAATGCAGTTCCTTATTGATTGTGATACCTGCATATGTTCTTCCTAGCGTTAGTTTTCTTAGCCGCGGACGACTTTGAACGCGTGTCTCCGCGAAGGTGCCCGTAGAGGCCTTGCCTGTGACCTGTCCCAGCCAAGCCTTTAGTTTATCACTGTGCGGAGTTCGCGAACCTATCTTCACATCATGACCATGGCTTGCGAACCCTCTGCTTAACGCTTGACCCACATCCCCACTACCCAGAATTCCTCCCTTCAATATGCAAACCTCATTTCACCTTCATCCACGAGTCGAAACACATCATTTCGGCCGCTTCCTGACGCAAACAACGAAGCCACCATTTCTTACGTACGACAATCTGCCGTAGGAAACGCTTGGTGTCGTGTACACTATGTTGCTGGAACCTTCCACAATTCGCTTTCTGGCTGGATAGGCTTATGTAACGACTGTCGGGCTTTTGCTCAGAGAATATCTATGGAGCTTGTTCAGTCGATGCATCGCATCTTTTATCCTGACAGCATTGTCGTCATCGGTGTCTCGGAACGGCCAGATAACCTCGCTCGCACCATCGTCGCGAACCTTTGCGCTTTTGGTTACAAGGGTAGATTGTTCGCGGTTGGTAGGAGGACAGGAATCGTCCAGGGAATTCCCATCGCTGCCTCGCTGGATCAGGTTCCTGATGAGCTCGACCTGGCAGTGATCCTCACTCCCGCGGCTACTGTGCCGGATCTGATGGAAGCGTGTGGTCGAAAGCGCATTCGTCGCGTAGTGATCGAATCCGGCGGCTTCAGTGAGTTCTCACAAGAAGGGGGCCAACTGGAGCAACGACTTGTGGAGATTGCTCGCCGATGGGACATGCGTTTTGTCGGCCCCAACTGCATCAGCGTTATCAATCTCGAGAATGGAGTGTGCCTGCCTTTCGGAGATATGTCCACCGGTAACGCACGGCTAGGCCCAGTGTCGATTGTGTCTCAGAGCGGCGGGGTCTCATTAACCTATGTGGATCGGCTCTGCATGGCGGGCGTTGGAGTCGACAAGGCTGTCAGCATCGGCAACAAGACTGACCTGAATGAGAACGACTACCTGGAGTATCTGTTGCAGGACCCTGGCACGAAGATTGTTTGCGCGTATCTGGAGTCCATTGGTGATGGACGGAAACTGATGGATCTGGCTCGCTCCTCCAAGAAACCCATTATTGTCCACAAGGTCAATCGAGGAGAGGCGAGCCACCGCATCGCACTCTCTCACACGGCAGCACTGGCAGACGATGATCAGATCGTGAGTGCGGCTTTTCGTCAAGTTGGCATCTTTCGGGCTGACGACTTTCGTGAATCGGTCGCTATCGCGCAGGGACTGACGCTCCCGCCGGTCCGTGGGAAGAACTTAGTCGTCATTTCCCGTTCTGGCGGTCACGCTGTAATCGCGGCAGACGCGGCCGAGCGATACGGCTTCCAATTGGCTACGCTGCCCAACGAGTTCAGCGAACGTGTTCGTGCGCTTTTTCCTACCGATGTTATTGCGGTGACGAATCCGATTGATCTCGGCGTCATCTTTGACTTCGACATGTACGCAGGGATCGTGGAGGAATGCCTCAAGATGCTTTCGCCGGATGCCGTTCTCCTAATCAACACTTACACTCTATCAGAGGCTGAGGGAGCGCACCGGTTGGCAGGACGGGTCGAGGAGATCGTGCGAGAGTCGGGGCGACCGATTGCGTTCTGCGTCTATTCTCAAGGCAACGAGAGCCAAGTGGTTCAACAGCATACGAGCTTACCGGTCTTTGCTGAGATCGAAGACGCGATACGTGGGCTGGCCGCGTCTCGAGACTGGAACCGCAGGCAAGCATACCTCAACGAAGGAACAGACCATACCCTGGACATCTCCCGTGAAGAGGCACAGCACCCATTGACGACGTCAGGAGTTCTTACGGCGGATCAGGCCCTTGCCCTGTGCCAAGCCTATGGGATCCCTGTCGCATTAGGGGAGGTCGCCAACAACCCACAGGAAGCCGCGCGAGCTGCAGATCGGCTTGGCTATCCAGTGGCTCTCAAGGCGCTTGCGACACAGCTCGTCCATAAGACGGACATGGGCGGCGTAACATTGGGGTTGAATGATGCGACAGCAGTCAGACATGAAGCAGCAGCAATGCTGGCACGCGTTGCCTGTCCAGCGAGTTTGTTTGTCCAGAGAATGGTCAGCGACGGGTTAGAGGTCATCCTTGGCGGCAAACGAGATCGTAGCTTTGGTCCAGTTGTAATGTTCGGGTTAGGTGGGATCTATGTCGAGGTTTTCGGCGATGTGGCCTTTCGTGTAGCTCCACTCAGCAGGGCCGACGCCGAAGAGATGATTGAAGAAGTTCGCGGGAAACGCCTGCTCGAGGGAGCGCGCGGTAAGCCGCCTATGGATCGGGAAACACTCATCAAGGCACTTCTATCCCTTTCCCGAATGCTCGTCGAGAATCCTCGCCTCACCGAGGTGGACATCAACCCGCTGCTGGTTCTTGATCGCGGAGTAGTAGCGGTGGATGCACGTGCAGTGGTGGCGCCCGACTTTCCAGCATCAAAGTAGATACAGTATCAGTATGCCATGAAGTAGGTTGAGTGGATTCCGTGACTGGAAGTTGGAGATTCACTAGTGGTGTTGTTGCCCCGAAAGAGAGATTGGAGGCGGCTTGGTGGTTTGCCTTTCAGGGCGACAGAATTCTCGTTCAGCCAGAACCTTCTCAGACAAAGGTCCCCTGTCTTGTAGACTTCGCTGAGCTAGGATTGCCGTTCTTGCGCCAGAACTACATAGGCCGTCTTGATGGTCGCCACTGCTATGCGGTCGAGCTGCCGGAGGGGATCACTCCTCCAAAGGGGATGACCTTTGAGGGCCTCCGTCGGATATATGGTCGGATCGATGACGATCTATTCTCAGTGGCCGGTCGGGCCGTACAAATCGTCGACTGGGACAGGATGCATCAGTTCTGCGGCCGGTGCGGAGTCAGAACGAAAACCCACCCGACCGAACGAGCCAAAGAGTGCCCGCAATGTGGCGCCCTTCACTTCCCCCGTCTTGCCCCCGCGATAATTGTACTCGTCGAGCGTGGTCGAGAAATTCTGCTGGCCAGAGCCCGCCGCTTTCCAACAGCCATGTACAGCACCATAGCCGGGTTCGTAGAGCTTGGCGAGACACTGGAAGAGGCTGTCGTCCGCGAGGTACGCGAGGAGACCGGTATTTCTGTCAAGGAGATCCGCTACTTCGGGAGCCAACCCTGGCCCTTTCCCCATTCGCTCATGATCGGGTTTACAGCCAGTTACGCC
>JBEKGZ010000120.1:0-4553 GCA_050012535.1 Bathyarchaeia archaeon | reverse complement strand
CATTTCTGCTTGAGACGCAGCGGAGCCTTCTGCCCCAAGGCGGAGAAGGTGAGCTGGCTCCCCCTGTTCTCAAAAACCGGTCCGTATATCTTCCTTGGATGGACATAGCCGATTTCCGTGAAGACCATTTCGAATGACCTGACTATTCTCCTGACGGCGTATTCGGGCAGGAGATTGCTATACGCCAGAGAGAAACGGCCACGTCTTCTGTCATAATGGTAACCGCTGGCCGAACAGGTCGGAAACAAAAACAAGTTGCACAGATTAGCGCTCTTTGGCAGTCTACTCAGGAACTGATTCTTTAGCTGTTGAAAAGAACAGCCTGAGGTCACTGCAACGTATCTTAGCCGCAGCAGCTCGGAAATCAGTGAAGCCATTTCATTGTCGAGGTCGGACTTGCTCTCGGTCAGAGTGCCATCAAGGTCGAAAATGATTATCTTCTTCCGCGCTACGGAATTGGTGCCGCTCATGGTCGTCACATCTCCGCCATACAACATCGTGAAATCGTATGAAAAGGATGAGCTCTACCCACTTGATGCCTACAAAATCAATCAAACGACGACGAACGACGGTCCAAACCACGACGGCCACAACAAAACCAAAGAGACAGGTTGCACGAACAGATCTCCATGAGAGAAACCAAGGTTTGGGCTTACGTTTTCATAACAACAAGGCAACCAAGACGGGTGGTACAGGCAATCCGTAGAATCCCGGGCGTCGTGAAGGCAGATGGCCTGTTCGGAACTCCTGACGTTATCGCTATCGTCGAGGGGAGTGACATAGCTTCGATGGACACAGTCATAGATAGAATAGCTGAAATCCCAGACATCGTAGTAACCGATTCCAAAGTTGCACGATGGATCGACTAACCGGTTTTCGCGCCCGCTTAGCCCACGACTGGCCTATCCAGTTCGTCTGGCTGCTCTTCGGTGGAATGGTTCATCTTGCAGGCCTATTGGGAGCCAGACGCGAGAGGGTAGGCGACCTTGAAGTTGTGCACACACTCTTCATTGTGCGAGTGTCGTGATTTGAAAGACACATATCAACCCCAACCGACGGACGACGGTTCAAAACACCCACAATGAAAATACAAAAACAAACACCACACAAGAAAATCCCCCCCATAGAGGAGCATTTCCCTTCTTACACACACCAAAACAACGCCTTTCTCAAAGAGAACCAAAATAGCCAGCGACAATCATCGCAAATGCGTGTGCGCACCATTAGACCCCCACCTGCGTGAATAACCGGAGAATACGTCGATCGACTGGGAGTTATGTCAAAAAGTAAAGTAAATCAGTCACCGTCGCCTATCGATAGGGTGAAGAAAATGGCCATTCTTAGGGGAGGATGTTATGACAGAGACAGTTAAGCCACTATCACACGAGATTAGGGAAAGGCTTCCGCGATTAGTTCTCGATTTCGTGGCCATAGTGATAATCTTGTTCGTCGCTTACATTGTTCTTCCTATTGCGTATGCGATAAACCTCAATGTCCCCGTTATCGGTCTGTCCGTTGGCCTGGCTGTGGCAGTGATCTTTCTCGTGATACTAGCCATCCTAGTCGTCCGAATCCTGCGCGATACTGCTGTAATGGTGCATCATGGTTCGCATATGCTAGCGAGAGCAGTTCCGGGGCTGGAAGAGCACCAGCAGAACTTGATTCGAAAGGTCGTTCGAGATTTCTTATCAGTTGTCGTGATACTGATCCTGTTCTACTTGCTGACGCCTTTCATTGTGCTGATACCTGGAATCGGCGCATCGTTTGCAGCCGCGATCCCGCTAATCCTAGCAGCGGTTGTTATTATTCTTCTGTACGATGCAGGTCGGTTACTCTACGATGAGATATCTAAATCCGTTCACAAGGTCTCCGACAAGATCGCTTCAATCGTTGAAGAATCCGAGAAGTCGAAGAAGTAGGCATCCTGAATATGCCGAAGACCTTCGCCGATGAGATACGTGAGCGTCTGCCACGCATCCTGACAAACCTGGCCACGATGCTCGCGCTCATCTTTGTACTGTACCTAATCATGCCCGTAGCGTACGTTACGAGTTATGTGCTTCCTGGAGTTGGCGTTGCTGGAGGAGTCCTTGTTGGTGTCGCAGCGCTCATCTTCGCCTTGATCATTGAGTCGCGAATCTACGGTGATTTACAAGGTTTAACAGGCGCACTCGCCAGTTACGCGGTCGCGCGCAGGAAGCGACTTGCAGCGACAAGGAAAGAAGAACTCAGAAGCTCACTCGCGGACATGGGAAAAGTAGTATCGCTTCTGATTCTAATAGCACTGATCGCGCCAGTTCTCGTCATTATCCCGGGCATAGGTGTTGTCGTAGTAGTTCTGCCGATCATGGGCATACTGATCGTGGTGCTCTACGGATGGAGGAGCTGGGAGATCGCAAAAGAAGAACTAGAGAAAGTCTTCAAGGCATTCGCAGATGGTATAGCCAAATCGTTTGAGAAATGAGAATGTATATTCCGCTCTTTCAGGTCTTGATCACTACGTTGTTGAGATGCCCGCAATCTTACTCTTAACTTGAGAGTTTTCGGTATGATGGTGCGGGCGTCCGAATTTGAACCGTCCCGCGTCGTCGTTTGATTGATTGTATGTGTGCGCACCAAGAGACCCGACGACGATATTAGTCTCGTTTCCTGTAGAAGAGGGCTTTTGTGATCTCCGCTGCGACAACATAGATCACCACGATCATTGCGATTGTTAGAAGCAACCAAGTAGGAAGTGGCCGGAACTCGAACAGCTTGCCGAGTGAAGTGAAAGGTAAAGCGATCGTAACTAGAGCCATCAGCATGGTGGCGATTAGCAGGTACTTGCTCGGCGTGCTCCTGAGGAACGATCTCCTTGTCCGAACCACGAGAACGATCAGCGATGCTGAGAGAACAGATTCCACAAACCAGGTGGTTCTGAACAAGGGCGGTTGAGCATGCAATAGGAACAATAGCACCCCAAATGTGAGGTAGTCAAACACCGAACTCAACAGGCCAAATGTTGCCATGAAATCTCGTATGAATTTGATGTCCCATCGTCTAGGTTTTTCAGTCAATTCTTTGTCCACGCTGTCGGTAGGGATAGACATCTCTGGAAAATCAGTCAAGAGATTCATTACCAGCACCTGCACCGGTAACATTGGAAGGAATGGCAGAAAGAGTGAGGCTCCTGCCATGCTGAACATGTTACCGAAGTTGGCGCTTGTCGCCATGAACACGTACTTGAGAGTGTTTGCGAAAGTCTTTCTGCCCTCACGCACGCCCCGCACGAGAACTGAAAGATCCTTCTCCAGCAGTACAATATCTGCTGCTTCATTGGCAACATCGACTGCGCTGTCAACTGAGATGCCAAGATCGGCATGAAGTGCAGATGCATCGTTTATGCCGTCTCCCATGTAGCCTATGGTATTCCCTGCCTTGCGCAAGGCTAGAATGATGCGTTCCTTCTGGTTCGGTTCGACTTCTGCGAAGACGTTCGTGTCGTTGACTCGCTTGAGTAATGCTTCATCGCTCATTCCGCGGATTTCAACACCTGTCACGATTTGCGGCGTCGACATTCTGGTTGGCGGGGAATCCGAAGAAGTATTGTCAATGCTTTTCCTCATCTTCAAGACGACTATGCATGTTCCTTCGTTAGCTACTTTGTTCGTCCATTAATCCTTCTAACTGTATCTGTATATTTCATGGGAGATGATGTTGTTGCTCACACTATTCCGTTTCTGTTCTTGCCGTCGTAATCTTTTTCTTCTCTCCTGAAGTCCACTCTGCACGAAGCCTGGTTCGCTTCTCAACCTTCCGCAACGCAGAAAGAAGAGAGCGGTTCAACTCGTTTGCGCTCTCTCCCTCCATCTCTGCTTCAATACTAGACTGACCTCTCCTACTGCCGTCACCATTGCCAGTGGTAGTCTCGATGACAGAGCCACGGCCGCTGACTAGCTCTTCAAGAACAGGACGGACTCCCTCACGGTTCTCTGTGCTGACCGTGGCAACAAGCGAAAACAGCTTCTTTTCCGCCATTTGTTAGACCTCCGCATGAATCGACCTCGGTCTATCGGTCGCTAGCGAGGTTCAGAGGCTTAGGTACATGCTCGCAAGAAAGGCCTTCTTCTTCTTTTCGGGTGGCCACACGAACAGCACTAGGATGATCGCATAGACGATGAGCCACTCGTACCATACAATTGCTACTTAATTCGGCAAAGGGGTTGGACGATGGGTCTGGCGAAGGCAAGCATTGGGATCATGGGGAAGGCTTTATGCCTTGAGTGCGCTTCTGAAGGAAGCCTGAAGTGGTTCCTGGTTGGGCTACAAGGCGACAACGGCATTCTGTCCGACATGCGGGAAAATGATCGACCTATCTCCGCCATATCTCTGCAAGGCCTGCGGATACTCAATGATCCACAAGCGCTGCATCAACTATCCCAGGAACGTAGTAATGCCTCTCAACGAGAAAACCGTCGAGTCTGCGATGACGTTGCTTAGCACCCCTATTCGAGTTAGGCTGCTGTTGGAGATGCAAAGCCTCGGGCTAGTCGACTGGGAAGGAAACCTCACTG
>JBEKGZ010000119.1:0-7577 GCA_050012535.1 Bathyarchaeia archaeon | reverse complement strand
TTCTTGTAGACTGATACGCCATGCTCTGTGTGACTCTTGCATTTCGGGCAATAGGTTGTAATCGCCTTCGGAAACTTCATGGAAGCCACGCGGCCCTAACCCAACCCCGCGTCTTATTTATTAGTTCCTCGGGCGACGTACGCGCATCCGGAAAAGTAGTGCTCTGATGGCGAGATCTTCGAAGCGTTACCAGAAAACTCGAGAGAACACGCTCGCTCGACACACGACGCGCCTCAAGTCACGATGTCAGTCGACGTAACGAATTCAACCTGCCTGTCGACCATGATTTCCAACGTCTCAGACAATCGGCCTGGCGGCGAGTCGATGGCTTTTGCAAGATCTATGGGTACAACCACGTCGAACCCCAAATCTCGACCATCCACGGCTGAGTGATAGACACAGTAGTCCAACGCAAGTCCACACAGAAAGACGCGCTCCTTTCCAAGCGCATTCAGATAACCTGAGAGACCAGTGTGTGTTTTCTTGTCATTCTCAATGAATGTTGAGTAGCTGTCCACTGCCACATGGTATCCTTTTCGGATAATTGCTTTCGCCAGACCAGCCTGAATCCGTGGATGGAAGTCTGCTCCTGTCGTTCCCTGAATACAATGATCGGGCCACAGAACCGGACCAATCCCTTCGGAATCGTAAGGGGCGTATGGTTTCATGCCATGAGTGCTGGCGAACGAAAGGTGGTTCGGAGGATGCCAGTCTTGTGTCATGACAACGAGCCTGTCCCTAGAATGGAAGATCTCAGCGAGACGATTTATCGGAGCGACTATCTCGTCTCCGCCCTTGACCGCAAGAGCACCGGATGGCATGAAATCGTTCTGCATGTCGACTACGATGAGTGCATCTGTGTCCTTGACTCTAATGGCCTCTGCGAGGCGCATTTCCCCGAGTCTCAATGGACGCATCTCCGTTCTTGCAAGCTGTTTGACTGCTGATCGCTTTGAGGTTTATTGGTGCTCCGGGCGGGACTCGCGACGAAGGGCCTCCTCGTTTTCGAATTCGCGGATCGTCTGCGAACGATCTCCCGCGATCAACGGCTCGAGTGGCCTCCGCTGACTCACCAACGGATAAGGCCGCTATGCTCTCGGCCTCGACGCTAACCGGGCTACACCACCGGAGCACCACGGCGAAAGCGAGCGAATGAGTCTTTAAGTTCTTTGCTCGCCCAGGCTCGGCTGAGACGTGACGATATAGCGTTGCTCAGGAACCACTACCAGTTGAAAAAGATAATATGGCCTGACTCGGACCGAAGAGAATAGGGAACCGTTATGAAAGCGAGTCGCAAATCAGTAACTGAGACTCGGTGACCAGTGCCTCTTCCCGGCTTTCTGCCGGTCCGAATCCCATTTGCTCAGGATGCGAACACCTTCCACAGCAACTTTGCATGCGTCCTCCTCACCTCTCACTTCGAATTTGTTCGTGGCCCTGTTAGCATACACTGCAAGCACGCAACCACTGCGGAACCCATAGACTCCTGCAAGCGTGAAGATTGTTGAAGCCTCCATCTCCATTGTGATCACATGCTGCTGCTGAAGCCTCTCAACGAGCTTCTCGGCATCCGGCGGCAGATAGCCTGTAACTCCACGCCGGCCTTGACCAACATAGAAGCTGTCAGTTGACGCGGTGTACCCTACACGATGCTTCTTACCCAGTTTCACTGCAGCTTCAATCAGAGCAAGGACGACATCGTAGCTCGCTGCAGCGGGATATTCAGCCGTGACGTACTGTCTGCTAGTACCGTCGAGACGAACAGCAGCCGTGGTGATGGCGAGGTCTCCACAATCAAGGTCCGGCTCCAGCGAGCCACACGAACCCACTCGAATGAATGTGTCTGCACCAATCCTACTCAGTTCCTCGACTGCGATAGCTGCAGCTGGGCAACCGATACCGGTAGAACACGCCGACACCATCGTTCCGTCAATCATTCCAGACCACACTCTGTACTCTCTGTGCGAAGACACTTCGTGGGCAGAATCCCAAAACTTCGCTATCTTCGGCACACGATCCGGATCACCAGGCAAGAAGACATAGCGACCTACTTGCCCTCGTTTCGCTGAGACATGGTACTGGACCCCTTCAACAGATTCAGGCCGGACGGCGGAAACTAGTCGCTCGCTCGTTCTTCCACACCTCACCCGTCGAAATCCACGACATTAAGACATTCGTCGGGCTCTTGTAGGCTTCGATGAGTCAAAATGATTTCGGGGATCACTAGGTCCCAAGTGACTCCTTGCGGTCTAGGCCGGCCACAACAACACTCCGGCTGATTACTACAGTTTTTTAAACTATTCGTGTACACTCTTTGCGCCATGCTCCGTTCTGTTGAGAAGCTAGGAGCCGCCGTGTTCGATGCAGCGTCCGCTCCGCTGCGCATGCAGGTACTTCGTCTTCTCTCTACAAAAGGCCCGTTGCCGAAGCCTCGCTGAAGCTGGCCTGATCAGTTCGGACAAGCGTTCGAAGAAGTATGAGATAACCGAACTGGGCGAGATGGTGGTACATTTCGCACGAGACCTCGAAGAATATGTCGGTGTGAAACGCGGCAGACTGTTCGTCAGGACTTCACGGCTTGCGATAGAGGACTTCCACAGGAGCAAGATAGCGAAGTCACTAGTTGTCGAAGCCGGTGTCCCTCAGGAGCTTGCAGACGAGATAGCAGCAGAAGCAGAAGATCGTCTGATCAAGCTCAGGACTTCCTACCTGACTGCGGCTCTAATCAGGGAATTCGTGAACGCCATCCTGATCGAGAAGAAACTCGAAGAGTACAGACACAAGCTGACACGGGTCGGTATGCCGGTCTACGATGTAACCCAACTTCTCCGCTCCACGGGCGAGCTCGGATTAGCGACCGACTACGTTCAGAGAACCGCTGGAGCCTCGGTGCTGGGAGAGTATGTCCTCTTAGAGTGCTTGCCGCGCGAGATAGCTGACGCACACATCTCAGGCCAGATTCACATATCCGAGCTTGAGAGCTGGCCCCTAAAGCCAAGCGAGATACAACATGATCTCCGATTCTTCCTGAAGAACGGACTTGTTGGTCGCAAACCCCCTCAGAGTTTGAACGCGGCTTTGGCAATGATTCAGAACGTCTACCATCTCGGAATCGCCGAGATATCAGGGGAACAAAGCTTCGATCTATTCAACGTCTTCCTATCGCCCTTCATCGAGCATGTAACAGAGGACTCTGTCAAAGAATCACTGGCACTCTTCCTTTCATCTGTAGGACAGGACCTGCCATCGGGTGCCCCTCAGGCCGGACTGACTCTTGGTCTCGAATACACGGTGCCTGAGTTTCTTGGGAACGTTGAGGCGATAGGACCCGGAGGTCGAGTAGTTGGGGTCTACGCTGACTATCATGAAGAAGCAGGCAAGGTTCTTGACGTGCTGCTCGAAGTGACATCGCAAGAAGCGTTGATCAATCCGATGGTGAGCCCTAGGCTAGTCTTCAAGATTCGAAACTCAGCCGAAAGAAAAGAGGAAACTCGATCTCGAATTCTTGAGACTCATAAACTTGCTTCCTCACGGATGCTACCATACATGGCGTTGCTTCCGGAGAATTCGCGAGACTGCTACACTGCCACAGGGCTGAGGCTTACAGATGATTGGAGTAAGCAATGGGAGTCGGACTGCTACAGGACCGGCTGCATGGCAACAGTCTTTCTTAACCTCCCACGGCTTGCCTACGAGGCCCGAAGAGACGATGATAGGTTTCTCAAGTCAATGACCGACGTGCTCGCTTTGACGCTCGAGGCCCTCAAGATCAAGCGAAGATTCATGGTCGATAGGCTGAGACAAGCTACTCTTCCACTGCTGTCCAGGTCCGAGCAGGGCGCGCCATACCTCCGCGAGAAAATGGCGACCTATGCGGTGGCGATCCTCGGCCTGAATGAGGCTTGCCTTGCACACACCGGAAGCGAGTTGAAGGATTCGCTAGCTTTCGCTGAGAAGGTGCTTCAAGAGCTGAAGAAACAAACCGAATCCGCCTCAGAAGACCTTGGAATGCACGTTGTGCTATCGGAAAGACCAGGAGATGATGCCACATCAAGGCTAGCTGAGCTTGATGTTGAACAATACGGCAAGAGCACAGTCTCTACTCAAGGCGCTAGAAACTTCCCATTCTATACCGACCTGCCGGGTGTCCCGCTTACGTCAAAGATCCCATTCGGCGAAAGACTCTCGATCGAGGGAATGTTGCAGGCCCTGACCCCCGGCGGTCATTTGGCCTTGATCTGTATAGACCCTAAGGTTACTACGGATGGGCTACTGACCTTGACGCTTGAAGCGGCTGCTAACGGTGTCCGGTTCATTGCGTACTCGGGAGTCTACTCGTTCTGCAAGAACTGTAACCGAATCATGAAGGGGTTGGTCGCAAGCTGCAATTCATGCGCGTCAGACAACGTTACTCACTATGGGCGATCATCATCCACGTATCTCCCTCTTGGAATATGGCCAGAGGGCAAGAGGCGGACGATCGAAAAGAGGACCGTATACTCACTCTCTTGACCAGCGTGTCGACGCAGTCTGGTAGTTGGTCGATTCGACTACTCTCTCACATATGGTTTGCCCAGCGCGCGTGGGAACTTCTTTCCGCCAATTGCAGCGGCGAGGATCAGCAACGTGATGACGTATGGGATCATATGCACAAAATAGACGACTTGCCTTACGCTTGGAGAGATTGCAACAGTGAAGGCAAGACCCTCTGAGAAACCGAATATGAATGAGCCGGCCAGCGCCAGCAGGGGATCTAAACCTGCGAAGACCACAGCTGCCAGGGCTATGAAACCTCTTCCGGCGGAGATCTCCTTAACCACAACACCGAACCAACCCAGTGACATGAAGGCTCCTCCCAACCCCGCAAGTGCCCCACCGAGAACACACATCATTATCCTGATGTGACCGACGCTGACTCCGGCTACATCGACTGCTATGGGGTTCTCACCTGCAGCCCTTATTCTGATTCCTAACAGGGTTCTGTTTAGGAGCAGATACGCAAGAATAGCAATCAATATCGCAGCGATCGTCACGGGACTGATGGCCAAATGTGCGTTTTCCACACCCAGCTGTATCGACTGAAGGACCAACCCGTGGGGGAACACATGGATGCCAGGAAATGACCAGATCGCCATTAGCAGATATGGACCCAGCCCGAGGGCCAGTATGTTTAGTCCCATTCCGGCTATGACTTGGTTTGCCTTGCCGTAGACAGACATCAGTGCGAATACAAGACCTATCAAGGCGCCAGTCGCGGAACCAAGCAAGATGCCATAGAGCCCACTCCTGAATACCTCCGCCCAATAGACGCCTAGAACAGCAGTGATCAGAAAAATGCCTTCCATCCCCACGTTGGTAGTGCCCGCTTGCTCGTTGAGACACTCACCCACCGCAGCCAACGCTAGAGGCGTCATAGCCAACAGCCCCGTCTCGATCAAGCTAAGAACGCTGAATCCGGCCAGGGAAACCACGTAGAGCAAAGCCAAAGTCAACGTGATTCCGACTAGGTACCATTGAATTCTCCGAGATGACTTCAAGACTCGCGATGTCTCCTTATGATCGTGACTATCTCAGGTATCGCGAGGGTCATCACGATTACTCCGCTAATTGCGCTGACTAATTCCGATGGGACCCCTGCATTATACTCCATGTACCTACCACCGTGCTGGAGCCCCCCGTAGAATATTGCCGCAAAGATTCCGCCGACAGGGTGGTTTCTTCCAATTAGGGCCACGCCTATGCCGTCGAAGCCCAGATTCACAAGATTACCGAGAGTTGCATAGAGAGTCCAAGACGGAGGCCGTCCGACAATCTGACTTGCACCTGCTAGCCCGGCGGCCATGCCCCCAACCAGAAAGCTCACAAGGATGGCTCGGCTCCCGCTTGCCCCTGCGTACTTCGCTGCTTCAGGGTTGTCTCCCACGAGTCTAAGCTCAAAACCTATTCCAGTCCGCCAGAGAAGCACGGTGACCGCGATGCAGAAGATTACAACTACAAAAATCACGGAAGTCAATGTTTCCCCAATTACGGGGTAACGTGCTGTCGGTAGTGCTGGTACTGCTCTTTCGGCTCTTCCGGGTTCCCCGAATTGGTAGGTCACCAGCCAGGTCACCAACCAGAAAGCGATATAATTCAGCATTATTGTGGACACAACCTCGTGAACTCCTCTACAAATCTTGAGAATGGCTGCTGGCAAAGCCCACACAGCTCCAAGACACATGGCGAAGATTGTCGCAGCTATCGGATGCAGCCCTGCCGGTAGTGCCAATGTCGCGCCAACGATTACTGCCCCGATTGCCCCAAGATACATTTGTCCCTCTGCTCCTATGTTGAAGAGAGAGGCTCTCACCCCGACGGCGAAGGTGATAGCAGTCACCATGAGAGGGGTGGCGAACGCAAGAGTTTCCAAGATGCCTGAAATACTTCCAAAAGCTCCGAGAAAAAGGGCTAGGTATGCTCGGATAGGGTTATAGCCGAAAACCAGCATGAGGAAAGCTCCTGCAACAAGCCCTATCACCACGGCGATTCCGGACTCGCCAGTCTTGCGAAATGTTGCAGCCAAGCGTTCGCTCATCTTGTTACCCGGTATTACTTACTTGTCACAGTTGGATCAAATGTCTCGGCCCTGACTTTGAAGGTTCTCTCAAAAAAAGGGAGGAATGGAGCGCCACTATCCTAGGGTGGTCCTCCATTGGTCGACTGCGTCCTTCGTCATAGCAAGCGGTACGAGGTTGGGGTTTTGGGTGATCTGGTTTTGCAGCTCGTTCGCCGGTTAGTTTCTCGGCGTTGACTCCCATTTGAATGAATTCATCCAAGTCGGCCAAAGTGCTCACGGATACTCCTTGAACCGGGACACCGTTTACGGTGGTTCCAATTCCCAGAGTGACTACTCCGCCAGTGGATGCAACAACCTGTCGGAAGGTGCCTTGTGTAACTAGCTGGGTAGCAAAGTGGACTCCTGTGTCAACACGTTTCATTGCGCTGGCGAGGATGAAGCCTGGATTGATCCAATCTTGGTCAGAATCGACCCCCAACATGAAGGGGGGGCCCATTGTCAAGTTGCTAGCAGTAGCTATCTCCTGAACGGCTTGGTTGATGCCCAAGCCGGTCAGGCCCGCCACGTTATAGACGACCCCGGCGTCATGGGCCGCATCACGAACGAACATCGGCTTTGCGGCTTCATACCCTTTCGTGACATCACTGAAGCTGCCTGTGTAGGTGTATAGGACTCTCTCTTTCACCGGAGTATCTCCGATGACCGGTGCACTCTTGCCGAATTTGTTCTGATACCACTTCAGTGCCCAGTCAGCTCCCCACTTGTAGCCGATCTCGAACTTCCAAAGCACTGGGATCTCAATACCGAGGACAACACCAATGCGATGATAGCCGAACGCAGCAGCAGTCAACGCTGCAATCGCGCCAATGATTGCGCTTGACTTGTGCTCCTCGAACCCTATGCTCATCAAATTGGGCAATCCCGGAACGAAGCCGTCAATGATGGCGAAGTTCTTGTCTGGGTATTTCCTTGCGGTTGCGTTTATGGCGTCAGTCAAGAGGTACCCGACACCAACGATAAG
>JBEKGZ010000118.1:0-5651 GCA_050012535.1 Bathyarchaeia archaeon | reverse complement strand
TATCTTGTGGTTTACGCGATAGGTGGAGGGATGATGACGGTTTCGATCCAGAATCTCCTCGTGCTCTCCATCGCGAAGGGCGAGATGGGCCTCGGAACCTCCCTGAATACAGCGTTCCGATACATCGGCCAAACGCTCGGAACACCGGTGGCCGGAGCGCTTCTTTCGACCTTTGTAGCGAGCTACACCATCGGTGGTCATGTACTTTCTCTTCCGGCCAGAGCCGCGTTTCAGTACTGCTTCTACACCGCGACGGTTGCGCTCATAGTCGTAGGGTTGCTGACGATATTCGCGCGGGAAGTCATCGGAAAGAAGATGGATGCGAAGACGGAGCCAGAGCCACGGACCGTGCGGATGATCGGGTCGAAAGCAGCACAAGGTTTAGGCAAGGACTGAGGACGGTATCTGGAGACGAAGGAAAAATAACGCGTACAGAACCACGAGATCATTAGATCATTGATTTGTGTGTGTGTGGGACCCTTGGTGCGGGCATCATAATTTGAACTTGCGAGCTAAATGTTCACAAACAGCGCACCAGAGAGTCATTTGATGATGGGAAAGCATTATCTCTGTTCGCTTGGTCGATTACATTTGATTAGAGTCGCAGGTCAAATTTGGCTGCGAATGGCTGAAGGTCAGTGCAGCAGTAGGTTACTCGGCTTTGGATTTCAAACCGATCCGGTCCACAATTATCGATCGTATACCTGTTCACGTTTTTGAGTCAGTCGAGGCTATTGGTCGAAGAGCCGCAGACGACTTGGCCGCGATATTCTCGGATATCGTTGGCGAAAAGGGACACGTGGCAGTCATCCTCGCGTCTGCCAACTCTCAACTGACATTCCTACGCGCTCTACGAGTCAAGAAGGACATTGAATGGGACAAAGTCACCGTGTTTCATATGGACGAGTACTTGGGGATGTCCGATCAGAATCCGGCTAGTTTTGCCCGTTTCATTCGCCAAGAACTCGTGAGTCTCGTTCACCCTGGCGCCTTCTATCCCATAAGGGGCAACTCCCCAGACTTGAATTCAGAGTTGAATCGTTATGCCGATCTGTTACGCAGATACCCTCCTGATGTGTGCGTCTTGGGGATCGGCGAAAACGGGCACCTGGCCTTCAATGATCCACCGGCCGATTTCGAAACAAGGGAGGTCATTCACATCGTCGACCTTGATGTCCGATGCCGCACGCAGCAAGTCAACGAGGGACACTTCGCAACGTTGGAAGAGGTGCCCAAAAGGGCAATCACCCTGACAGTTCCTACCCTTCTGGCTGCAAGGCATGTTTTAGCAATCGTTCCCGAGGCACGCAAAGCGACGCCTGTTAGGGCTGCGCTGGAAGGTCCTGTCACGACGGATTGTCCAGCGTCAATCCTTCGCACTCAGCCGCACGTAACAATGTATCTCGATCAAGAGTCAGCATCGTTGTTGCGATAGACCGTATCCTCAAACGATTTCTTTGGAAGAGCCCTGCATTTCTGTTCCTATCAAAAGGGAAGGGTCTGCGGCCTTTTAGCCGCGACCGTTCTCTATATTCGCCTTGTGTCGGGGTAGGATTGTGCGACCGATGAAACCTGACATGGGCTTATACTATGAAATGCTCGACGGGGTGGCGGCGACTCAACCGTCTCTTTCCTTTCTGGCAAGATCGTGGCCAGACATCGAAACTTGGAGGGCCACGGCACGTGCAAAGGCTTCCGAATTGCTTGCGTTTACTCCGACAGACATTCCGTTGAACCCATCTATCGATTCGAGACTGGAAGAGGGAGGCTTCATTGTAGAGGAGATTTCTTATGATATGCCCTACGGCCCACGCACTCACGGTTTCTTCTTGTACCCAAAAAAGCGAGAGGCTGCGCTACCTGCTGTAGTCGCGCTCCATGATCACGGCGGATTCTTCTACTTTGGGAAGGAGAAAGTAACCGCTGTCCACGGCGAGCCTAAGATCCTCCGGGAATTCAAGCAGAAGTATTACGGCGGAAGAAGCTGGGCCACGGAGCTCGCAAAACGAGGATTCGCCGTATTGGCCGTGGACAATTTTCTGTGGGGGAGCCGAAAGATTCCCATGGACACGGCGAACGAAGAATTCCGAGGGTTCTTCACAGGTGTCGAGCCAGATTCGGAAGAATACATTCGAAGGTACAATCAGTTTTGGGAGACGAGTGAGTGCTCCGTGATCGTAGACACTATACTGAACGCAGGTACGAGCTGGCCTGGAATCTTCACCTACGAAGACAGGCGCAGCATCGACTATTTGGTAACTCGACCAGAGATTGACCCGAATAGGATTGGATGCGGTGGATTGTCAACAGGCGGTCTACGCGTTATCTTTCTCGCTGGCCTTGACCCTCGGGTCCGGTGCGGATTATGCATCGGCTTCATGAGCACAATCCGCGCCTTGCTGCGCAACCATATTAGATGCCCGCCAGGTCACGGGCTATCCTTGTATGTTCCTCACCTCTTCCAGTTCTTGGATCTACCGGATGTGATTGCGCTACGCGCCCCAGCCCCGCTCATGGTTCAATACAACGAGGAAGATGAGCTGTTCACCACCGAGGGACAGCATGAAGCGGACCGCAAGATCGAGGAGATCTACTCTAAGATGGAGTATCCACAGAATTACGTTGGCAAATTCTACCCGGGAGCGCACAAATTCGATGTTACCATGCAGGATGAGGCCTTCCACTGGTTAGAAAAGTGCCTACTCTAAGATTCTGTCCATTCAAGCTACTCGACAACTTGACTGGCGTCATCGACTAGCGTTCGCTCTCTCTTGGAAAACCTTTCCCTCGTCAGTTCAAATCCTTCTGACTTTCTGACAGCGGTCGTGCTTTTTGCCACTGCGCTTCTGCTGCTCCTCAATTCGTTGTGTGCCGGCCAAGTGAGAACTTCCAAAACATGTTCATGACAGAATGGGCATTCTACTGTGATCTTGGTGTGAGGTTCCATGATGCACCTTTCAATCTAAGATTTCGATTTCATAGATGATTAGATTTGCACTGTCGCTCGTGGGTAGCTTTCTTTCAAGCTTGAATTCTCAATATCCGTTAGAAGATTATGGGTGCAAACAGTTACTAATCTCCAGAGTAAGCTGACTGCCCTTTCCAACGCCGAGTTTTTCTCTGACTGTTGCTGGAATGACAATCCTCCCCTTTTCATCCACCTCAACAATCTCTCCCATCTTTACCACCTCTTGCTATATGGAGGCATAGTGGGATTTTCCCACTCACCCAACGAAGCGATGCCTAACGGAAAATGGCTTGTGGAAGCTTTAAGTTACCTTATGATATATATTATAATATCATACTTCTGTCTAAACCGAGGAGTTGCGATACAAATGGCATGGAGTACCCGAACACCAAGTCCTGATGGTAGAGGAATCCAGATTTGCAAAACTTGCAACAAGCCAGCAGATAGGAAACCCGTTGACTGTTCAGAACTGAGGCATCGCCAGCACTATGAATCGAGGAGGAAGGCGTCTCACAAATACTATCACTCGCACGAGGAAAAAGTTGGTGGGTACATGAGGGAATATAACAAACACAATCAGGAGAGAATCATTCTGTGGAACAGGCGTGGTCATCTTAGAAGGAAATATGGGACTACGCCTGAGGATATTGATGCAATGCTGAAAGAACAGGACTACAAATGTAAATTGTGCAAGAAACCGTTCCGGTCAACTCCGTTTGTAGATCATGACCACAAGACCGGAAGAATCAGGGGTCTGCTTTGCCGTGCACGCAATATCGGTGTGGGGCATACTGAAAGGTTCAATTTGCAGAATTTGAAAGAATATCTTGTTTCGTAATGTCATAGTTTGTATGATGTTGTGATATAAATGACAATGTCTCTTTTGCGAAGGAAACTGTGGATGGACAAGAAGGAGTTTGTGACAGCGGAAGAGCTGAAGCATTACTGCAAGCCGATGAAGCTGAACTACGAAATGGTCGTCAGGTACTTCGGGATGCGTGGCTACCTTGTGAGAATTTTCCGAGGGGTCTTCTACGTCAAATCACTGGAAGAGGCGAAACTAGGCCGATTCCGTTACAATCACCTAGAACTCGTAGCGAAAGGACTGGAACTCAAGAATGTCACGCGCTGGTATTTCGGACTGCACACGGCTCTTAAGCTCAACAACATGACCCACGAGACCTTTGCGGTTGAAGATGTGGTAAACGACAAGCTGTTCCGTGCAAACCCTTTCACAATTGCGGGATACAAGTTTAAGTTCTCCAGATTGTCGCCGTCTCTGCTCGGTTTTGGGATAAAGAAGGCAGGGAACGGAGTCAGGTATTCAGATCCCGAGAAGACTCTTCTTGATTTCATCTACCTATGGAGATACAACGGGATTCCTGAAGAGAAGGCGAGGGTGGCAAAGTGAGAGCGGATTTCGTAAACGAGGTTGCCAGAGTACTCAACATCAAGAGAAGAGACTTGGTCGAAAAAGACCTCATTCTTCATCAAATACTGACGGACTTGTCGCAGGACAAGTTCTTCGCTGATAACTTCCTCTTCAAGGGCGGAACATGCCTAATCAAGTGCTACTTCGGATATGTGCGGTTCTCAGAGGACATTGATTTCACATGGAAAGACCAGACTGCATTCAACAAACTGTCAGGGATGAAAATCAGATCACAATTATCGAAAGTCATCGACAAGACTGGAAGCGTTTTGGAAACCATCGCCCAGAAAAGAGGCCTCGATTTCAAATGCGTGAAGAGCAACACAGACTATGTCGAGCTCGGCGGAAGCGACAAGACCTGTACGCTCAAGATATGGTATGATTCCGAGATACTTGGACGCCGAAGCTTCGTCAAAGTGCAGATCAATTTTGTGGAACAGATATGCTTCTCACCGGCGATGGCTCAGCTAAGCGGACTGCTGACCGGGAAGCACGAGGGGCTTAAGGCACTGTTTCCGGATGAGACTGCAGAATATTCCAAGAAGATACCTTTCGGTGTTTACGACATCCGCGAGATACTCTGCGAGAAGGTGCGCGCGCTCCTTACAAGGGAAGGGACGAAGGCGCGGGATTTCCTTGATGTCTATCTGATGTGGAAACGGTTCGGCATAAAGCCCGAGGACGAGGAGAAATGCATAGTCAGCAAGATAGCATTCTCACTGAAGCTCTACGCAAAGTACAGGGACCATCTGAAGCAGAAAGTAGCCTTGCTGGATTCCGGGAAGCTGTTCGACTGGGGCGCGGAGAAGGAATTGCTGCTGTCGGATATCGACGAGGCAGACTTCTACAAGTTCCTAGGCGGGTTTGATACATTCCTCAAGAAGATAGTCGCCGCTCTGGGATACTGAGAGTAACGACTCCTATTCCGATGGATGATGCGGGGGGGCCCCCTAGGGGGGTTCCAGGCCCGTGGCCATCAATACCATAAAGATTCTCAAGTTCCAAACGGGTCTATGAGTGTCATCTGTTGGTTACTTGTCGCATGGTTCGTTCGATGAATGCGTCGAATTTGGTGGGTGTGCGTCCGAGCAGGCTGGTTAGTGCGTGTGGGTTGCCCCAGAAGCCGTTGCGATCGTAGTATTGGAACATCTTGACGAGCGTCTCGATCTGATACTCTCCCATACCTGAAGTTTGGGCTTGGCGAATCCATGCCTCGATCGTGATCTGTTCAGCCCGTACTGGACGTTTCAG
>JBEKGZ010000117.1:0-11437 GCA_050012535.1 Bathyarchaeia archaeon | reverse complement strand
TCGTCGGGCTCTCGGACGTGGGCATGAACTTTGCCTTAGTCAGGTTGCCGGCGAGGTTCAGATCCGAAGGCGACCACGCCAAAGCAAACAGGCTGGTCAGACTTGGGTTCCTTATCAAACTCAGTGTGAGCGCTGTCGCATTTTTGATCTGCTACACAGGCTCGGCGGTGATTGCAGCCTCGGTGCTGAATAGGCCGGAGCTAGCACCGTTTATTCAGCTTGCTTCGCTGATGATCCTATTCCAAGCCATCTACGATGCGACAAACAATTCCTTCATCGGGCAAGATCTGATGCAGTACAGTGCAAGCACGCAGATCATGCAGGCACTGTTGAAAGGGACTCTCGGACCAGTGTTTGTTCTCATTGGTTTGGGCATCACTGGTGCCATTTCAGCATATGTGTTGGCGCTCGCAGCTGCAGGTGTTACGGGTGCGACGATCCTCTTCACGAAGCATGCCCGTTCATCTGATCGAGCAACGGATCCCGCGTCAAAGGAGATGCGTGCGCTGCTGCGCTATGGGTTGCCTCTTTACCTCGCCAACGTCTTCTCCGTTTTTCTGTCTCAGTATCAGAATATTCTGCTCGCTCACTTCGCGAGCAACGTAGAGATCGGGAATTTCGGTGGAACCTGGAACTTCATCTCGTTCATGGTGATCCTCACTTATCCTATCCAGACAGCTATCTTCCCTATGTTCTCGAAGTTCGATCCAAGGAACCAAAGAACCGATCTTGCGAGGGGGTTCACTTTGGCGGTAAAGTATTCGTCAATCATAGTGGTTCCAGCTTCGATTGCAGTTATGATCTTCTCGCGAGACCTCATCCTCCTAACCTACGGCAAAGGCTACGCGTTGGCTCCTCAATACCTCGTGCTACTGTCCGCGCTCCATCTTCTGTCAGCGATAGGCTACTTGGTTGTGGGAAGCTTCCTCAACGGTGTGGCCGAGACAAAGGTCGTTGTTGTGATGAGCGTCGTCACGCTGGCTATCTATTTGCCTCTTGGCCCTGCCCTTGCTTGGCTTTGGGGGCCTCTTGGACTCCTCATCGCGTACATTGTCTCCAACGCAGCCTCAACGGTCTATGGGATCCGTCAGGTCTCAGAGAAGTTCAACGCTCGTATCGATCTAAAGGCGAGTGGGAGGGTTCTCTTCGCGGCCTTGGCTGCTGCAGTGCCGACGGTCGGGCTGATTCAGTTTGACCGTGCGGGGGTTGGCGCCATCAATCTGGTTGTTGGAGGACTCCTATACTTGGTCGTCTATCTGACCTTGGCCCCGATCCTCGGCGCCGTAGAGAAACAAGACATCCTCAACTTGAGGACTCTGCTAGGCGGCACGCGGATAGTCGCGGTGCTGGTGAATCCAGTCTTCGACTACGAATCGAAGCTCCTCTCTGTGGTGAATCGGAAAGCTGTCTGGTGACACCACGTTGATCGCGCAAGGACACACCTGCTATGATGGAAGGATGGCAGACGCATGACCGTGCTTGATCCACTACAAACAATTCCGAAAACAAAAGAATTGGCTGTCCTGGATCTGAAGATTGACCCACAACGCATCATTGCCGCGATGGCCAAAGACCAAGTCACCATAGTCTTGCCGACATTGAACGAGTCCAGCGGGATATCCCAAGTCATACAGGAGATCAAAGAAGAAGGCTACTATAACATCATAGTCGTAGACGGCTACTCGACCGATATGACAGATAGAATTGCCTTCGGGAACGGCGTCAAGCTGGCTTACCAACACGGAATCGGGAAAGCGGGAGCCGTCAAGACGGCGCTAGAACATGAGGAGAAACCATACGTACTATTCATGGATGGGGACGGAACATACGACCCGAAGGATATCTGGCGACTGCTCAACCATGCCGATCGTTATAGTCATGTGATCGGCGCCAGAGACAAGAAGCACATTGGCCGGGTGCACAGATTCGGCAACTCGATGATCTCTCGGGTGTTCAGCCTGCTCTTCGGCGTCAATATCACGGATGTCTGTTCAGGCATGTACCTGCTCGAGACCACGGAAGCCAAAAACTACAATCTCGAAGAACCCGGCTTTGTTGCAGAGATCGAGCTTGCCGCACAATCGGCCGCGTCACAGCGGCTCGTGGAAGTGCCGATCAACTATAGGCCTAGGATCGGGAAGGGGAAGTTGAGCACCTGGAGGGACGGCCGCGCAATTCTATTCGCGGCGTTCAAGTTGGCTTGGAAATACAACCCAATACTCGTATATGGTGCTCTCTCAGCCTTCCTAATGATCCCTGCAGCGTCGATCCTGATCTGGGTCATCTCAGAATACCTAATGAAATCAACCTGGCATCTAGGCTGGGCTCTATTGTCTGCATTCATGCTAGTTATGGCAGCACAAGCATTGATCTTGTCTGGCGTATCGGTGCTGACAAGGCAGATGGAAATGCGACTAGTGCGGGAAATGCGAAACCTCAAGGTCACAGAGTCACTTGAGTAGGTCCGGCAAAGCGGACTGCTGATAGCAGGAGGAACGTGAAGGTTCGCCTACCTGTTCGCATTATCAGCGCGATGCATTATAGAAGGATCAATGGTCTAGTTCAGGTTCTAAGCGCTCGCTTAGTGGCATGTGGGGATCACCGTGTCAAGAGCACCAGGTGGGGGTAGGACCGTATGTCTCATAACTCCCTACCCACCGAACAGACACGGACTGAGCGAGTTCTCCCAAAGCCTCGTCAGATCGTTCGAGAAGACAGCAATGGGACAGCTCAATCTCCATGTCGTCTCCTTCACAGATGATAGCGACAAGACCTCACTTGTCGACGGGCAGACTCCGATCTACAGGATACTGAGGTCAGGCTCGAACAATTTTTTGTCAACATTCAAGTCGATTCCCGGTCTTCTTCGTCTCATGATTCTCCTCGCTAGGCTGAGGCCGCAGATTGTGCATGTCGAGTTTGAGTTCACAAGGTACTATGGCGGCACAATGGGTGAACCTTTCATTTTCGTCATAACACTCGCCAAGGGAATGTTCGGATTCAGGCTGATATCCACCCTGCAGACCGTGTGGTCAAGGCGCTGGCTAATGCAGAGACTCGGGGAGGTCATCAAGATCAGTGGGATTCGGGCTGTTCTATCCAACATCTATGCCTCATACTATGACATGCTTGAGGGTCTGCTCGTCCGGACTTGCGACATGGTGCTTCTGCCAACGCTTACGTTCGGTCTTCCCATGTACCAGGAACTCAAAACCAAGTATGGCCATTATGCCGGGACTAGGATACTCGAGGTTCCACATGGAGTGTACGAGGTATCCGAGTCCAGAGAGGTGAAGAAGACAGATTCGATGACAATTCTCTCCTTCGGCGCCATAAGGAGAGGAAAAGGCCAGGAGAGTCTGATCGAAATGGTCCACAGGCTCAAGTCCGAGTATTCCGTGCTGGTGAAACTCGTGATAGCTGGCTTCACTGGCTCTGGTGATACGGGTTATCTTCAGGAACTGACCAACCTTGTGGTCAAGTATGAACTTGGTGAGCGGGTAACAATCATTCCAAGATTCTTGGAGTTGGATGAGGTTGTTCGCTGGCATCAAGTCGCGGATGTTGTCATCATAAGCTACTCGCGAATGGTCGGGCCCAGTGGAGCGTTGATGTGGGCGATGGCCACCGAGACTGTGCCGATAATGATGACTGGTGAAACATGGAGACCAGAAGTGCCAGGCATCGTCGTTCACAACCAGGAAGAGATGATGCGCGTAATCGTTGGACTCGTGAAGGATGATCTTGCTCTTAGACAAATACGTGGCGAGATCGTAAAATACCGCACGACCTACAGCTTCGACAGTGTAGCCAAACTTCATCTGCAACTATACCAAGACTTGTCCGCCGGTCAGAAGAAGTATTCTTCTTTGGATTGAGGTGTTGTAATTCTGCTGTCTTGGGTGTGTTTCTGGATCCTCATTGTGCTCGCTATTCCATACGGATTGGCCTTCATTGCGATTCTAGTGTACTCGAAGAGGTATGATGTCTCACGACTGATGAGGAACGTCACGGATCCTCCGACCGTGTCCGTGGTTATCCCTACCCTGAATGAAGCAGCCACGATCAAAAAGAAGATAGAGAACACGATCCAGATGGACTATCCGGCTGACAAGCTAGAGCTTGTAATCGTGGACTGCAGCACAGATACGACACCCGAGATTGTCCAGAACCTGTCGAAGACCTACCCACAAATCAGGCTGATACGAGAAACTGAGAGGAAGGGCTTGGCAACATCCCTGAATCTGGGCTACTCCAGCGCTAGAGGCAAGGTGGTTGTGAAGAGTGACTGTGACTCAACTGCGTTGACGAAGGACGCGTTGAAGAGGATCGCTTCCCTGCTGGAGAATCCAGATCTTGGAGGGGTCTGCGGCATCCGCATCGGTGGCAATGACATCGAAGGCGGCTTTCGGAACCTGCAAGTCATCCAACAGAAAGCTGAGTCGGAGATCGACTCCACGATCGTTGCTCATGGAAGTTTCGCAGCGTTCCGAAAAGATCTGATGTCACCGATCGATCCAACCTCATTCGCTGACGACACAGAATTGTTCATGAAAGTGAGAAGAAAAGGTGGAAGAGTTATCCTGGACACGGGCATAACAACCTTCGAACCCTATGAGAAGCGCTCACTTCGACGACTCGAGCAGAGAAGCCGAAGGGCCGGAGGAATCGTGCGCGTTCTGCTGGAGAATCTGGATGTGCTCTGGAGCGGGAGGGATCGCAGGTTCTCCTATGTTGTTTACCCGATCAATCTGCTGACACTCGTCTTCCTTCCTTGGGCGTTGCTAATCGGCGTATGTGCTGCATTGGGGTTGCTCTTGAGTCTCTCAAGCCTACTGGCCCTAGCTGGCGTCGTGTTGACGATACTGACCTTGGTTGGGTACTTGCGGGGCCGACCGAAAGCAATTGCAGGGCTGTTTGATATTGCAGTCTCAAGCGCTATAGGTCAGTTGGATCTTCTCAAGGGAAAGCCTCAACATATCTGGGAAAAGGCGAGCATAGCTGAGTAGCAAAGAAGAGGGATGCAATGTGAAGTGGGGACAAACGAGTGTCCTGGTCACAGGCGGCGCGGGGTTCCTTGGCAGTCACTTGGTGGACAAGCTGGTCGAGCTTGGGTCCAACGTGACCGTAGTCGATGACCTGTCATTTGGCAGAAGGAAGAATGTCAACAAGCAGGCGCGCTTCGTTCGGTTGGACATCACGAAATTCGCGTTGCTCGAAAAGGCGATTGCTAGGGCAAGGCCGGGTATCATATATCACCTTGCAGCAAATGCCACGACCAAAGAGACCGCAATGGGTTGGTCTGATCCTGCGTCTGACTATCGAGTCAACGCTGTCGGAACGCTTAACGTTCTAAGAGCCGTAGCAGATCTTGGCCTCAACCCGCAGATCATCTATGCCTCCTCGGCTGCAGTGTACGGTGAACCAGAGTACGTGCCGATCGATGAGAAGCATCCAACAAACCCACAGTCGCCGTACGGGGTTAGCAAGTTGACCGGAGAGAAGTATATGCTCATTTATCACAAAGAACGCGCACTCCCTGTCACCGTTCTGCGCATATTCAACGTCTATGGTCCCAGGCAGCCAAGATACGTGATTCTCGACTTGCTCAAGAAACTGGAGCGGAACCCGAATGATCTTGAGGTCATTGGAACTGGCGAACAGATTAGGACCTACTGCTATGTTTCAGATGCGATCGAGGCATTCGTTCTCGCGGCTCAGGAACAATCTGTCGGAGAAGTGCTTAATCTTGCGGGAAACGATATCACGAGTATCAAAGAACTGGCTGAGAGGATTGTGGCGATGCTGGGTTTGACTGGGAAGACCAAGATTCACTATACGGGCCAGAGCTGGAAGGGGGACATCCTCGATTAGTTTCGGAGGGTTCCAAAGCGAAGAAACGGTTGGGTTTTGAGCCAAAGATCTCACTTGACGAGGGTCTCCGAAAAGTCAAGAAATGGCTTGACGAGAATGAGTGACACTTGCGCTGCACATTTGGCACGGGATATGACGGAAAACCCACTCTAGTCTTTCGCCGTGAGGATCATGACGACTGTGGGATTCGGCATGGCTTGGCTATTGCAGAACATTGTGGCTCGATAACCTAGTCTCTAACTAGGCTTGTATGGTCCCAGCAACGGTTAGTGCATGCTCGGCGAATAGGTATCGAACCACCCATTTGAGTACAGGCGATCATAGCTGGTAGAGTGTAGTCTTCCGCGCAGACCTTGGAGAGCGAGGTCGCCTTCTGTGTACGCAACCCAGTTCTCCGTTTGATAGCTGAGCGTAAACAATGACTCTGAACGCAAACTCAGCGGCTCGCCCGATTGGTAAATCACGTGGGAATATATCGTGTCGACGGTCTCATTGGAGAAAGGCTGGCCGGCGATGAATTTCGCTCCCTGGACGGTCGTCTTCCGAACAGCCAGGAAAGAGTCTTGACCATAATGAGCTGGCAGGTGCAAGCACAAGGCCACAAGCAAGACAATGATTGCCATTCTCCGAAGCCAGACTCGATTTGACGCAAACAAACTCGCAACACTGTAGCACAAAATGAGAGTCGCAAATGAGAAGATCCGCGCAAAGAATTCCTGAAGGTATCCACCCAATGCGAGGACTACGGTGCCGGCGAGACCCAGGAGCCAGAGCACTAATTGCAGCTTACGCCGGTCATGGCATGCCAGTAGGTATACTGCCAACGCGCTAAACAAGAGTGGCGCGTAGAGTTCGGCGAGATGTGAATAGTTACTTGCATAAATCGTTCCAGGAGAAACTAGAGGTGAAGCCGCACCTCTTAGGATTCCCATGAGATTGAATGATTTCAGTTTCATGGCTCCCCATGTGAATATTAGAGAAGCGAAGTACATCCAGTACGCTGCCAAGGTGATAACAAATGGCACGAGTATCGATGGGCTCGTTGGTGGAGGATCACCAAAGAGTCGCCTGAAATTCAGTTTCCGAACGAGTCCGTCCGCGTATTTCCATCCAACCAAAGTCGCTATCATTGCAATCATTGTCATAAATGGGGAGAAGGCGTGCGAAACAATCATCGCCGTGAAAAGAAGTACGAGCAGGAATGTTCTTGTGGCCGAGGCAACAATCCTGGTGTGCGCAAACACGGCAGCAGTGATTGCAACATAGAAAATCATCCCCATAAGAGAGCTGTTGGCGAGCACTCCCTGCATGTAGAAACTCAGGACGAATACGAGCCCCCCCAAGATCGAGGCCCTCGAATCTAGCCCAAGCCACCGGAAAAACACGTAAGACAAATTGCCGAGTATTGCATTGTAGACTAATCCGAAGGCTCTTGCAACAGACAGCGAAGATGCGCTCGTTGCGGCGACTAAGACCGAGAATATGATCGTTGACCCCGGGAAGTTCAGGAAGATATTGTCCGCGGTAGAGAACCCACCCGAGCTCAGAATTCGTTCTGATGCGAATACGCCGAAGAGATCAATTGGGTAGGCTCGCATTAGGCTTCCCAAACTAGGAGCGAGTACAATCAACAGTAGAGATGAGACCCAGAGGTATGCGACGTCACCGCTGGACAGTGATACAAAGAGCAGGCACACGGTCATGCCTACTGCAAGCCAGTACTCAAGAGGCAACACCTCAATAAATCCAAATGGGAATTCACGGGGAACAAGCAGGACTCCTGCAGTTGCGACGAAATGGCCGATCGCGAGAATCGTCCCCACAAGAAGAATCGGCAACAAGCCATGGGAGAGCTTGTGGTAGTCCAAAGAATCTACATCTGCTCACCCTTTCACAAGAACTTGAAGCCACCACTGTTTTGAAGCTTACGGCATACTGAGAGCACTTCCACATCAGTTGTTGTATTCGACCTTATTGTGAGCGCAGACACTCTCACGTTCTGCTAGAGGCCTGAGATGTACATTGAGCCAATGCAATCCCGAAATTCATTTCTATTGGCCCAGACTAGATCTCAGGAGCCGGAGGCCTAGCATTATGAGAATTCTGTGGGTCTGTCACGAGTATCTAGGATCAGATCTGGATCAGACCACACAGATGGAAATGCTGGACGCCCTCACGAGATCGGGTAACGTTGTACATCTTCTAGTCCCCTATTGTGACGCGCGATTCGTCTCCGAACATATCCGCAGCTTACCTGCGGTTCGGTGGAAATACCTCTCGAGCCTAACGTTCTGTGTGATCATGATGTTCTACTTGCCACTGTTCGCAAGAAAGAAAAGAATAGAGGTAGTGCTTGTGGATTCAGCATCAATTTTCGGTACGATCCTCGTCGCACTACTGCCAAGGTTCAGCATACTCCTCGACATTAGGAGCCCGCCGAAGAGAGATGAGCTTGCTGGAATGCGAGGATTGGTTATTGACCTCCAATACAGGCTCTCGTTGCATTTTGCGAAGCACATCTGCGCTGGAATTACTGTTGTGAGCGAGCAACTCAAGATCGACATCTGCAGACAATTCAGGATAAGGCACGATTTTGTTGGCGTCTGGACTTCTGGCGTATCAACTCGCTTGTTTGTGCCCGATAGGGATGTTTCCCGTAGGGAGAACTTGAGGAAATCTCTTGGCTTTTCCGACGGATTTGTTTTGATGTACCACGGTACACTCGAAGCCAGGAGAGGTGTGCGGGAGACCATTGAGGCGCTAGATGCCTTGAAGGTCAGGTGCCCGAATCTTCGGTTCTTGGTTTTGGGGGCTGGTCCCGAGGAGACTGGGCTCAGACGAATGATCGAACAGCTGAGACTGGAGGATAGGGTCGCTATGCTTGGACGTGTTGACTACAAAGTTGTTCCGGACTACATATCGGCATGCGACGTCGGTATCTTCGCTTTTCCCATTCACGGGTGGTGGAGAGCGTCTAGCCCACTCAAGCTACTGGAGTACCTTGCGATGGAAAAACCAGTCATCGCGTCAGACCTGCCATTCAACAGAGAAGTCATCGAACAGGGTCAATGCGGAATACTGATACAATCAAACAATCCCGCTGAAATGTCAAATGCGATCGAACGTCTCTACCAGAACCCAGAATTGTTGCAAAGCATGGGCAAGAAGGGAAGGGAATTTGTTGAGAGGAATCATACTTGGGAAGCAAAGGCAGCGAATCTTGAGGAATTCCTTCGTGCCAGATTGAAGAACCGTATCGATCGGCATGCCGTTTCATACTCATTCTGATAGAAACATCTCAGACTGCTTCCAAAGACAGGCAACATGACGATTTCACGCAAGTCGATTGTAGACTGGATTGTCCGTCGCAAGAGATTGACGTCGACCTACTTCTCGATCAAGAAGCTGCCCAAGGCAGTCCATAGGTGAATCATAGAAACTTCGCAGTGCGTCACTGGGAGTACACACGATAGGTTCCCCCGGCTAGGTTGAACGAGGGGCTCTCACCTCAACGGTGCTTCTCCTGTTACGGAGCTTCTGAGAACCGACAAATCAACTCTAGAAGAATCCTGGTTTGCTTTGTGCCTCAGGCTCGAACTGAAGCCGGCTCATAGGAAGAGCCTAAAGTCCTGTCTACCTGTTCTGCACTAGAACTGAATATGCGGGACGTGCGACTCCACTTGCTAATCAGAGAGAACGTGCCAATTGCAGTCCACGTCGGATTGTTTGAATCGTATCCGCAATCCCAGCCCCAGCTAAGCCAGCCAGTCAGGTTCTGAGTTATCTTGAAGATGTCAGTGTACGCACGGTAGTCGGAGGACTGCAACGTATCGTCAGCTGCCGCGCTGCCGAATTCCGTGATCTGAACCTGTTTGCCAATGGAGCTTGCTTTGACGCAAATTGCTCCAAGCTTTGCTTTGTAATCATCGAATGTTCGCCAATAGATGTCGTTTGGCGCATCAGGCCAGACGTAGGCATTGAGTGAGATGAAGTCGAGTGCATTCATGAGCGTAGAGTTCCAGGTCCAGTCTCGTTCGAAGAGTGATGCCACGAAACGTACCGTGACTGGTTTGCCAGTGATCTTCCTGACAGTGTTGGAGAGACTCACAGTCAGGGTAATCCAGCTGTTCTTTTTCGATGCGTCCAGCGGCCAATACCACGGCTCATTTAGCAGCGAATAGGACCAGATATTGGGAAGCCCCTTGAGTTGAGTCGCGGACCATGAGACCATTGCTACATATGCGTTTGCGATCTCCGGTTTAGCAATGAGATTCGCTCCGGAGCCGACGTAGTCGGGATTGCTCCAGGCATCATTGTCTCCGATGAGTGTATGGAAGTCAATCATGACGCTGAGACCGTAGTCCGCTGCGATCTTGGTCACGCGTATCACATTGTTGATGTATGCTTGATTGTAGAGGCCCTTGGATGACTCGATTCTGTACCAGTACATTACTATCACAATCGTGTTGACTCCATCACTCTTGAACCTGGCAAAATCCGTCTGAAGTGTTTCTGTTGGCGTGTCGTAGAGGTGGTAGAGGGTCAGGTAGTTGACCCCGACGTGGGCAGAGTCCTTGATCGGAGTTGTTCTTCGTGCTGGATATAGAGTGGCAGCTTCAACAGCGTGTCCCTCCATTACTACCAAGAGAACCAGAAGAAGCAGCGCGAGACCAAGGCTTAACCAGAAATGATGGTTTCTCTTGGTCACTTGCCTGCTCATCGGCTGTCGTCCGAATAGCAGAAGCGCAGCCGGGTCTCGTGGGCGTGGTGTGACTAGCGTTTGCAGACACGAGTTACATGGCGGCCTTAACAGCACGGTCTAACGTTGATGTGTCTCGGGACAAATCAGCTGGTTTCAGGCCACGGTCTAGTCACGACTGCCGATCATTCTGGACATGGAGCTTGGGCACTTCATTACATGGACATGCTCTAGGAGGAGGGGGCCGGCTCCCCCTGGTCAGTTCTATCCCCGCGGATGATCTCCGGGACGGACGGCCTCTTCTTGGGCAATGATCTGATTTGGGGTCATATCCATCTGAGCGATTCGCTAACTCTCAATCAGGGGCTGCAATCTTGCCCTGCGAACCGACGTTTCCGGCCTTCAGGGAGCTAATGGGTTTGGATAGTTGTGTGGATCCGACAGAAGTGGAAACACCGCACGGAATGCCCCGTTCACAATCGCTAAGAGCAGCAATACAATAGCTAGGCCGACGACCACCCTAGCGCGACGTGACCGTCCCATTCTGCTATCTAGAGTCGACTTCAAGTGGAGCAAGCCAATGGCGGCCGGGATCTGAAAGGGTGTCAGGAACATGGCGCGGAATATCTGCGTCTCGCCACGGTTCACAGCGAGCGGATTGTATCCCATGGGTGCGGCCAGCACGTTGGTCGCGCACGCTGCAACGATCCAAGCAAGGACAATCCAGGACAGCCTGTCGCGTCTACGAGCGAGCACAACGACCCCCAGAATCGAAAGCCCCAGTAGAACTGGGTTTAGGAACTGACTCCAGATTTGTGAGAAGAACACGAGGATCTCCCAGCTGCCTAACCCAAAGTACTTGCT
>JBEKGZ010000116.1:0-4680 GCA_050012535.1 Bathyarchaeia archaeon | reverse complement strand
TGGAATCTTCTGCGCGTAATCGATACGGCTAGGGGTGGAATCGGCTCGACATATGGCATAGGAGACAATCGCGCGTATTCGAAGACCCTTGGCGTGCAGGCATCGATCAGCAGGCTGGCGACTATGACTGGGCTTTCTCGCGCAAGGTGCGCATTCTCCGCATGTAGTCCACGGAGAAGCATGCCATCGCGAAGATGAGCACAACGAGCTTTGCTGCGAATACAACGTTAATAGCGTACGGATTTGCTGGCCACCAGTTCACGATTATGTCTGGGTTCTGCAGCCCCTGAACCGCTAGCCCTGCTGACCACAGAACGATCTGATACATGACCTCGAAGCCGCTCATCATGACAAGGAACCATGCGAGCACGTACAGGAGTTCGAAGAGGGTGTCTCCCATCCTGAGAAATCTGGCCTTAGAAATGGGTGAGCTCAGTCCGAACGCGAAAGACACAAAGAACAGGTATGTGAACAGTGTGATCGGCTTGATGACGAAACCCGGAAGATAAATCTCAGCCAGCACCAGGTTCTCGCCCATCACATACGGAGCAGTCACCTTCAATGAATAGCTCAACAACACCGTGAACGCGAGCAATCCAAGGGCGATCGAAAGGATGTTGCTCAAGTCTTTAGGCACAAATGAGGCTGCAACCAGACCGTTCAAGGATCGAGCCCCGGCTCGCGCGTTGCTCTCGACCTTCTTCTGGGTGCCCTGTTTCATCTTCTAGACGCTCCTTGCTCAACCGGTGCGGTCAGAGATTAAACCATTGTGACAAGCTCGCATCCGATGTGTACGGCGACCTAGTCACGTGGAAATATGCCTCCTGACGAGGCGTGGTGTACTGGTCGATCTCACGAAGTATGTTCGGACTCTTCGAGGGGAGGTCGGTTGTCATTTCATTTTGCTGTGTCAGATTGTGGGTTGTTCTCTTGAGAATGGAGAACCCGTGCACGTACTCGCTGTGCCAGCCGCTAGCGAAGCCCGGGACTCCGAAGACTATGCTCAGTAGGATTCGGTCTGGCGGCTTCCAATTGGCGCTCTCGTACTGTTCTGTTAGATCAATCGTTTGGTTTATCCATTGTCCAGTCTGGGTTTGAAGGGAGATGGTGCGATGTGTCGGCGAGATGTTCGTCTCTGCTGTGTTCCCGGTGAAGAGGTAGTCGAGTGTGTGCGTTCCGTCGTTAGTTTCGATTCCAAATGCAACTGTCTGGCCCGACGCGAGTTTCTTGCATTGACAAGAGGTCTGCAGGAGAACCCAAATGCTGATCTCTTCATCGAATAGTGCTCGTGCCCTAGCGCCATCAATTGTCTGCCCGAGACGCACGTACGTCAAGTTGTCATCAGCGCCGTCTTGAAATATCCTGATCTCGAGAGCTGTCTTGCCTGCTGTCATATTGTTCTGCAGCAAGATTTGATCCCCGGCGCTCTTCTGGTATTCGAGTTCCCAGACCATTGGTTTCATGCCGCCAAGTTCAGGGTTTGAAACCCAGAGGTTGAATTCCGGGTCGAGGATTGGTGGTGGGTACTCAGTTGTGGCTTGCAGGTGAGTGAAGGCGAACCCGGCCACGAGTATGAGGAAGACGGCGGATAGTGGAGCAGTTAGCTTCCTTACGTGCTTCAGGATGTCTGCACCGCCTTCGCCTCCTCGGCTTTGTACCACAGTATCATGGAGACGAGCATGAGAGGCGTCCAGTAGATGATGTAATTCGTTAGCTCCCTGTACGAGAACCACAAGGCAATCCCTGGGAAGATCCAAAACGCAAACCGCAGCTTGTCAAAGTACACGTAGTAGTTCACCACTAACACCAGAAAAACCGACGCGAATAACAGTGTATAGAAGATCTTCCCGACCGGCAGTAGACCGACCTCTGTGAGCGACGAAAGGCCTTGGCTATGTATCACTAGGTCCTCAGTCATTGGAGTCATCACATTCCCAAACCACGCGGTTGGATTCGGAAGAATGAAAGGGAGGTTGATTGCAAGAAACACAGCCATCGTCGTCGCTGCAAACTTCATCGTGGGCCAGAGTCTCTCGCGTAGACTTTTGCCCTCCTCTGTCTTGATGAGGTAGATCAGGAGAAAAGGTGCAAGGAACCAGGGTGTCTGCTTCATTGCACATGCCAATCCATAGAAGAGCCCCAACGCAAGGGGTCTCTCCAGGCAGAAGGCTGCGAAGAGCAACGGCAGAACCCACAGGGCATCCGATACGCTTGCGGCGGTGAAGTTTATCATGAGATCCGACCCCGCGAACAGAGGAAGCAACAGCATCGGTCTCAGCTTTCTCGGTCCTTTCAGGTAGAGCGTCAATGCGACGCAGACTTCGAACAGAATGAGGACCCATCGCATGTCTCGCAGACCTAGCAGCACGAATGGCACAAAAACGAGGAAATGCAAAGCTGGATATTGGAAAGTCATCAGGTAAGTTCCTGAGGTCAGCGGCGTGAGATCAGACGGCTGAACCTTGAACAAGTCCAACGCTTTCGTCATGTCTTGCGTGTACGGGTTAGCGCCTCGGTTCACAAATAGCATGGCGGCATAGTGGCTGAATGCGAGAGCATCGGTCCTGTATGCGCCTTTGTAAGAGATCTCCGCAACAACATAGACGCTGGTCACCATCGTCAGCAGGAGCAGAAGCAGGGGTAGGTCTCGAAACCTTAGGACAACGCTGCTAGGCAGCAGTGACATCACAAAGACAAGTAGAGAGACTCCGTAGATGACAAGAGTGAGAACGATGGCTTCAGGGTGGCCGCTTCCTCTATTGTAGTCCTGGAAACCTTCGTAGAGGGCGAACTGCGCTGAGAAGATGAATGCGAGTCTGAGTATGAATACCTCGTCGATTGAAGCAAGCAGCGAGTTCGGTTTCGTCACTTCTGTTCCGTAGCCTCCTCTCTCCGGTCGTGCCCTCCGCCATCGTTGCCTTCACTCGGGTTCGTACGGGCGCGCGTCTTTTTTCTGACAAGTGCGAGTAGGTTTTCGAGGATCGGGAAATTCAGTATGAGCATGACAGCTATTCCTATGGTGAGCCAAGTGAGTGCGACACTGCTTTCAGCCCTTCCTGGCTGAAAGAAGGGTTGAGGGGACATGACGCGTTTGACCTGCTGTGTTTCTCCGCTTGCAACAACAATGTCACGCCACAATGTTCCGCCATTGTCCTTGTTCACTATCTCGAAGCTCGTCGTGCCGTTTCCACCGGTCATTAGCCATAGGTAGACGCGGGGAAGATCGATATTCACTTCCAGCACTAGGTCGGCATATACTTCGGTATAGTGAAAGTCGTTGAGGCCTTTGAAGAAGGCGACCATGTCGCCTTTGCGCGCTAGGACCGTATCAAATTCTGTATCTGGCCATGCGATCTTTCGTCCGGCGTAGAGTTGGTCATTTGAGTCCTTTCCTTCCAGCCATCCGCTGCTGATCACGCTCTTGATTCGGAGCCCGTTGGAATTGGTGCCATTTAGATCGTCGAAGAGCACCCGGCCCCAGTCTGCAGTGGACCGGATTATGACTCTTGTAGGGGAAGCCTCTCGCCACTGAACTTCGGTGATCTCCGCGGAGCACACTGAAAAAGCCTGAGAGATGATGAGAACCGCAAACGTGAGGACGAGGCATCTTCGGGAGCAGAGGGATAACATGCTGGGATATCACATTCCTCAAGATTGATGCGCGGCTGTACGAGGAGGCAGTTCCGTGCGACCGAGCTTCATGTCAGGCGTCTCCGGCTTCTGCATAGCTGAACGATTTGCTCGCGCTGCGAGCCTGTTCTCAATATCGAGCACGATAATAACGAAAGCGAGAATCCAGATAGGGAAGATGAACTCGCCAATTGAGTTGTGAAATGCGTCCAAGTCTGCCCCCGATGTCGCATACACATATCCATAGTATGAGATGATGAATATCCTAGTAACGTTCAGGAATACTGTGCCCGCGACGCCAGTGATCACGTAGGCCAGTTTTCTCTTCGCCGGCGCGACCAGTCTAGCCGCAAGAAGGACCATGACTAGCGAGTAGATGAGCATGCTATGAACTCCGACACTCGGCCAGAAGACGTACAGCCGGTAGGTTCCATGCAAGCCCAGTATGGTCAGCATGTTGCCTGCTCCATAGATAGGCAACCCGAAAACCTTGGAGAGGAATGCGACACCGGCGACCACGAAGTTTGCCCAGAACTGTAGTGGGCCGAGTGAGCCATAGGGGAAGAATGCATCGAGAAGGTACATTATCAGCATCCCAGCAGAGAAGACTATCGCGGTGAGAACGTTCAGAATGGATCTTGCGCTGAAAAACGCTACGGCGAGCCCAGCGACATAAAGCGTCATTATCATGTAGTCAACGGCCATCAGCCAACTGTTGCTAACGTCTCCAGGTGCACCGAGGATTCGACCAACCCAGTAGACAGAATTGGTGAACTGCCCAACAGCGGCAACAGCGCCAAAGTAGAAGAGAGCCAGACCAACCAGGATCGCTATCGCTATCTTTCTTGTCCTATTCAAATGAGGTCTCGCGATCTTTCGGAAATCCATCAACTCGAATGCTAAGAAGAAGAGAACGAAGAAGAGACCTCCTCTTCCAAGCTTTCCAAAGCCCGCCCAGCTCAGCCCGAATGTATCAGGTGCCAACACGAAGGCGAGCAGGATTGGAATGGCTGAGAGAACAAAGAAGAGATCAGCTAGCTTCAGTTGGTG
>JBEKGZ010000115.1:0-4708 GCA_050012535.1 Bathyarchaeia archaeon | reverse complement strand
AACGCGGGTGTCTGGCATCGTTTCATGGACAAAGCGGAAACTGTTCATACAGCGGACGCCTCCCGCGCGACTGGCATAGAACTCAGCAGGATCACGAAGAACCTCGCGTGCAAAAAATCGGATGGAGGCTTTGCCTTGCTCGTGGTTCCGGGAAACCGTAGGGTCAGCCTTCAGAAGGCGGCACAGGCGCTCAACACGGGTAACGTACAGCTATTAGGGTTTAATGAGGCGGAGGCGATCAGTGGTTACCCGCCCGGCGGGACCCCGTCACTCCACCACAAGACCGCAATGACCGTGGTCATCGAGAAAGACCTACTGAATAATGAGACGATCTTCTGCGGCGGAGGCTCAAGGGACAAGATCCTCGAACTGAGGACCGAAGATGTGCTGAAGCTGACTCATGCAATCGTGGCTGATATATCCGAGTAATCGTTCGAGACAGGGACTCCTAGTGCTGTTCCTCCGGTGGCTAGGATCGCCTCTGAGATGATCATGAAGGCCGTCTCGACTGTTCTATTATCCGAACACTTTGTTCCAAGGCCTAGCACTTTATCCTCATTTCACTGACACGATTGCTGATGAGAAATGAATCGAAAGAAGGTACTGATCATTTCCTCCGGGATTGTAGTCCTCGTGGTCGCGTCATTTTTCGTGGGCACATTCTACGCACCCTATGGCGTTATCAGTGGAGCGCCGCTGCCGACTGTGATGACTGGGACCCAAAGCCCACCTGTTTACGCCGAGGTGCGCAAGGATCTGTCGACGCCCCAGGAAAGGGCAGTCATATACAATGCTCAATTGTCGCTCGAGGCCAATGATATTCAGGGAACGCTTCAGAAGATTAGAGCATTGGCAGAGGGATACGGCGGATACGTAGCGAGCTCATCGCGCTCGACCTACGGCTCCCAAGCGAGAGCTGACATAGCTATTCGAGTTCCGAAAGACAAGTTTCAAGCAGCTATCCAGCAGATAGAATCCTACGGGAAAGTCATTGACGAGGGTACCACCAGCGAGGACATTACTCAGCAGTATATTGACTTGAAAGCAAGACTCAACAACATGCAGAGACAAGAGGAACGACTAAATGAGATTCTAGATATGGCTAAGACGGTTGATGAGATCCTTAGAGTTGAAACCGAACTCGAAAGAGTCAGAGGAGAGATAGAAAGCCTACAAGGGCAAATCAACTATCTCGAAGGCAACGTTGAGATGTCTCTCATCTCGGTCACGCTGACTGAGCCCGCGCCTCCCTTCACGCCACCTGGAATGGACTGGGGCGAAACCCTCGAAATAGCGATCTCAGGACTCTTCACGATTATCCGAGGAATGATAATCCTAGTAGTCTCGTTGATACCTGTGGTCATTGTGAGTATTCCGATCTACTATCTCTACAAGCGGAGAAAGCAGCAGCGACCGCATTGATCAGCCAAGTAACACCCATGACTTGTCAAGATGGTGGCAAACAGCTCGACTTCCGACCTATCGACCCGCTTAATAACCCCTTTTTAAGACGATCACCCTTGTTCCGCGTGTTGAACGATAATGAGCGCCGAGCCACTCGATGAACTCCTGTCTCGAGGTTCCTACAAGAAGAAGAGCCTTCGATTCAGGAGGCTACTGAGCATAGTTCTCTAGCATAAACGCTCGAAGCGTGCACGCCACGCGCGAGCATCCTAGAGTCCTAGATGGGCGACGGCCTCAAGAAAACCCTGACCGTATGAGCGCGTGCAAACGAAGTTCGCTTGCTGTTTGACTTCTTCGGGAGCGTTTGCGACCGCGATCTTGTATGCGACTTTCTCGAATAGGCTGAGGTCGTTGAAGTTGTCACCGATTCCTGCTGAATGAGATAGCGACAATTCCGCCATTCGTCCGAGCCGAACCAACGCCTCTCCTTTGTTCACGCGACGATCGATGAGTATGTAGGTGACGCCAGTGTCTATGATATCGACTGGCATTCTTCTGGCGCGAATGAGCTTCTTTGCTTCTTCGAAATCGAATGACCGCTCCAAGGATATGCTCGAAAGCCGCATTCCGAGCTTGCTGTCCGGCCTCTCTATCACCTTGCGGCCTATCTTCTTGCTAAGTATTCGGAGCGCAGCGCGTGCGTTCTCGATTCTTCCGAGAACCTTGATCGGTGTTTGATACCTAGCGATCACACCGCCGTTCTCTGCTACGACAAGACCAGACGTGCCTATCAGTTGCGCGAGTGATCCGGTCGCGGGGAGGTTTCTCCCACTGATCAGAATCACTTTGACTCCTCGCGCCTCTAGCTCCCTGATCTTCTCAACAGCGGCGGTGTCAAGCCTCAGGTCTGCATCTGTCAGCGTATAGTCGATGTCAGTGGCAATTAGTTGCGTCTCCGGCATTGTTGGTCTGTGCTTCATCAGCCAGCTGCAAGTTAAAAAGGAACACAATGGCGCAGTTCCAGACTCTAACACCCACAGCGGTAGGTGAACGCCAGAGTTGCCTGCGATGAAGACTGTGCAGTTGAAACTCGTCTCTTTCGACTTGGACGGAACCATCCTGCGAGGCCGAATACTCGACTACGCAGGAATCCCGGAGGCTCTGCATCGGAAGATACAGGAGACCGATAATCTCATGGATCAGGGTAAGATCGGGTATGAAGAATCACTACGGGTCGAGTACGCACTCTTCTCTGGAATGAGAGTCGATGGAATTGCTCCTGATCCCAACAGGTTGCCTCTGATTAATGATCTCAAGGAGACAGTTGAAAGGCTCAGGAACGCGGGTGTTAGGGTCGTGATTTTGACCGACAACCCCTCGTTCGCGGTTGAACCTCTCAAGGCGCATGGGTTTCAGGACATTATTGCCACCGAAGCCGAGGTTTCCAACGGCATGCTGACTGGAGCAGCGAAACTATTGGGAAACAAGCTAGTGGGTCTGCGTGAATACTGTGCCCGCCATGGAATCGAGCTGTCATCTTGCGCGCACGTAGGCGATTGGATCAATGACATTGTCGTCTTCAAGAACGTTGGACTGTCGGTCGCATTCAACCCGTCTGAGGAGAGCGTGTCGAAAGCTGCGACACACACGGTGAACAGCGACTCTCTGCTGGATGTCTACCGCGTCTTGGAACCGAACCTTCCAGCTCGATGAACTCGCCCGGCCAGCATCGTGCTTTGCGAACATCGTGCGCGCTTGCCTTCGCGCTCAATTTTCTTCCACCAGAGAGGAACTTGAGGATGTGGCGTGCTGTCGTGTCTATCGTAGGGCTTCAGATCGAGTACAGGCGTGCCGTCATATGCATCAAGCCCTTTCAGTGCTAGAACTCTACCTCTCTTGCTGAGCAACTTCACGAGCGTTAGCGCGATTGGATTCGGGCGGTGAGGGGATCTGGTGGCAAAGATTCCCCTCTCCTTGAGGTCGGTTCGTCCTCTGGGGTGAACCATCAGGTTGCCTTTCCATTTCGGCGCCTCATGCAACATGAAGAGCACGTACAGGTGCGAGAACCCTTCGAGGTCTTTCAGTCCTCTCGCGTATTTCCGGTCAATGATGATCTTCGACACTGCAGTTCTATGCCGTAATTCTTCGTGGCCCGCATCGGTCACAACGTGCCCAATTGGCGTGAGTTTGAATTGCATTTACGCACTCTCAATACTAGCTATCCGTTCTGCTATTCGAATCAGAAGAAGGGAGTTGACTACCCGGAACGGAACGCGTACATTGCTTGCCTAGGTACGTCTCCAGTTTTGGCCGGGTTTCCTATTCAGTTCCAGCCGCTTCTCCGCATTTCTGCGAACATGCAATCTGGGGACCAGAGAACGCTTGTTTGCTCCCTGAACCTTGGGCGTCTGCTGCCGGACTTTCCCAGCCTTGGTAAGAGATCCGTGAGTTGGTATCGTCAACACCTCCCATAGCGCGTGTGGTTGTCAGCCCTATTCGAATCAGCTCATCTTAAAGGTATTCTCAAGGATACGGTGTAGCCGACTCCGCCATAACGATCAATAGCAATCTACGACGATCCTATGACGACTGACTGGCCGCAGGCGTTTCTTGTTGATTTTCCGAACTCTGGCAGTCCTTTGAGAATTTCGCTACTGAAGACGGGACCGTCTTTGCAGGCTAGGTAGGGGCCGATAGAACAGCTGCCGCAGATCCCTGACCCGCACTTGAATATGCGTTCGAGGCCCGCTTCGGCGGAGGTCCGTGCCTCTGCGGCGAGACCCACAACCTTCTTCATCATCACCTCGGGACCGCAAGTGTATATGCGGTCAAATCGCCTTGAACGCAGGACCCTAGCAGCCTCATCTGTAGCAAGTCCTTTGGTTCCAGCTGACCCGTCATCGGTCATGATGCTCACGATTCCTCCAGTTCCTTTTGAGAGGAGTTCTATCTCGTTCTTGAATAGGAGTTCTTGACCTGTGTGGGCTCCAAGGATGAAGCTGCATTCCGCTCTAGTTGAGACGAGTCTGCGAAGGAGCGCAAGCAGGGGGATTGCCCCGGTGCCCCCGGCGATTATGAGTACTCTCTTGACGCCAGCGCAGGTGAAGCCTCTGCCGTATGGTCCGCGGATCCCGATCAGACCCCCAACCTTCTTTCTGAGAAGCGCTGCGGTACCTCTGCCGCGTTCCTTCACGGTAATTGTTACAACGTCGTCTTCGCCACGCGGCAGCAGGCTCATGGGAACCTCGTCCACCCCGGGTGCCCAGACCATTCCGAATTGACCCGGCCCTGCGGCCGCTGTGAG
>JBEKGZ010000114.1:0-5851 GCA_050012535.1 Bathyarchaeia archaeon | reverse complement strand
GTCATCGAGAAGGGTGTTGAGAACTTGCTGCTGGACTTCTCAAGTCCAGAGATCCTCGATGAAGCGCGGTCCATACCTGAGAGGGATCTGTCGCTTCGTGAAAATAGCAGGCGACGATTGGCAGCCTACGTTGGAGACACGACCGTGGACATAGATCTTGAGCAGCGAACAATTGTCCACCGCTGTCCAACCTGGTCAAGAGCAGTTACTGAAAAAAGGTTCTGTCCGCATGTTGCCAGGGTCTTCCTGATGGTAGATCCGGAAAGAGCCAGGACCCTGTTGTCCCTCATTCAATCCGGTTCAGGGGACTGGAGGTTCGAGTCGAAGCTCGCGGTCGAGTTCCCGACATAGGGTACCGATATAGGTTTGGTTGCAGATCATGACTGTTGTTTCTGGCCCCAGCCTAGTGGTCTAGGTGCACCATAGTGTCGGTTCAGATTGTCCACTGCTTGTGAGGTCACGCCTTCGTTTCGGCTTTCACTTCGTAGTGCTGCGAGCGTTCATCAAACCGCGCAAGCAAAGCTCTTGCTTGCTGAGGGACAACTGCTACCTCGAAGTCTTCTCCCGCGAAAGCTCGAACAGCTTCCATTGAGTCAAACCACATGACTGTAACAAACTCTACCTCATCACCCAGATTCCGCCGAAGTAAGTGAATTCCACGGTAACCAGGTATCTGACGGTTCCTTATGCCAGCGAAGATCTCACTCTTGAGGAGTGACTCATAAGCGTCAGCGTTCGCTGGCGTAGTCCAGCCATGCCAGACTCGACTAATCATATTCATCTACGTGTCCGTGTGTCCTTCACATGGTTTCTTTGGGTTTGATACCGCAAATGCTTACACTCAAAACTGAACCTGCAAGGTCTCTTATCTCGTCGCGTCGTATTCCTGATTTCTCAATGATCTCCTTCGCGGTCGCATCGTTGCCTATGATTTCCGTGGGGAAAGGTGTCTCATCAACTATCCGTATTTCGCGAAATCCTGCCCGTCTTATTGCCTCAAGGTATTCTTCTTTCTTGATTGCTCCAGCGACACAACCAACGTATGCCTCCACCGACTCCTTTACAGCGTTCGGAAGCTCTTTCGTCAGGACTAGGTCTGAGATCATGAATCTGCCACCTGGCCTTAGCACTCTGAATGCTTCATCGAATACCCTGCTTTTGTTTGGAGCTAGGTTGATGACACAGTTTGAAATGACAACATCGACGGAATCATTTGCGGCTGGAAGGTTTTCGATCTCTCCAAGTCTGAATTCAACATTCTCGTAGTCTCCTTTCTTTGCATTCTGCCGAGCCTTTTCTATCATCTCGGGGGTCATGTCTACGCCGATGACTTTGCCGTTCTTGCCAACCTTGTTGGCGGCAAGGAAACAGTCGAACCCGGCACCTGATCCGAGGTCCAGAATAGTCTCTCCTTCTTTCAGCGATGCAATGGCGACGGGGTTCCCACAGCCTAACCCAAGGTTTGCTCCTTGAGGTACCGCCTTGAGATCATCATCTTTGTATCCTATGTCCTTGCTCACATTCTCTGGACTGCAACAACAGGCAGTATCAGCAGCAGTGCAGCAGGACCTCTCCGTTCCAGCCAGTTCTCCATACTTCTCACGCACAATCTTCCTGATTTGGTCCTCTTTCATCTTCAGACACCTCCGATCCTACTTCTGCAATGTCCCGTTCATCATTGTTCCGAGCATATCTCGCATCATGGCCGCCATGTATTCAACCTTGCCGCTAAGGTTTCCAATAATCGCTTCACTTTCTGTGTTATGATCTCTCTCGTTTTCCTATATTCCTCGATGCCTCGGCCTGATGGATCTTCTATTCCCCAGTCTTCCATGGGTTTCCCGACCGCGGGGCAGGCTTCTGGGCATCCCATCGTGATTATCTTGTCGGCTCTTTGAGCGATTTCTCGAGTCAGCAGTTTTGGATTGAGAGTATTGGTTTCGATTCCTATCTCCTTCAGCGCAGCCAATGCGAGCGGGTCGACCTTCGTTGCGGGCTCGCTGCCAGCGCTGATCGCTCTGATGCCTTCTGGGGCGAGGTGGTTGAAGATGGCCTCGGCCATTTGACTCCTGCACGAGTTCTGTATGCAGATGAATAGGACAGTGGTCAAGTCGGTGTTCCCTTGCTATGGTTCGCTCTCCACTTTCGGCTCAACTGTAACTTGAGACCTGATTGAGTTCGCAACCAAGCTGTACTTCCGCGCCCAATCCAACGCTTTACCCACCCGTCCTAGTGACTCATTCTTGACCTTGATCACGGGTCGCAGAACGGTCTGTTCAAAGGTTGAAGTTCGATCTAGAAGATCAACTACGTGGCCTTCAGCTTCGCATTCGTAAGAGACGAGCTGAATCTTCAACCGTTCAGCGGCCCATATGAACATCAAGTGATAGCACATGTTCAACGCTGCAACAAACCCATCCTCAGGTGTCATGACGCCTGAGCGCCCCTGTAGGGCAGGAGGAGCAGAGAAACTCATCTTGGGGCCGTTGCCGCATGACAACTCGCCGTCATGGCCGCCCGTCCAAACAACCTTCGTTTTGTATGTCGGCACACGCTTACCTCCAGTGGTCTAGGACTTCATCGACTTCCTTCGCGATCTTCTCAGCCGCCTTCTCAGCCAAACCTAGAGCGTCGCTGTCCAGTTTTCGGCGGCCGGATCTTGAGCAGCCTGGATTCCCTGTCAGGTCGGTAATGACTATTGATGATGCCGGCTTGCCGCTGTAACGTTCGGTAGCGGTCTTTGCGCATAGCTTCTCGCAGCCGTCAACCGTAATGGTTGGATAGTGTTTTGCGAATGCTCTCTCTTCTTTGCCTCCTGCAAGAAAAAGCGGAAGGCAAATCGTCACAGTCTCCTCAGGCCTCAGCTTCTCCAGCACTTGGCGCGTTGCCACCCGTGATATGGTGCCCTCGACACATCCTTCTCCGCTACAGGAGATGATGCCGATTTTCTTTTCTGGCAGATCCACCATTACTGTCTACTCCTTTAGTAGTTCGCCTACCTTCTCCGCCACCTGTTTGGCGAGCAGGCTGGCTAGTTCTTGACCGTCGCGATCGAGAAAGGTGACGCTCTTCGGTTTCAGGTTCCTGTTTTCTTTCAGTGTGTCGACGACTCTGAAGCTTGCAGCTAGTTCTCCGCCTGCAAGTTTGACATTCTTTTGGGCGCATTGGAGTGGGCATCCATCAACTGTGATGCACTTGTTGGTCTTCACGAGCTGAAGAGTCTCTTCATCCCCGCTAGTAATGAGAGCAAGGCAAATGGTCTCTGTGACTCCTTTCCTGAGGCTCTCGACGACCTCGTATGTCGCTTCCCTACTCACGCTCCCCAAAGCCTTGCCGATTCCACTACAGGGGATCACAATCACTTTCTTCTCCATCGTAGTTTTCAAGCTACCTAACCTCCAGTTTCTCATGTTCTGTCTCGAGCTTCTTGAGCATCAGTTCAAAATACTCGTCCGCGTTCATCAAGGCCTTGAAGTCGTCCTCAAGATTCCTCGGCGCCAGAATTGCGAGCCAGCCTTCGCCGTAGGGATCTGAATTCACCAGCTCCGGCTTCTCGGACAGTATTCCATTGACCTGGTCGATCGTTCCTGATATGGGGGAAAGCAGTGAAACCGTTGTTTTGGCGGTTTCCAATGTTCCGAATTCCGCTTGCCTCTCAACCGCTGAGCCTTGTCTGACGACCTCAACGAACGCCACATCTCCTCCTGTCCTCTGTAAGAAGTCGCTCAAGCCCACCCTCACTCTGCCGGCTTCGATTTTGGCCCAGAGTCCGTCTTCGGTGTAGTGGTATTCCTTGTGGACTCGAAGTTCGAATTTGTCGAAGACGGTCTGTAGGTATTCACTCACGCCACGCCCGCCTCCGTTGAGCGGTGAGATTCGCAGTCGAAGCAGCAGTCCGTCTCCCTATTGGTCCAGTACTCCTTCTTGCAAGCAGGGCAGGTCGCCTTTCTGAGCCAGTCCCGCTTCGGAGGTGCAGCACGCATAATGTCGAGGAACCTCGAAGTGCATGCACACGTCTTCTGTTGTTGATTCTCCTGCAACGTAAGCAATCTCTCCTTACTCTGGACGCGGCATCGCCGGTATTCTCTCAGCTAACTCGACGCCTTTCGGTCCAGCGAAGAATCTCCGCTTCGCCCAGAGCGATACATTGACGAGGCTAATCAGAACGGGAACTTCAAAAAGTGGTCCTATGACTGCGGCGAAGGCTTGGCCTGAGTTTATTCCGAAGACGCCGATCGCGACGGCAATTGCTAGCTCAAAGTTGTTGCTTGCCGCCGTGAAAGAGAGCGTCGCTGTCTCTGGATATGTGAATTTCATGGCCCGAGACATCCAGAATGAGAGGGCAAACATGATGAGGAAATATGTGACGAGCGGGATTGCGATTCGCACGACGTCCCACGGGAGCGCAAGAATGTATTGGCCCTTCAGCGAGAACATGACCACAATCGTGAACAGTAGACCAATTAGGGAAGTAGGACCGAGTTTCTTCATGAACTGTCCTTCATACCATTCCTTTCCCTTTGCTCGGATCAGAGCGAACCTCGTTGCGATTCCCGCTATGAATGGGATCCCGAGAAACACAAACACAGTCTTCGCGGATGAGAGAAGCGTGACGAAGAACCAAGCGTAGACTGAGTAGAGTGCAACCTGAAAGATTGAGTTGAGCGCAACGAGTATTGCGCATAGTTCATTGTCGCCTCCTGCGAGCATGTTCCATACTAGAACCATGGCTATGCATCTGGCGAGGCCTACGATGATGATCCCGATCCTATACTCGGGCAGGTCAGGCAAGAACAGCCAAGCGAGGCCGAACATTAGGAAGGGTCCAACGAGCCAATTCTGGATTAGCGAAACGGCGAACACCTTCCCTCGCCCCGCGAGCTTCGAGAGTTCCTCATACTTCACTTTGGCCAGTGGAGGATACATCATCCACAGCAGGCCGACAGCGATCGGGAGCGATACTGTATCAATTCTAAACGCGTCAAGAATGCTCGCGATCTCTGGAAACGCCGCCCCGACACCTACTCCGACGGCCATAGCCAGAAAAATCCAGAGCGTAAGAAAACGATTCAGAAGGGAAAGACGATGCGGCGCACTTTCTCCCATCTCAGAGACTTCCCTCAATCAGCTGAGAACCCTTCGTCAGCAGAATCTCAACCTTCGCGTCCGCAATTCTGTAGAAGACCCATTTTCCCTCTCGCCGAGATACCACCAAGCCTGACCTTTCAAGGATTCCCAGGTGATGGGATGCAGTTGGCTGCGTCAAGTCGAGTGCGGCCATGACCTCACATGCACAAAGCTCCTCCTCAGCAAGGAGTTGCAAAATCCTCAGGCGAGTATTATCTGCAAGACCGGAGAAGATAGCTTCCAATCGCCTGAGTGTCATATCGTCCGCTTGTTTCGCTCTTCTCTTCAGTTGAGATATTCGTTCGCTAGGTCGGCAAGATCCACGAAGCCCTGAACCCACAAGGCGCCTCACCCTATCTTCAACTGCAACAACACTCATTAGCAATCGGCACCAAATGCTTAAATTCACATTCTTAAATATGTCGTTCGGACAGTTCGTGCCTGGCGACATCAATAATGCAGAACAGCGATGCCCTCTGCATATCGCTAGTAGATGAGCGGCTCAGATGCCTCGCCTGTGCACGTCGCTGTGTGATTGCTTCGGGCAAATCAGAGAATCGACGATCAAACACTTCGCAGGAAAATCCTGACTGTAAGTCCGCGAGAGGCAAGGACCCATGAGATACGTAGGAATACATTGCACTACTTGCGAAGGAAAGCAAGAAGTCAGAATTCTTTCAGGGTTTACAAGAAGATACTAGAGAAACTTGAGGAGATTAGGCAA
>JBEKGZ010000113.1:0-4932 GCA_050012535.1 Bathyarchaeia archaeon | reverse complement strand
CGAGAAGCACAAGGAGCACGCCCTTCGGAAAATGCGAGAGCTCTACTACTGCATGGAGTGCTCAAAGGCGCATCCATCCATCGCTACTTAACCTTCGCCTTATCGAGAGATGCCTCTTCACCCGTCGTCCGTCGTCGTTTGCAGTGTAGATTGGGAAAGAGTGTTCGGGTACGATCGGATATTGGTGAAGTGTTCAGACGGAGCCGGCCGAGTCTGTCGTATAAGCGGCAAGATGAAGAGGCGGGTCTGGATCAAGAATGGCGATGTCGTGTTGGTTGCCCTTCATAGTCAGCAGCAGCCTTGCTGCTGTTGTCAGGTTGTTAGGGGATGTACGATGCTAATTCGCGCGACTGTGCTCGGGATTACTATAGGTTATCAGTCCCTGTTCTCTTTTACTGTTAAGGAACCTTGAATTCGTAGAGTGATTGATGTGACTCAATCACTTGAGAAAGTGGTCCTCAGCAGACGCATGGCCGTGATAATCGTCGCGCAATCGGACGAACGGAGTCGACGCATACTCTTCGCCAAATGAACCCTCGTTGCTTTGTATGCAGAATCAAGCTTGGCGTGACCAAGGCTAGTTAGAGAGAGGGTCATCCGCCTGCGATCCTCCGGATTCTCTTGACGGATCATCAATCCGCGCGAAACCAATCCATCCACAAGCGTTGACATTGCAGGCAGTGATAGTCCGATATGTTCAGCCACATCTGACAGGGACGCTCCTTCGTTATTGTATACAAATGTCAAAGTGCGAAAATGGGGAATAGACATTTCCACTGCGCCATGTTCTCTCAGCTCGCCCCGGATAACTCGCATAACGAGTGGCACGACATCGATTATTTCGTGAGCGCATTCATCGGTTTGAGACCATCCGGTAGCGTACATGTCCATTCGCTAATAGAATAGTTTTAATCCCGAACTATTTACGTCGTTTCATCCAGTATAGAGAGTGGGAACGAGCAAGAGGAAGAAACCGATGAGCACGGAAACGAAAATGACTACACCCAATGGTAAAGATGGAGAAGCCATAACCCGAGTTCTGGTGGCAGTTGATGGTTCAGAGTATGCGAAAAAGGCCATCAATGCTGCGGTAACGCTATGCAAAGCAGTCGATGCTGAGCTGATTGCTTTCCACGCTATCCCGGTGCCGCGTTACTCGTTCACAGCGGAATCTGGCGGCATGTACCCATTCCCACTAACCCAGTATTTTGCTTCAGCCCGTAAAGAGGCGCAAGGACTCGTCGACGATGCAGTTGCTTTAGCGAAGAAAAGCGGGATCACTGCTGCCGGCTTAGTCGCCGACCCTGCATATTCAATCGTCGAAGCCATAGTTCAAGCAGCATCCTCTCATAACATCGATCTGATCGTTGTAGGAAGCAGAGGGCTCGGCGGTTTCAAGAAACTGCTTATCGGCAGCGTATCAGCTGCTGTCGTAAACCACGCACACTGCTCAGTCCTAGTGGTCAGATAGTCACTGAAGCTAAGGTCAAAGCCATGAGCGTCGCAAAGCCCACCCTCAATTACGTGAAGACGATCAAAACAACAGCAGACTTTCAGCGGTCCATTACTGCCTTCAAGAGGCTGATGCGGTACCACAAACCGTACGCTGCGTTCTTCGCGGTAATCGTGGGACTATCCGCAGTGAAATCTTACCTTTTCGCGTTGGAACCATTATACACCGCAGAAATCATCGACCAAGTAATCACTCAAGGGAATTATAGCCTCCTTGAACCGCTGATACTCGACATAGTACTAGTAGTGAGCCTCTACGCGTTGCTGAATTATGTGATCACTTATTCCCAAGCTTATACTGCGCAACGCATCGAGCGAAATATCAGGTCGGACTATTACTCTTCACTTCAGGAGAAGCCATTCAAGTTCTACGATTCGACACAGGTCGGGGATCTAGTATCGCGAGCCACAATGGATTTGCAAATGCTCGAAACATTTCTTAACACGTGGGTTGGGACTATTGCAACCGCAGTTTTCACAATGGCCGTTATGCTCTACATCATGTATGCTATTAACCCGATATTGACGCTGATCGCATTCATTCCAATGGTATTCTCATTCTACTTCAACGCTAAACTCTTCACGTTAACAATGCCACTCTTTCGAAAGATGCAGCTAATCTTGGGAAGGCTAGGATCGTATATTCAGCAAAATATTCTTGGAATGAAAGTTGTGCGCATCTTCAGACGAGAAGAAGAATTGGAAGACGGATTCAAACAGGTTGAGAGTATCTACGTTAACACCGCGATCACCGCTGGAAAGATTCAATCTAAGTACATGCCCTCTGCACCGACAATATTGACGTTAGGCATTACAATGGTTTACCTGTATGGCGGTCACTTGTTCGCGTCACCCGCATCCATACTAACGATAGGCGACCTCACACTATTCGCCAGGTACATGCTCAGGCTTGCTCAACCGTTGCGGGACACTAGCATGCTCATCGGTGTCTGGATTAACGCCTCCGCAGGATTCGAAAGAGTCTATGCCGTAATGGACAGCCCAAGAGAGGTGAAGGATAGAGCCGACGCCAAAGACCTAGTGATCAAGAAGGGGCGTGTTGAATTTGAGAATGTGACGTTCGGCTATAATAAGACTCGACCGGTCCTCAACAACGTAAGTTTCACAACAAGCCCCGGTGAACGAATCGCTATTCTTGGAGCAACGGGATCAGGAAAAACTTCTCTAGTCTACTTAATCCCCAGATTTTACGACGTCGACTCCGGAAAGATCTTGATTGATAATGTGAAGATCGATCAGTATCGGCTCGCAAACTTACGAAAACAGATCGGCATCGTCATGCAGGACGTTTTCATATTCAGCGGCACAATCGCCGAAAATATTGCATTCGGCAAACCAGAAGCAGCAAAGGACGAGATAATAGCGGCGGCTAAACTAGCCAGAATACACGATTTCATAACCACACTCCCCAACGGCTACGAGACGCTCATTGGAGAAAGAGGCGTAAATCTGTCCGGAGGCCAAAGACAGAGGCTGACCATAGCCAGAGCCCTACTGACCGATCCCCGGATTCTGATCCTTGACGATTCATTATCATTTGTCGACGCCAACACTGAGAAAGAGATCCAAACCGCAATCGACGAAGCCATGAAAGGAAGAACATGCTTCATAATCGCCCAAAGACTGTCAACCATCAAGAACGCGGACAGAATCATGGTCCTTGACAATGGAGAAATCATTGAGCTTGGCACACATGAACAGTTGCTAGCTAAGAATGGAGTTTACAGGCGAATCTACGAAACTCAGTTCCTTCAAACCTCCCCTGAACCCGTCCAAGAGATCCGAGTGAAATAAGTTGGCAAGTCACTACAGCGTCTTCTCAACTCAATATGAAGAATCTAGAAAGCGAAAATCATCCGACCGGCTCATAGTTCGAAAAGTCTACAGGTACGCGAAAGGTTACAGAAGAAACCTGGCAATCGGCGTTGCAGCAATCGTTCTCAGCTCATTGACAGGACTGGCTTCTCCATATCTGCACAAGATCGCCATAGACCAAATCATTCTTGCCATGAATCTCTCAGGATTCATCTGGTGGGTTCCCCTCTTTGTCGTCATCACACTAGCTAACTACGTGCTCCAATACGTGCAAGTGTACCAAATGCGAATCGTTGGCGAAAACGTCGTAGCCAAAATGCGAGACGACATGATGACAAAACAGCAAGTCATCTCGCTACGATACTTCTCCGAAGGCGAAATTGGTAGAATAATGTCACGGCTAATCAACGACGCAAACACAGTCCGAATATTCATACGACAAGGGCTCACACAGATACTGGTTGACACAACCTCCATACTCGGCTCGTTAATTGTGGTATTCCTCCTTGACGTGAAACTGGCAACCATAGCTGTAGCGATTTTACCATTCGCAGTAGTGGTAGGGTGGTTCCTTGGATCATACTCCAGGAAGGCTTACAGAAGATCTCTCTCAGCCCTCGCAGGACTCACGGGCAGAATACAGGAAGACTTGGCAGGTATCAAGGTCATAAAATCATTCGTCCACGAAAAGAAAGCGCGTTCCCAGTTCGAAATCAAACAAGATCAGGCTGTTGACGCCAACCTTCGAGCCATGAAGGTGTCAACGCTCTATTCACCTACGGTGATGCTCATGCGAATAATCGGCACAGCCCTAATCCTCTGGTACGGCGCCCTAATGATTAGAACCGGTGAGCTTACGATAGGCACACTTGTGGCTTTCATCGAGTACCAATTCGCATACTTCACGCCACTAATTGACCTAACAACCGTGTACGACCAATACCAGTCAGCCATGGCGGGTTTGGAAAGAATGTTCGACCTGACTGAAACTAAAGTTGAGGTCACGAATCCACAGGTTGAAGAAGAGATCAAGGTTCCCACAATTGAAACGTTAGCATTCGACAACGTCACCTTCGGGTACGATCCAGCGAACCCAGTAATCCACGGCATCAGCTTCAAACTTGAGAAGAACAAGCGACTCGCCATCGTGGGCCCAACAGGCGCTGGCAAGAGCACCATCATCAACCTACTGACAAGATTCTACAACCCAACGAACGGAAGGATAACCGTGAACGGATACGACGTGAACAAAATCTCAATAGAATCCCTACGCGAAAAGATCAGCGTAGTTCTACAAGACTCCTTCCTATTCCCAATGAGCGTGAAGGACAACATTAGATTCGGTAAACCAGAAGCATCAGACGAAGAAATCGTAGAATCTGCCAAAGCGGTGGGCGCACATGAATTCATAATGAAACTACCAGGAGGGTACGATCACATCATTGAGGAAGGATCATCGAATATATCCGTTGGGCAGAGGCAACTCATCAGCTTCGCCAGAAGCCTCCTGATGAATCCGCGTCTCCTAATCCTAGACGAAGCAACGTCAAGCATCGATCCCTACACAGAACTTGTCGTTCAGAA
>JBEKGZ010000112.1:0-4844 GCA_050012535.1 Bathyarchaeia archaeon | reverse complement strand
TAGCTCTGACCTCGGATATGCCGGAATCCCAAGGCAAGGGGGCAAGGTAGCATGGGACATAAATTGAGCAGGGCAGACTATGTGATGCGAAAGCGACAGAAGAAAAAGCAACGCATCAGGAAACGAACGAAATCAAGCAGAAATCCTAGCCGATTCAGATGATCCTGGCTCGCACCGGGCAAGCTTCAAGGAGCCTACCCTCTAGGCTTTGCCACTCAAGGTTTCTGAGGTGGGAAACGCGCCGCCCCCTCAGTATCTGCTTGCGACAAATTTCGGCTTGAACATTCCGGTTAGGCTACCACAGCCTTCGCTCCTTGAACAACCTTTCAAGAAGCACTGGCAGGTCCTCATCAGTGGTTTCGTATGTGTGAGTTCCGTCCTGTCATTTATGATGCCGGCGAACGACTACACTGATCCTTGCCATAAACAGAGATACGTGAAGGACACTCAATAGCCTCTCGGTTCGTAATGCAGGCCTGCACTATGGAGTTACATCGTAAGAATGCCCTTGCTGTGAAGTACCTGCGCTTGATTCTGTGTGTACCGCCAAAGCACGTCCGCCCGGCTGGTTTGGAAATCCCAGGGGGCAACTAAGACCACATCGCCATTCTTGATCCAGACCCGCCTCTTCATCTTGCCTCTTATACGACAGACTCGGTCGGCTCCGTCTGAACACTTCACCATTATCCGATCGTACCCGAACATTTGGGTTACAATCCCAAGCAACTGGCCCATTCCTGGAAGAACGAGTTGATTGATGTCTCCCTCTGAAAGGACTCTTCTCTTTCCCAATCCACACGACCTATCCTACGATGCGATAGCTCGACTCTCCGTTTTAACCTGCCTCACCATAGGCGGCAACACCGGTGAAAGCTGAGGAGTTCAGACGCCTCGACGTTCAGGATGCACATTTGAAGATAGATAAAAATGAGGAAATTCCGGTCAATATTGGTTCTAGGCTGTTTGCCTAGTACCTTCGGCGCTTCTGGTAGCAGTCTCTACAGTAGACTGGTTTGCCCGTCGTCGGCACAAACGGTACTTCCGTATCTGCGCCGCATTCGGAGCATTTGACTTTCGTCATTTGCCTCGGGGCACCGTAACGTCGATTCTCATAACCCATTTCGCTTTCCACCGTCCCTATTATCTAGTTATACGAAAGATAATACTCGACGCGATAATCGGCACGGCCCTGACGGCCCTCCCGTCATCCACGCAGGTAAGATCTCCAGTATACCGTCCGCGCAAGAGGCAAGACTACTATAAAAGGTGAGTACTTGTGAGTACTCAAGTACTTGTGACTGTGCGCACCAAGTGACCCACACAGACAAGAACACGATTACGTTCTCTCAGATTATGCCGGCTGGGGGTTATGCCATGAGACGTGACATGCGTCAAAAGAGGCGCTGCAACCTCTAGGAAAGACGATAGGCTCGCCATAGCCACGTCAACTACAGGCGGAATTCGTTGCACATGTCCAGTCTCAGAATTATCTGTTCGAGGCCGAATTCACAGCGCGGAGTCAGCCTCGCCATCTTTCTGACTTCTGCAGCGAGCCACCTACGCGGGGTTCAGCTGTGGGAGCGGGGAAAACGAACCTACTGGGAACCGTAGGGGTTCTGTCAACTTCTGTGGCGCGATCTTGCCGCTATCCGTTGCTTGTGTTTCCGCCCGCGCCGATGCAGGCGGAACGCATGGTTCCACTGAGGGTCAGTCATAGCCTTGAATGTCATGCCACAATGTAGGCACTTTCTCCTTCTGACTCTCTTTGGTTTGGTCAAATCATATCATGTAGATGAAGAGTCGGTTCATGGTGAAAAGCCTTCCTAGCCTGAGAGTACGTACGTGTTGCTGGCGATAGCAGGCATATTGGTTGCATAGGGGTCGCGCTCGATCTCCATGACGAGCCAGGCACTGACCATGTTGCGGGAGGCTGGCCTCAGAGGACAGGCATGACAAGTCTTCTGGGTTTGATGGGCTATTCATCAGGTTGCAAGTAAGCATGAGAATTGTTACCCGGAAAGCCAAGCCAAGAAACCCGCTGTCGTCACCAGAGTACGACGCAGGCGACGATGATTAATACAAAGATCCAGTAGTTTTCTGCGTGCGCACCAAGAGGCTCTCATGAGCGAGGAGCGAGCACGAATCCTATCTCCAAATGCTTTGCGGCAGCCATAGACGGATACGTTCTAGTACGCAACCGGCTTGTCTGTTGCAGCTCCAACCATTGTGAGATCAGGGAAGAAGTCAACATATGATCAGGAAGTATGAGATGAACCCCATTGTCAGTCCGCATAACGTGAAACCATCGGTGGAAAGCTATCGCGTCCGAGGAGCTTTCAACCCAGGTGCGACGGTGTTCGGCGACGAGGTCCTCCTGCTTCTGCGCGTGGCTGAGACATGCGAACCCAAGGATGGCTATATCCGTACACCCACGTACCGTTTTGATGACGGACACCCGCGGCCGGACATCATAGAGTTCAAGGCCCTTGATCCAGATGTGAAACTGACAGATACGCGCGGTGTAGCGTACAAGGGCCGGGACTACCTTTCCACGATAAGTCACATCCGGATTGCGCGGAGCAAGGACGGCCTGCACTTCACGGTGGACGAGAAGCCGCTTATTTTTCCCGTCGATGAAACAGAGGAGTACGGCGTTGAAGATGCGAGAGTTACGTTCATCGACGGCAAGTACTACATCACCTACACGGCCGTCTCGCAGGACTCGTGGGCCACTGCCCTTGCGGTGACGGAAGACTTCAAGAGCGTCGAGAGAAAGGGACTCATTTTCTATCCTGAGAATAAGGACGTGGTCATTTTCCCCGAGAAGGTCGGCGGCAGGTACATAGCCCTGCACCGTCCCAACAACTCAGGCTTTGGGAAACCGTCGATCTGGTACGCCGAGTCGCCGGACATGATTCACTGGGGGAATCACAGATGTATCCTACGTGCCCGGGACACGAAGTGGGAGTGGGTGAAGATCGGGGCCGGGGCTCCGCCTATCAAGACGCCGGAAGGATGGCTCGCCATCGTCCACGGCACGGGCGACAAGAGCGTTTACTCGGTGTTCTGCGTACTTCTTGACCTCGAAGAACCGTGGAGAGTGGTCAGGAGTGCGGACACGCCTCTTCTGATGCCAACGGAGCCGTATGAAACAGAGGGCTTCTTTGGCAATGTCGTGTTTTCGAACGGCGTGATAGAGAAAGAAGGTAAGATCCTCGTCTACTACGGAGCAGCCGACGAGACTTCCTGTGTCGCCATCACAGACATCGACAGTCTGCTTGGGACAATGTCGCCTATCCGCACATCAAACCGGCTTAAGGCCAGTTAATTCCATCCAATGTGGGAGAACTTTGCCGTCAGACACGTCCCTGTGGTTCCCAGCTCCCTTTCTTTCAGATGAATAATAAGATGAGGTTCCATCAGGGCTTCTCGTTCAAAGAGAATGAATGGATCCGTTGCACCGAACTCCTTTTTACTCAGCGCGGGCGTGGCGTTTCTCGAGTAGTAGGTATCCAAACGATGCCCCTAGCCATCGTCTTGATTAACGCTGAGGTCGGCTCAGAAGACGAACTTCTGAGGGAACTCAGGAAGCTCAACAACGTTAGCGAAGCGCATGCTGTATATGGCGTATATGACATCCTCGCCAAAGTCGAGGCGGGGACGATGAAAGAACTCAAAGAAGTCATCACTTCGAAAGTCCGCAAGCTCAAGAACCTCAGATCATCGCTGACCATGATGGTTCTGGAAGGAACCTAGGGCCCGCTTCTTTTCGCGTCGAACTACAGCTGCCACTTAACGTCGGGAGTAGTTTCAGCGGAGTCTGACCGGGTTCCTGTCGGTCGCCTTCCCGGATCATAGTCAGCAGCAGCCTTGCTGTTGTTGTCAGGTTGTTAGGGGATGTACGATGCTGATTCGCACGATCGGGCTCGGATTACCAGTAGGTTATCAGTCCTTTCTCTTCAAGCGTTTCCTTCAGTTTTGCGATGGCCCTGGGTACTTCCGCCTCTTTCTTGGCGCCTGTACACACTAACTTTCCGGTCGAAAAGATGAGTATGACTACTTTGGGGTCGTCCATTCTGTAGATGAGGCCAGGGAACTGTTCAGGTTCGTACATCGTGCGCTTGAGCGAGTATGTTGTTTTTTCTAGGTCGATGCGGCCTCCCAGCCCAGCTGAGGCTACTATGTTCTGGATCTGGATTTCCGGCTTTGCAAGGATGACTATGCCGCCCCTCTTGAGCTCATCGACAACTTTCGTGACTGCCTTCCTTGCTTGCCTCTCGGACTTGGCTCCGGTGCACACCATCTTCCCTGAGCTGAAGATGAGTGTCGCGGTCTTGGGCTTCTTCAGCCGGTATACGAGTCCGGGGAACTGCTCAGGTCTATATTCGACGCCAGGAAAGATCCGGACAATCGAGTTGAGGTCTATCTTCTGGTTCAGTGTGGCGGACGCGACGACGTTCTCTATGTGGATGTACGCGTCGTGTTCGGCCAGAGGGCGCACCTGAGTGATACTTAAGGTGCGCCTTATGAAGGAAGCCTATATGAACACGGTTTGCGGAGCACGCAAGAAGTTCGTGAACCCCTAGTTTGAGCGCGATTGGCCGCACCGTGAATGGCGTCGTCGAGGTCTCTTAGCGAAGAGCAAGAGAAGATGTTACAAGGAAGGGGGCGGAATGCCACTAGGAGGCGAACGCACCCTGCCCACTTCAAAGGAGATCCAAGAACGACTGGACCTGGCGCGTACGGAACTAGAGAAAAGCCAACAGCAACTGCTCGAAAGTAAGACGGTCCTACTACAAAAACTTCGAGAGGCCTTTACCGGTTTTGTTGATTCGGCAATAAGA